>JBEKLA010000426.1:0-2707 GCA_050010455.1 Binataceae bacterium (SeqCode) | reverse complement strand
CGATGCAATCCTGACGTCCCCTGGTGGATCAATGACTGCATCCCCGTTGCCGCCGCCGAGATACAGTACATCGTAGTGAAGGAGTGAATCGAGAATCTTGATCGTCTTGCGGACGCGGTGACTCCATTTCTTTGTGCCCTCGCGCCGCAAGGCCTTGCTGCCGATATAATCGTTATAGGTCTGGTTGTCGTGGATCGGGTGCTGCGCCAATTCGAGATGCGGCATCAGCACGCCGTCGCGGAATACGGCCGTGCCAGCGCCGGTGCCGAGCGTCAGCACGACCTCCAATCCTCGTCCCTTGACGATTCCGAAGCCCTGGACCTCGGCGTCGTTGAGCAAACGAACTGGCTTGCCGAGACGCTTGGACAAGGCGGCGGCCAATGGAAAATCGCGCCATGGGCGGTCGCCGAAATGCGGCGCCGTGAGGACTCGCCCGTCACGGACCACACCAGGAAATCCCACGGAAATTCGATCGAAAACGGGCAGCGGCGCGACCAGAGCCACGAGCGTTCGTAAAAGAACTTTTGGCGGGCAGGGATAAGGCGTCGCGACACGGACCCGGTCGACCAGCATTTTGCCCGCCTGATCGAGAACCGATGCCTTAAGCCCGGTGCCGCCGACATCGATCGCCAAGGTCCGCGGACCGTTTCGGAGGGTCGGCGCTCGATCGCCATTAGCGTCCTTCATCTCTCGATCACCTCCACGCCGGTCGGCCGACCGACTACGATCTTGTACGCCAGATCGATGAAGAGCCCGGTCTCGACAACGCCAATGATCGCCGAAAGACGAGCTTCCAGCGCCGCTGGATCCGGTATCTCGGCGACGGCGCAATCGACGATGTAGTTGCCGCCATCCGTCGTGAAAGGTTTGTCTCCGGCCAAGCGCAGCCGCGGCCCGCAGCCAACCGCCGCCAAGCGGTCGAGCACGATCTGCCAGCCGAACGCGACGATCTCGATGGGCAGCGGCGTATTTCCACCCAGACGGTCAACCAGCTTTGTCTCGTCGACGACGACAATCATCCGGTCGCTCGCGCTCGCCACGATCTTTTCGCGCAACAGCGCGCCGCCGAGCCCCTTGACGAGGTTGAGCGTGCCGCGCTCGACTTGGTCGGCGCCGTCGATCGCGATATCGATGCGGCGATGCTTGGCAAAGCTCGTGAGCAGCACGCCGAGCCGCCGCGCCAAGGCCGCCGTCTTCTCGGAAGTTGGAATCCCCACGACGCGCAACCCCTTCGCGATGCGTACGGCCAGGGCCTCGATCGCGAAGGCAGCGGTCGATCCGCTGCCCAGTCCGAGGACCATGCCATTCTCGACCCCCTCGACGCCCCGCGCCGCGGCGGCCCGCTTCAGCGGGTCCAGCTCGGATGGTGGCGGAGGCCTCATGAAGCAGCCTCTCGCGTCGCCGCGGCGTCGCCAAACAGCCAAAGCGTGCCGGTCGGGCGCAGGCGCGCCGCCGGCAGGTCGTTATCGCCGCGCCGCAAGCGCGCGAAAATTGCCCGCTTCTTTTCCCCGGCGACCAGGAAGACCGCACTCCGGCTGCTCTCGAGCGCCGGATAGGTCAGCGTGATGCGCGCTTCGGACGTTGCGCCGACGACGGCGGCGACCCAACGGTCGCGCTCGGCGAGCACTTTTGTGGCCGGGAACAACGAGGCTGTATGGCCATCCGGCCCCAGGCCCAGCAGGGTCACATCGAAGAGCGGTCGAGCCGGGTCGAGGCGCTCCGCGCCATAGAAGGATTTGGGATGGATGTTGATGGCGGGGATCGGCGCGCGCGATAGCAGCGCCTCTCGTACCATGCGGTAGTTGCTCAGCGCGTCATCGTGAGGCACGAATCGCTCGTCGCCCCAGAACCAGTGCGTTTGAGACCAGGGGAAGGTATCGCGATAGGGCGGTCCAGCCAGATGCTCATAGAGCCGCCGCGGGGTCGAGCCGCCGGACAGAGCGACGGCAAAGACGCCGTCCTTCGCTGTGGCCAATTCGAGCATCCAATCCGCAACCCGGCGCGCCAGGGCCTCGGGATCAGCGAGGATCTGCAGTTTGGCCTCAGACGGACTCGTCATGAGCCTGCCCTTCTGGCCGACGGTCGGTGGGCCTCCCACTGCCATGCCGCGCCTCTAGCTGATGCACGATCTCGGCGGCGATCTCGGTTGGCCGGCCGCCGACATCGACGATGATCGGATGCTCGTCCGGCGTCGGTTCCTGCAGTGTCGCAAACTGGCTGTCGAGCAGCGCCAATGGCATGAAGTGCTCGTGCCTCGCGGCCATGCGCTGGCGGATGAAGTCATACGATCCTTTGAGGTAGACCAGCGTCACGTCCGGGCGGTTACCGATAATGATGTCGCGGTAGGAACGCTTCAGCGCCGAGCAGGTGAGCACGCCGGATTCGCCGCGCACGCGCCAGCTATCGATTTCTTCAGCGATCTTTCGCAGCCAGGGCAACCGGTCCGCATCGGTCAGCGGCGTGCCGCCCCGCATTTTCTCCACATTCTCGCGCGGATGCAGATCATCGCCCTCCTCGAACTGACAGCCGAGCGCGGCCGCGAGCAAGGCTGAGACCGTGGTTTTGCCGGATCCGGAGACGCCCATGACAACGGCGATCACCGGCTTGGTGATGGTGTGTGCGAGGGCAGCGGACCACGCGTGCCGAGGTCGCCGATCACTTCCCATCATCCGTTCCTTCCTGACCACGCGTCGATGTCAGCCGGGGC
>JBEKLA010000425.1:0-3836 GCA_050010455.1 Binataceae bacterium (SeqCode) | reverse complement strand
TCGAGAAAACGGTCAACCGGGTCGCAAAGCTGGAACAAGCAATCGGCATCCAGTTCATAGTGGTGCCGGGTAAATGACTCGGGTGAGTTGGATTCCCATTTTGAGGCGAAGCAGTTAGTGTAGCATTACGGTGCATTTAATTGCCCAATAGGTCGCGCGCGGATCGTCGGCACGGATACGCGGCTCAAGCCCGCGGATGACGACAAGTGCGTATGTCCCCGATACAGAGACGGCCCTTGACATCCGTCACCATTTCAGTTATAAGCCGCGAATCTCGCTCATCGAGGGACGCCTTCGGCCGAGGGTACTCCCGAATGCGGAGCGAGTGCGGTGCCCGCGCGCGGAAAGATACGGTCCGCTCCCGGGCAGCTTCGGGCATCATGCTCGCCGGTACTACGGCCGGTGCGTGAGGTGCTGTCACTGGACTGGGACAGGTAGGGGCGGGTAACGCCCGCCTAGCAAATGCATGCTCGCGACCGCGTCCCCAGGAAGCCTGGCCTGAAGCTGAGCGAAACGGGCGAAAGCCCGCTGGCAAGAGCCGCGGTGGAGCGCCGAGAGGCGAGCCCCCCTCCGTGCCTCCCTTTCTTGCTTGAGCATGATCTTTTCCGAAAACCGGTAGCCGCCCCGGATCAAGTCCGGGGCAGGCTTTTTCGGGATCATGCTGCAAGCGAGAGAGGTTCGGAGGGGGGAGCCGCATCCGCTGATGCGGAGTTAACCCAACTTGCGCAACTTGGGGGTGGACCCAACTTGCGCAACTTGGGGGTGGATTTCACGATTTTGCGCAATGTGAGGCGAGTCGGATCAAGTAGTTAGCGGGCGTGCGAGGCTGATTTGAGCGTGTAGTGACGACCTTGGGTATTTTCTAAGGGGCCGTTGTTGGTTCAGATGGCGCATGTATTTGCGCCACACGATTCGCAGGAAGGACGGGAAGGTTCATCGCTATTGGTGCCTGGTGCGTAGCGTTCGTGTCGGACGGCGCGTTATCCAACAGACGGTTGCGCATCTTGGTGAGCTCGATGAGCATGGACGGATTGAGGCGCGAGCGCTTGCACGCCGGCTGATCGGCGCCCCTGAAGAAGCGCCGCTATTTGCTGACGGCAGCGAACATTTGACGGTTCCCGTTCGATTGAAGGGCATTTGCGTCGAGCGCTCGCGCCAGTTTGGCGATGTGTACCTGGCGCTCGCCTTGTGGCGCGGGGTGGGGCTTGAGGAGTTGTGCAAGCAACTGCTTGCGATGGGCCAGGAACGCATCGCCTGGGCGAAGATGGCGGCGGTGCTGGTGACGGCTCGGTTCTGCGCGCCGTCGAGCGAGCTGCACATTGCCGAGGACTGGTATCGCCGCACGGCGCTTTGCGATCTGCTGCAGCTCGGTGATGAGGAGGTCAACAAGGATCGGCTCTATCGCGCGCTGGATCACCTGCTCGCGCACAAGGCGGCCCTGGAGGTGCATTTGTCGAAGCGTTGCGGAGAGCTGTTCGCGGTGCAGAACGAAGTGCTGCTCTATGATGTCACGAGCACATATTTTGAAGGCCAGGCAGCAGCGAACCCGCAGGCGCAACGCGGCTATTCCCGCGATCATCGCCCCGACTGCAAGCAGGTGTGCATCGCTCTTGTGGTGACGTTCGACGGCTTCCCCCTGGGCTATGAGGTGTTCGCCGGCAACACCCACGATTCGCGGACCCTGCAGACAATTGTGGCCACCATGGAGACCCGCCATGGCGTGCTGGGGCGTGTCTGGATCACCGACCGCGGCATGGCTGGCGCCGAGAATCTGGCGTGGTTGCGCCAGACCGGGAGGCGCTACATCATCGGTGCGCCGAAGTCGGAGCTGAAGAAGTTTGGCTCTGAACTCGCTCGTCGCGATGGCTGGCGCGCGGTCCAGGAAGGCGTCGAGGTCAAGCTCACGCGCCACCCCGAGACGGATGAGACTGTGATCCTGTGCCGCTCGGCCGACCGACGCAGCAAAGAGCAGGCAATGCACGACAAGTTCAGTCAACGGATCGAGCGGGCGCTCGAACGCCTCGGCGCCCGTATTGCGCGCTCAAAGAAACGGCTCGATGCGGCGGCGGTGAACCGGCAGATCGGCCGTATCCTGCAGCAAAACCAGCGTGCTGCCGCCCGCTTTACAATCGTCCTGGAGCCGGACGGCTGCCCGGCAGGCTTGCGCCTGCGCGTCGATTACAACGCCGCGTTCGATGATTGGGCCGCGCTCTCGGAGGGCGCCTATCTGCTGCGCTCGAACATCAGCGATTGGAGCGACCAACAGCTCTGGAAAGCTTACATCCAGCTCACCCAAGCCGAAGCCGCTTTTCGTATCCAGAAAGATCAGCTGAACGTGCGTCCGATCTGGCATCAACGCGAAGACCGGGTCCAGGCTCACATCCTCGTTTGCTTCCTCGCCTTCGTGCTGTGGAAGAGCCTTGAGATGTGGCAACAGCGCGCCGCCCTCGGAAACTCGCCGCGCACGATCCTCGAAGAGCTTGCACGCATCCAGTCCCATGACGTCATCTTGCCGACCGCAACGCATGGCCGGATTCGATTGCGTTGAACAAGTTGCCAATCCTCGCAATCAGCGCCTGAACCCAGTTTCTCGACAAAAATGTAGTGGCGACTTTTCGGCTAAGGCATTGATTTGCCTATGCCACACCCCCGATTCTGCGCAAGTTGGGTTAAAGGCGCGGCCAAGGCGCCGGCTCTGATCCATCGGGGGTGCAACTGTCGGGGGGACATGACCGCAAAGCGATCCACTTCGGCATCATCATGGCGATCGATTTGCGCAGCGGCCTCCAGCTGCGCCCATTCGGCCTCGACCTGTTCGCCGCGCGGGCCGTCTTCAATGTGACGATGGCAATGATCTATCGCGGCGTGCTGGCTTTTGCGGTTGTCAACTTCGCGGCGCTGCTGGTGATCACCTATGCGCCGGCCATCTCGATGATCCTGCTCGGGCCGGGGTGCCAGCGATGCAAATGGGGACGGGCAGAGCGCCCGTCCCCGAAAGGTCAGCCCATCTGATGCCTGCCGACGACAGCACGGTCGATGGGCGTGGCCTCATTCTCATCACGCATCGCCGAGCGGCAGCGCCACGAACCGCGTGGCGTCGCCCATCTTTACGCGCATCAGGATGTCGTGCCTGCCGTCCGCTCTGGCATCGCGCAGCGCCTTGACCACATCGCCGGCATTGGCGACGGCCTTGCCGTTGACATCGAGGATGACGTTGCCGGTCTGAAATCCCCGCTCAGCCGCCGGGCCATCGGGATCGACCGCCGTGACCACGACGCCCTTGCCGCCCGAACCCGAAACCGCGCCGGCAGGCGCCACCGTCAGACCGAGATGCGGCACGCCGCTCGTCGGGGTTGCGCTCTCGGTATCGGCTTTTGCCTGCTGCTCGTTCGGCATCTGCGCGAGCGTCACCGACAAGGTCTTGGCTTGGCCATTGCGCAAAATGTCGAGCTTGACCGAGGTGTTCGGCGCCGTCATCGCGATCGTGCGGGCGAATTCGCGGGCGTCCTTCACCGGCGTGCCGTTGACGGCGGTGATGACGTCGCCCGATTCGATGCCGGCCTTGGCCGCGGGGCTGCCGTCTTGCGGCTCGTCGACGATCGCGCCTTCGGCTTTCTTCAGGCCGAGACTGTCGGCGATGCCCGCGGTCACCGGCTGAATCTGCACGCCCAGCCAGCCGCGGGTGACGTAGCCTTTGTCCTTGAGCTGCGCCACGACCATTTTTGCCGTGTCGGCCGGGATGTCGAAGCCGATGCCGACCGAGCCGCCGGACGGCGAGTAGATCGCGGTGTTGACGCCGATCACGTTGCCATTCACGTCGAACGCCGGTCCGCCCG
>JBEKLA010000424.1:0-2953 GCA_050010455.1 Binataceae bacterium (SeqCode) | reverse complement strand
ATCATCACGACACCCTGATGGCGGGCTGGAAGGCGGTCGCGGTCGTCGAGGCTCCCTTCGGATCTCATCCCTGCGGCCTCGGCACTCTTTACGGTCCCGACGCCGAGCACTTCCGCGAATACTCCGAGGCGTCGATCTATGACCGCTTCCTGGCCGCCAGCGTCGGGCTTACGTTCTGGCCCACGCGCGGGCTTGCCGGCAGCGATATCATGAAGGTCAATCCCGATTTGTCGCACGTGACCTGCCCGTTCACCGGCGAGCGCTATATCGCGATGCCGGCCGCGCAGCCCGAATGGACGCTGCTGCACGCGCCCTTCGCCGACGAGAACGGCAACGTCTATCATCCCTACCGCACCGATTTCGCCGGCTTTACCGAACTCGTGCTTCGCGCCTCGAAACGCGTGATCGTGAGCGCCGAGCAGATTGTCGACCACGACTGGGCGATTCACCATCATCACGACACCCATCATCACGACACCCTGATGGCGGGCTGGAAGGCGGTCGCGGTCGTCGAGGCTCCCTTCGGATCTCATCCCTGCGGCCTCGGCACTCTTTACGGTCCCGACGCCGAGCACTTCCGCGAATACGCGCAGGCCAGCCGCGATCGCGAGAGCTTCCTGCACTATCTCGAAAACTACGTTTACGGAGTGCGCGATCACTGGGGCTATCTCGAGCGCGTCGGCGGCCTGCCGCGCTTGATGAAACTGCGCTCGAGCGGCGCCGGAGCGTGAAGCCTATGAGTTTATCTGAGTCCTATACCCTCGAAGAGCTGCTCGCGGTCACGCTGGCGCGCGATTTTCGCGACAATGAGCGCGGCTTCACCGGAATGGCGACGGGCGGACGCACGGGCGTGCTGATCGTGGGGATTCCGGTCGCGGCGATGGCGCTGGCACGTCGCACTCACGCGCCAAACCTGTCGATTCTCTACACCGGCCACATCATCAATCCCGTGCTCGAAGACATCAAAGGCCTGCACGAGTCCGGGCCGACGCTGGCCGCGGTGCGATGCGAGGCGCGCCAGAGCAGCGCCGACATCTTCTCGATGGTCGAGCGCGGCGAGATCGACTTCGGCTTCTCTTCCGGCGCTCAGGTCGATCAGTACGGCAACATCAACACCACCGTGATCGGCGACTACCATCGTCCGACGCTGCGGATGCTGGGAGCGGTGCTGTTGCCCGAGCATTTCGCGCTGTTCGGACGCGAGTACGTCCTGATGGAGCACAGCCGGAGGCGATTCGTGCCGCGCGTCGATTTCATCTCGGGCGCAGGCTTTATCGACGGACCCGGAGCGCGCGAAAAGGCGGGGCTACGCCGCGGCGGCCCGCGATGGGTTCTAAGCGAGCTGGGCGTGTTCGATTTCGATCCGGCGACGTGCCGGATGCGGGTCAAGTCGATTCATCCCGGCCATACGATAGCCGAAGTGCGCGACCAGACCGGCTTCGATTTAGTCGTGCCGCCGCAGGTCCCGGATACGACACCGCCGACCGCCGAAGAGCTCCGGCTGCTGCGCCGCGAGATTGACCCGCACGGCGTGATGCTCGCCAGCGCTTAGGAAGGGGTGCCGCGCTTTTTGGGGCGCGTCGGAGCCGGCTTCTCGAGTTGGGCCAGCGTCCGATCGAGCTTGAGGCTCAGATTCACCACTTGGCCGTTCAGATGGTCGAGCCGGGACTTGAGCTCGCGGATATCGCGCTTGGAGGGAAGGCTGACAAAATCCAGCAGGTTCTCGATGTTGCGATCGAAACGGCTCTTGTTGGCGAGGAAGCGCTCGCCCGCGCGTCCCAGCGCGCGGCGCAGGCCGTCGTTCTTGATCGCTTCGCCGAAAAAACTGGCCAGCCCCTCTTCGCTCATCTGGAGCAGCCGCGTCATCAGGTCTTCTGCGTCTCGGCGTGCCATGAGCGAGGGATTATTATAGATCGCCGCCGGGTGCAAATCGGATGCAAACCTTAGCCACGATCATGAGCTTCGCTTCGGGCTTCGCCCTTACCGGCTACAACGGCGGCGCCGTCAATCTGCTCGCGACTTCCATTATTATCAATCTGTCGCTGGCGCCGCTGACCGCGGTTGCGGCGTATCGTCGCGGCCGCTCCGGTTTGGCTTGGGGGATAATCGGGCTGGCGCTCGGGATGTGGGCGCTGGCCTGGGTGCTGATTTTTCTCACGCCGCGCAGCCGCTACGAATCGTCGCCGTCGGCGGATTCCGATCCGCCCCGCGCCGCTTGAGCCGCGATCGGGCACAGCCGCACGGCAATTGTTTTTCGATCGCAACCGCGCCAAGACTTGGCTAGGCTCGTTGCCATCAACGGAAGGCTGGAGGAGGCCGCGTGAAGCAGTCTAACAGGATCGATTTCGGGTTGTTCTCGCCGCAGGCCGCGATGTCGTTCCAGGCTTTGCTGGAGCGGGCCGCGCTGCTCGAGAAGCTCGGCTACCATTCGATGTGGCTGGTCGACCACATGTGGTCGCGCATGATGCCCGACGTCGATCATCTCGAAGCGATGGCTCTGCTGAGCGCGCTCGCGGCGCGAACTGAAAAGGTGCGCCTTGGCGTGATGGTGCTGTGCCAGTCGTTCCGCAATCCCGCCCTGCTCGCGAAATCGCTGTGCACGATCGATCAAATCAGCAGCGGCCGGCTCGAAGTCGGGATGGGCGCGGGCTGGATGGAAGAGGAATACCGCGCCTACGGTTACGAATTCCCGCCGATCGCCGCGCGGCTGAAGCAGTTCGAGGAAACCCTGCAAATCCTGAAAGCGATGTTCACCGACAAGCGCGCCACTTTCGACGGACGCTGCTATCGCGTGGCCGACGCGCCCAACAATCCCAAACCAATCCAGCAGCCGCATCCGCCGATCACCGTCGGTGGCAGCGGCGAGAAGGTGATGCTGCGAATCGTCGCGCGCTACGCCGATCGCTGGAATATCCCGGCCGGCTATCGCAGCCTCGACGACAAGCTGGCGGCG
>JBEKLA010000423.1:0-4680 GCA_050010455.1 Binataceae bacterium (SeqCode) | reverse complement strand
ACCGCAATTAACCCTACTGGTATATGGCCCAGGGTACCTAAAGATACGAAAGTAATCTCTCGCTTCTGGGCTTTGGTCTGTGTTGCGTATTCCGATCAGTTTGGCCAACATCGTTCCAAATTCTGGTTTCGTTCCAATCAAGTTGATATTAGCAAGACCATCCCCGCTATCGCTGGTTCCGATTTGAGGTACGTCCCGTTCGACGGATTCCTTTTGTGGAGCGCTCACGCCGATTAATCCGGCCAGCACGAGCACCACTAGCCAAGCGACAACCCCCCTTTGAGAGCCGAGCCTGTCACGTCGCATATAATTTAGACGGCGGGGTTTGCCGGTGTCAAGTTAGGGATAATCTCCAGTGATCTCGGGAGATTATATGGCGAAAGTGGCGCACATAATCCTTTGAGATCAACGGATTTTTGAAAAAGGAGTGAAACAATTTTTTTCGCCGATGAGCAGCCGTGGACAAAAAGCCGCCCCGCACGTCAGCGGGCGCGCGGAGGACCGCGCGAGATCCTTCGTTGGCGCTCAGGGTTTGTGAATTTTTCGACTAAGGACAACCAGAGATCTCCCCCTGGTTTCCACACCACCGCTGGGTCCGTCATTTCGAGCGCAGCGAGAAATCCCGGCTTCCACCGAAGAATTTTTTCGGGATTCCTCACTCCGTTCGGAATGACAACTGTGCGAGGCTGAAGCTAAATCCCAGGCCACTTCATTGTTCGGTGTCGAAAAATTCACAAACTCTCAGGATGACATCAAAAACGGCGAAGGGGGCGGCTGGCCTAATGCCGGACGATTAACCGAAGATCGGCTAGTCCCAGGGCGAGTGGGATTGCATCCCGAGCGCGTCGGCGACCGCGGGATGCGCGACGCGGCCGTCGTAAGTGTTGAGGCCGTGGCGTATCGCGGGATTCAGCGCGCCCGCTTCGAGCACGCCGCGATCGGCGAGCTCGACCGCGTAGGACAACGTCGCGTTGGTGAGCGCGTAAGTGGAAGTATGCGGCACCGCGCCCGGCATGTTGGCGACGCAATAGTGGACCACGCCCTCGCGAATGAAGGTGGGCCTGGCGTGAGTGGTGGGACGCGACGTATCGGCGACGCCGCCCTGATCGATCGAGAGATCCACGATCGCCGCGCCGCGCTTCATCTTCGCGACCATCGCGGCCGTGATTAGCCGCGGCGCGCGCGCGCCCGGCACCAGCACCGCGCCGATCACGAGATCGGACAGCGCGAGCTCCTCTTCGATCAGCGCGCGATTCGACGTCAGGGTGGTGACGTGGCCGCCGAGGATGTCGTGGACGTAGCGCAATCGTGAGGCGTCGATGTCGAGCACGGTGACTTCGGCACCGACGCCGACCGCGACCTGGCATGCGTTGGCGCCGGCGATTCCGGCGCCGAGGATCATCACCTTGCCGGGCCTGACTCCCGAGGCTCCGCTCAGCAGCACGCCGCGGCCGCCGTTGTGCGCTTGCAGACACCATGCGCCGGCCTGCACCGCGAGCCGGCCGGCGACTTCGCTCATCGGGGCGAGCAGCGGCAGGGAACCGTCCCTGGCCTGGATGGTTTCGTAACCGAGGGCGGCGACGCGGCGCTTGAGCAGCTCGCGGGCCAGCGGCTTGGCCGCGGCCAGATGGAGATAGGTGAACAGAATCAGGCCCGGGCGCAGGAATCGGATCTCGGAGGGCTGCGGCTCCTTCACCTTGAGAATCAGGTCGGCGCGCTTCCAGATTTCGGCCGCCGACGCGACCAGCCGCGCGCCCGCGGCGCGATAGGCCTCATCGGGGATATTGCTGCCGAGGCCGGCGCCGCGCTGCACCATCACGACGTGGTCGTGGCCGCGAAACGCGGCGACTCCGGCCGGTGTCAGCGCGACGCGATCCTCGTCAGCCTTGATTTCGGTGGGAACGCCTACGATCATCCGCCTCACCTCCGCTCGATCTTCACCGCCATCTTTACCGTATCGGCGCGCGCGAACGGAATCGCGGTGCGCGGCGTTATCGCCAACCTCTGGATCGTTTTCGTCTACCGCCACAGGCGCTTGGTGGCGAGCGCGGCGCCTTCGCTCAGGGTTTTGAACTTCGCCCACACCACGCTTTCGGCAACCATTTCCCATCCGGCGAAGGTGCCGAATCCGCAATCGGCGCCGGCGATTACGCGCGAGCGATCGCCGACGGTCTCGGCCGCCTGGCAGATTCGATCCGCCACGACCTCGGGATGCTCGATGTAGTTGGTGGTTGAATCGATCACGCCCGGAACCAGGACCATCGAATCCGGCAGCGGATGCTTTTTGATCACCTTGTGCTCATGCTGATGGCGTGGGTTGGCAAGCTCGATCGAGAGCGCGCCGACCTTGGCCTGGTAGAGAATCTCGATGATGTCCTCGAGGGGTACGTCGTGATTATGCGGGCCGTCATAGTTGCCCCAGCATACGTGCAGGCGCACGCGGTCAGCCGGGATATTCTGGATGCCGCGGCGTTTCGATCACCTTCCGAAACTGCGGGGTCGACATCTCTTGAAACTGCCACGCGCGCTCCATCGCCAGGTCGGGTGCGTCGAGTTGCAGAATCAACCCCTGCGCGTGGATGTGCTCGTACTCCTTGCGCATCTGCTCGGCGATCGCGAATACGTAGCGCTCGTGCGAGTCGTAAAAGGCGTTGTGCATGATGGTGGCGATGACCCCGGGTGAGGCGGCGGTCATGAAGCGCTCGGCGAACTTGCGTGGGTTCTCGTTGGTGCAGCGCAGGAACAGCTCGGACTCCGCGCGCGCGGCGCTTAAATCTTCGTAATTGAGTTCGGCGACGCATTGCGGCGCGTTGAAGACCTTGGCGCGCATCATCTGGCGAGCCTCCATTATCTTCGCGAAGTCGGGGAAGTCGGCAAGGTCGCGCGGCGTCTTGCGCTTGGTCTCGCCGCCGAAGCCGCGGATGCGCTGCGGTACATAGGTGTCGAAGCCGACGCGCGGCTGCTCGCCGTCGTTGCCGATATCGATGCCGGCTGCGAGCTGCTTTTCGATGACGTGCTTTACCGATTGCTCGAACTGGCGCTCGATCTCCGCTCGATCGACGCTCTGTCCCTGCTCCTGCTGAATCAGCAAATCGGTAAGCTTGGGGTTGCGCGGCAAGCTGCCGACGTGGGTGGTGAGAATTCGATCGTCGCTCTTCTTCATGACGCTCCTCTCTTTCGCTTAGCGTAGTTGGAATCGAATCGGAACTTCGAGTATCACGCGCACCGGAAGGCCGTCGCGATCGCGGCCGGGCTCGAAGTGCCACTGGCGCAAGGCGTCGATCGCGGGCTGGTCGAACATCGGCGACGACTGCGCGATGACGATATCGTTCTCGACGTGTCCGTCGCGGGCGATGATCGCGCGCAGCACCACTTCGCCGCCGATGCCTCGCGCGCGCGCTTGTGCCGGATAAAGCGGCATCACGCGATGCAGCAGAATAGGAGGATGCTCGACCTGATCGACGCCGAATACGGTGCCGAAGCCGGCGCCACCACCGTTGCCTATCCCCGCCGTGCCGATGCCGTACGCTGACGCTATGCCAGCGCCGTGCGCTGATGCCGCGCCGGTATCGTCGCGGCCGTGTTCGCCGGTAGCCGAGCTTTTCGCAGCCGCATCCGTGTGAAGCGCCATCGTTATACGCGGCGGTATCGGGTGAGTTATCGGGGCCGTCGCGACGGTTTGACGCGGCGGTTTTGTTCGGTGGCGCGTCGTTGACGTCGTCGTGACAGTTCGCGGCTTGGCAGCGGCGATTGCCGCCGCTGCCGCGGGCTGCTTTGCCGAGGCGCCGGCGGGCGAGCCCAGCGATCCAGACGATCCGGTGTAAAGCAGATATATCAGCTCGGAGGTTTGTGGCAGTCGGAAGACGGCAGGACGACAAATCGCGGTCAGTGCGGCGAGGACGCCGAGGTGCGCGATAAGCGATGCGCCAATCGCGAAGCCGAATATGCGCCGGCGCGACGGCGTCGCGATATTGTTCGCGAGCTGGCTGGCGTCGCAGCTGCGTTGCGATGGCCGGTCGCAGGCCTGATCGCGCAGCCGTCGAGCGGCGTCTTCATCCAGCCCTGCTTTTGATACCGCTACATTCATCGTTCACGGGCCGTTGCGTGGCCCTTTGTCGAAAGGAGAAGATTCGCGTCCCGACTTGGCACACGCGTTGACAGAATGCTGCCTTAAATCGGTCAATTTTGAAACGACTCTGCGCATTCCCTGCGGTACTAATCTTGCAGCATGAGATTTTCAATGTGGAGGCTGCCTATCGTCGTAATCAGCGATTAGCAGAGAGCGGTTGGCGTCTAAAATGGGGGGAGCCAACTCGAGATCAATCATCAACCTTGGGTGTTTTACTCATGATGACTCGAGTCAACGTGTTGACAGTAAAAGAGGTCTCCATCTATTTGCGCGTCCATCCCTCGACGGTTTACAGGCTGTCCAAGAACGAGGAGTTGCCAGCCTTCAGAATAGGTGTCAGCTGGCGTTACAACATCGAAGAAATCGACCGCTGGCGAATGGAACAAAGTTCTGCTCGCGGTCGCATGCAACGAAGGCGGCCCACGATAGTCCGGGCCGGTAATGTGATTCATTTGCTCAGGCGTTAGCACATCGCGGTACTCACCCCGCTTGGGAATACTCGCGCTGGTGAAGTTCTTGTCTTTGCGCTGAGTCCAGTTCTTTTTCTCCTC
>JBEKLA010000422.1:0-2510 GCA_050010455.1 Binataceae bacterium (SeqCode) | reverse complement strand
CCACCGGCTCCTGCGGTTTTTCAAGTTCGCTAAGCTCCTGATGCCGCTGTCCTGTGATCTTCCATAAGTCGGTTTCAATATCTTCGTTTTTGTCTCGTACCTTGACCTCCTGTGACTTCAGGCGGCGGATCACGGCCTCTCGGCTAATCGATTTTCCCAGCAAATATCTCCCGTCCAGAAAGTAACTCACGCGCGCCGCTGCTGTCCGATGCCTGATCGTCCGGTAGGAATGAAAATCCGCGAGCGCGCCGTAATAGAAGGCCATGTCGATGAATTCACCGTCCGTCATGTTCGAGCAAACGTGATCATTCAGCTCTTTCGCGAATTCGTAGAGAACGGCCCCGAAAAAGATCGCATGAACGGGCAAAAGGTCCAGCAGCCGGCCTCGTTCGAACACGGGAAGCGGGGGAGCGTCGCGACGGGTAAAATGCGTGCGGAACGCCTTAAGCGCGGTTGTCACCGCGGCGGATGCGGAAAACGTCTCAAGCTCCGAGCCGATCAGCGAGTCGGCGTGGACGATCCGGTTCCGGATCATCCGACACAAATCAAACAACGGCTCGATGGACTTCACCTTCGCCGACGGCTTCCACAAAAGAAGCCGCTCCATATCCGGCAACCGATCCTTCAGGTCCCCGATCTTATTTGCCATTTCGTTGCAGCACGGACTCATGCCCCAACGCTTCTGCGGCGTATACAGCACGAGAATATGATCATGTTCGAGACCGGGTACGTGCTCTCGCGCCCATTGTGAAAAGCGGGCAAAATCGCACACGATGTTCCGGCTGAACAGATCGAACGCGGCGGCGTGCTGAACGACGGCGTAACGGCTGAATGTCCGGTTCACGTCGTGCGTTTTGCGCACCGGTTCTGCGTAATTCTTTCCCGATGTCCAGTGGCTGACGCCGCAGGCATCGACGAATCCGCCGAGAAGGCTCGGCCCGTTGGGAACAGACACGTTGCGGATAAGGAGTCCGAGCGACGCCGCGCCGATCTGGATGTATTCGGTCAGCTCTTCCTTGACGCGGTAATAGCGCGCGTGGGCTTCGACGTTCTTTCGCATGGGCATGTCCAGCCGCTCGCGGTCAGCTTAATGCCGGAACAGCAACGGCGAGCGCCAGCATTCCGGTCACGATATACTTAATCGGTTCGCGCCCACTCATTGTTCTCAAACTCGGTCATAAGTTCCGCAACGTGGTCGCCTCCGATTGTAAAGCCCACAATCTCATTGGACGCTACGACCGCGCCCATAAGCGCGCGACACGCGTGCAGCACCGTCGAAAGAACTTCTTTTGGAGTGGTGTTGGGTATCACGCTCGCCGTTAGTTCATCTGTTGTTGCAGTCCGCTTGCTGGAAAGATGACGGCCCAGCGCGGTGACGGAGCAGTGAAGTGAATCCAGCGAGAACCGGAGGTATTCGATATAGGAGAGGTCGACCACGCCCCCGAACGCGATTTTATCGGCCCGCAGTTTCTTCCCGGTGGGTAACTGATCCAGCTCTTTGATGATATTGCGAAGCGTCAGGGCATCCGGCGCGCCCGCATCGGCGCCGTGTTTGCCGGTCAATTTCAGCGTCAACTCTGCGAGCACTCTGCGATTGTGCCTATCGTCGGCGATCATGTCGCTGACGAATTCAGCCCGGCGCTCGCGTAACCCACCCAGCCAAAGCAAATTCTCGTACAGGAGCCGCACCAGCGCCCGCGCCTCCATTGCCTGCTCTTGCTGGGCGAGAAGCATCGCTGCACGAAAGTTAGAGATGCTTCGGCATAAAAAGGTGAGCGCGACCACCTTGGGGTCCCGAGCACGTTGCTCGTTAGGCTGCAAGGACGAGGCAGCGTCCACGACGTCGATCGCGGCATTGAGTAGCCTTTGCGCATACTCAAGTGCCTTATTAAGCTCGGGGTCGATGCGCTCCTCCTCGTTTGCCATGTTGTGAGCGAGGAGCGAGCCTTATTTGGCTCGGGCCGACAAACTGGCGGCGCCGGAAAATTGCCGATCCGGCTCGCCTGTCAGTTTGCGCCAGCCTTCTCCGGCCTTCCATTGATAGACGCCCAAAAAAGTCAGCACAAAGACCTGCGAGAATCGGAAGCCGTCCAATGCCGGCACCATAGCGAAATCATCGCTCCCGATCGGCAGAAGCGTTTCCGATATCCGCGTGCTGCATTGAATGGCAAGCCACAGTTCGTCCGCCGGCCGAAAATTCCTGGCGGACTTGTCGGCTACAATATCCGCGACCGTAGAGGTAGCCGGCGTCGCCACGAAGCCGGCAGTCAGGTTGGAATGCCATACGGCATACCGATCGACCCGCAGGTAAAGCACTTGGAGGTACTCGACCATCAAGGGCGTCGAGATGGTCGGCGGCCAATAGTCAACGTCCTCCGATCGCAATTCGTGGCGATGCACGGCGATGAAATCGGCGACCTCTTTGACGAAGTCGGCGTGTAGCTGGCGGGGAGGAACGGGGCCGCTAAACATCAAGCCGACGTTGATGTCGTGCAGCTCGGGTCGCGTCG
>JBEKLA010000421.1:0-2523 GCA_050010455.1 Binataceae bacterium (SeqCode) | reverse complement strand
GACGGCGCATGCGCGATCGTCGTCAGCTCGGCCGAGCGGGCGCGAGATCTCAAGCATCCGCCGGTCTACATCTCGGGCGTTGCCGAGGGCCATCCCTACCCCGCTGACGATATACCCTCACGCCGCGAGCCGTTCGCGATCGGGCTTAGCTACGCGGCGCCCAAGGCATTCGCGATGGCTGGCGTCAGCCACGCGGATATCGATTTCGCCGAGATCTACGACTGCTTCACTTACGTGGTGATGCTGCAGCTCGAAGCGATGGGCTTTTGCAAGCGCGGCGAGGTCGGCGATTTCGTGCGCGACGGCAGGATCGAGTTGGGCGGCGAATTGCCGATCAATACCCACGGCGGATTGCTCTCCGAAGCGCACGTGTGGGGCGCCAACCATATCGTCGAAGCGGCGCGGCAGTTGCGCCATCAATGCGGCGAACGCCAGGTGAAGGACGCAAAGATTGGCGTGGTGACGGGATGGGGCGACTTCGGCGACGGCAGTATCGCGATTCTCAGGAGATGAGGACTTTCAGATGACAAACGCGCAGGCACAAACCGAATATCAACTGCCGCTGCCCGTCAGGCGTGGGCGAGCGGCGGAATTCTATCAATTCTGCAAAGAGCACGAGTTGCGCTTCCAGCGCTGCACCGATTGCAAGACGTGGCGTCACATTCCGCGCGATATGTGCGCGCATTGCGGGTCCTTCAACTGGGAATGGGCCAAATCGTCGGGTATCGGCAAGGTGTTCTCGTGGACCACGGCGCATCAGCCGATGCTGCGGCCGTTCGCGAGTGTCGTCCCCTACAGCCCGGTGGTCGTGGAACTGCAAGAGGGCGTGCGGATGATCAGCTGGTTGGTGGACGTCCGGCCCGACGAACTCGCGCTCGATCTGCCGGTCGAGGTGGTCTTCGAGGACGTGACACCCGAAGTCACCTTGCCCAAGTTTCGCAAACGGAAATAGGCAGCGTGCAGGATTCAGGACGGCCCCGATCATGATCGATCCCGAGCGCGTGCGCGACCAACTGCGCAGCTTTATCGCGCGAGAGGGCGGCTTCGATAGCGTCGAAATCGAGAACCTCAAGCAAATGGCCGGGGGCTCGGTGCGCGAGAGCTGGTCGTTCGACGCCACCCTGGCAAAGAACGGCAAGACGACTCGCCGCGCGTTAGTGCTTCGGCGCGACTTGCCCGGCCACAAGCTCGTCAATCGCCGTCGCGACGAATTCCTCGTGCTGCGCGCAGCTCATCAGGAGGGCGTGCCGGTACCCGAAGTCCTGTGGCTGTGCGAGGACCCGGCTGTATTGGGCTCAGACTTTTTCGTCATGCAACGAATCGCGGGCGAAACGATCGCTCGCCGCCTGCTGCGGGACGAGGCTTACGCCCGCACGCGCGCAGTGATGCCGGAACAACTGGCGGCGATACTGGCCCAAATTCATAAAATCGACATCGAGCGCCATCATCTCGATTTTCTGCCCACGTCGTCCCCATCGCCGGCGCGCGACGAGCTGGCCCGATGCGAGGAAATCTTCCGTGAGCTCGCGCTCGAACCGCATCCGGCGATCGAGCTCGCGCTGCGATGGCTGGCGGCGCATATGCCCAAGTCGTCGCGCCGGACGCTGGTCCACGGCGATTTCCGAGTCGGCAACTTTATGTTTGGTCCCGAAGGCACGCGCGCGATTTTGGATTGGGAGTTCGTCCACGTCGGCGATCCGATTGAAGACGTGGCGTGGATTTGCGTGCGCTCGTGGCGCTTCGGCGAAGACGACAAGCCGGTGGGAGGGCTCGCCCAGCGCGAGGTGTTTTTCAATGCCTACGAAAAGGCGAGCGGAATCGCCTTGGACCGCGAGGCGGCCCATTTCTGGGAAGTCTTCGGCAACCTGCGATGGGCCGTCGGCACGATCAGCCAGGCACGGACCGCGATCGACGGAATCGTACCGAGCGTCGAGTTGGCCAGTATCGGCCGGCGCACCGCCGAGATGGAACTCGAATTGATCGCGCTGATTGAGTGACCCGCGGGTCCTCGCCCGCCTCGACGCGCGCCCGTTACGAAGCTTTGCCGCCCTCGATCGGCCCGCCCGCCGCCTTCCAGGCGCCAAAGCCGCCGCCCAGATGACAGACCGGCACGACTCCCATGCGTTGAAGCGTTTGCGCCGCGAGCGCGGATCTGCCGCCGCCCGCGCAGAACAGCACGAACTTCTTGCCCGAGCCAAAGATCTCTTTGTAATAGCGGCTCTGCGGATCCACCCAGAATTCCAGCATCCCGCGCGGCGCATGGAACGCCCCCGGGATGCGCCCGTCGCGATTAAGCTCGCGGATATCACGAATATCGACAAACACGACGTTGGCATCGCTCTTCAGCTTCATCGCGTCGGCGACTGAGACCGTCTCGATTTCCGCGTTTGCTTCCGCCAGCATCTGCTCGACGGTCTGCTTAAGCTTCAGCGCCATAGATGCTCCTCTCGCGCCCGGCGTTACGATGCCGTCGCGAACCCTTTGAATCGAATTGGAATGCGATGGATTTCCGCCAGCACGTCC
>JBEKLA010000420.1:0-3400 GCA_050010455.1 Binataceae bacterium (SeqCode) | reverse complement strand
ATGCGCTCGTCATCCACCATGATCCAGGTATCGCTCCGCCGCACAACCGGTCGCTCCTTTGCGAAATACAGGGGTACGACGGGAATATCCTGCAGCAGGATGTAGGTCCAGACATCCAATTCGGTCCAATTCGACAGCGGAAAAACCCGGATCGATTCTCCCGGTCGTACGCGTGTGTTGAATAGGTTCCAAAGCTCTGGGCGCTGATTTCGCGGATCCCAGCTATGACCTTTCGTGCGAAATGAAAAAATTCGCTCTTTAGCCCGGCTTTTTTCTTCGTCTCGCCGCGCCCCGCCGAAGGCGGCATCGAATCCGTATTTGTCCAGTGCCTGCTTGAGGGCTTCAGTCTTCATCACATGGGTGTGCAGTGCTGATCCAGAAAACGGATTTATTTCGCGATCAAGCCCTTCCTGATTTGTGTAAACGAGAAGATTGAGATTCAGGCGCCGAGCAGTCTCGTCACGAAATGCAATCATTTCTCTGAATTTCCAGGTCGTATCGACGTGCAACAGGGGAAATGGCAGAGGGGCGGGATGGAATGCTTTAATCGCCAGATGAAGCATCACGCTCGAGTCCTTGCCGATCGAATAGAGCATCACCGGCTTTTTGAACTCCGCTACGACCTCGCGCATGATCTCGATCGACTCTGCCTCGAGCCGCTTGAGGTGCTTGGGGAGCGTGTTAGGCACTGACGTGAAGGCGTTTGGCTGGTCGATCATGGATAGCAATATCTTCGCGACTGGCGGAGAGGACAATGGGCTATACCAGGCGGCGATGTCGGGAACCCCGCACGCCAGGCAAGTTGAATTTGCTCCTTCCCCGAGGCCTACTCGGTTGGAACAAGCCGACCGACCCTGCCCGTCATTGCGCCTTTCTCCCAGCCCACTTTTGTTCTAAAGGTTACCATAGGGCCTATAAGCCAGCTTTAGACTTGACTTCGATCGGTCGGGGCGGCGTACAAACTGACGTGAGCGGCTTAGGGGTGACGGGGAAGCAAACATTGAAGGCTCGGGGTGTATATGCGCTGCCGCGAGGATGATTGGAGTCGCCAACTACGACGCGTGGCGACCCGCGTGTGAGGCGTTTGTATGGTTAACACAGTCGACCCGTTGCGGGCGGGACGGCTCGTCGATCCCCGGGCGGCGATGCCCGCGGCGTGGATTCCATTCGACGCAGTGTCCCATCGCGCATGTAGCAACGGGCCGTATAACCGACGGGCTGACGAACTCAGTGACTTGAGTCTCTGGAGGCATGGCTCGTCTCGTGCGACACGCCGCGGACGCGCAGCAATCCGATCGCCACTTCGCTCCATCGTCCTGGCGGCGCTGCTCGGAACATTTCTTACCGCATGCACAGTGGGGCCAGACTATTCTCGCACGTCCGCCCCCGTTCCAGATCGATACAAGGAATTGAAGGGCTGGAAGGTTGCGGCGCCGATCGACACGCTTGATCGCGGCCCGTGGTGGTCGATCTACAAGGACAAACGGCTCGATGAGCTTGCGCGTCAGGTCGAGATTTCCAACCAGAACGTTAGCGCGGCGGCAGCAGCCTACGAGCAGGCGCGCGCCATCATCCGCGAGGCACAGGCAAGCCTCTTCCCAACACTGACGGGCGGCTACAGTGTCACGCGCTCGTACACCGGCCAAAACGTGTCACAAATAACCGGCCAGCAGTCCGGCTACACCACCATCTACAACCCGCAGGCGGCCGGCAGCTGGGCCCCCGACGTTTGGGGCAAGGTTCGCCGTCAGATCGAGAGCAATGTGGCCGCGGCTCAGGTCAGCGCCGCCGACCTGGCCAACGCCAAGCTCTCGGCCCAAGCGATGTTAGCGATCGCGTATTTCAACCTGTCGACGATGGATTCGTTGCGATCCCTGCTCGACAAGACCATCGCCGACTACAGGCGCACACTGGTCATCGTGAAAAACCAGTTTACCACCGGGGTCGTCTCACACTCCGATGAGGACGCGGTCCAGACCCAGCTCTCGAACACGCAAGCCATGGCCACCAACACTGACCTGCAGCGTGCGCAATTCGAACACGCCATCGCGGTGCTCATCGGCCGTCCACCAGCAGAACTCACAATCGCGCGGCGTCCTCTGGCACAGGGAATCCCAATAATCCCGGTTACCGTACCGTCCTTGTTGCTTGAGCGGCGCCCTGACGTGGCGGCCGCGGAACGCCAAATGCAAGAGCAAAATGCACTGATTGGTGTGGCGGTGGCAGCGTATTACCCGAATATAAATCTCAGTGGCGCGATCGGCGCCTCTGGCGCTGTTCCGTTGCCTTTCAGCGCGCCCAACATCCTCTGGTCGCTTGGCGCGGCTGCTTCCGAAACTGTGTTCGATGGCGGCTTACGCGGCGCGCAAGTCGATGCTGCGCGCGCCGTTTACTGGCCAATTACCGCCAGACCGTGCTGACGGCATTCCAGCAAGTGGAAGACCAACTTGCCGCCATCCGCATTCTCACGCAGCAGCTAAAGCAGGAGAATGACGCAGTCTACGCAGCTCACCGGATGGTCGAAAGCTACATGAATCAATATCGCACTGGCGTGGTCGACCTGACGACCCTGCTCTACGAGCAATCGACGTTACTATCCTCCGCGCAGGCTGCCCTGGCAATTCGACAAAGCCTTTTCGTTGCCAGCGTCAATTTGATCGAAGCGCTCGGCGGCGGTTGGGACGCACGGCTATTGCCGACTGAAAAGGAATTGGTCAAAGGATTCTCGCTGCTGCCGCAGCTGCCGCAGGAACGGACTGGCCTGTAACTGGTCGCCTGTGGCGACCTACCGTCGCATGCCATTCGAAACACAGAGCCGACGCGGCCGCTGCTGTCGTCGACGCGCTCAAGGATCGACGGATGGAGATCAAGGAACTTCCAAAGGAGCACGAAGCAAGCTCGGAATCCTTGGCGCCGATCGTTTCAATTGTGGTCCTACGCAACCCATCGAGTTCAGCAATTAGCTCGCGGCCTCTGTCGCAGGGCAGCACAGAGCGTGATTTGGCGAGCGTGACGAGCCGCCTGCGCACGATCGCGCTGAGCGCGGCAGGCCCATCTTCGGTCGAAGTAGCCAATTTCAGGGTTTGCTTTAGCCGCCGGTTTCCTGCCGCCTCCGCGATCAGCAATTCGGCGAGCTTGCGTGCGCCCAGTTTGGTCAGAGTCTCGATCGTTAGCTTGCGGTTGGTTACCATGGCGCCATAAGTCAAACTTCGGACGTGTGGTGGACCTAGGCTATACTACACCGGTTATGTCAGGACGGTTGGCGGAGCTGCCATGCGCTATGAAGCAAACGAGCAACCCCATTCACAGATTTGGCTCGAACTCGACGAGAGCGAACGAATCGATGCGGTCATGGACTATCACCGCCGAACAAGAGTGAAGCTGGAAAATCCCGAGCTTC
>JBEKLA010000419.1:0-2530 GCA_050010455.1 Binataceae bacterium (SeqCode) | reverse complement strand
CCGCCGGCCGCAGCGTTTTGATGTTTCCCGAGGGCACGCGGTCAACCGACGGCGCGCTTCACGAATTCAAGAGCGGCGCCGGTTATCTGGCGCTGCGCGGCGGATGCGACATCCTGCCGATCCATATCAAGGGCAGCTTCAAAGTCCTCGGCAAAGGACAACTTCTGCCGCGACGCCATCCGGTGGAAGTGCGAATCGGAGCGGTTATCGCGCGCGACGCGCTGGTTGCGATTGCCGGCCAGAGCGAAGGCGCGGGAGCATATCGCAAACTCGCGGATTTCTTGCGCCAGTCGGTCGCAAGCCTCGCGGTGCACGTGCCCGCGCCGCGTCGAACGCGCAAGCCGGAGCACGCTCGCGGCAGGACGTCAGAGCCGGTCGCCGCGCCAGGCTCGCAATAATCGGCCCTGCCTGGTGCGCTGATGGTGGGGGTGAGTCGGGCGGCATTCGGCACACGAAACATTTTTCGCGACGCTTCGGCTGGCGTCCTCGTTGCGTTAGCCGCGGCGTTTTGGATGTTAGCGCTCGCGGTGCCCGCGCGAGCCTGGGATTCACGCACCCATCGGTTGATCACGCGGCTAGCGATCGCTGCGATGCCCTCGTCCGAGTTCAAGACCTTCCTCGAGCGGAACGAAAAACTCCTCGAGCGATATTCGGTCGAGCCCGACAGCAAGCTCAAGAAACTTTACGGCGAAGCGGAAAAGCGCCGCCACTATATCGACGCCGATCATTACGGCCCCAATCCATTCTCGCAGCTCAATCCGTCGCTTTCGGCGACCGAGGCAAGATTCGGTGCCGCCAACGTCGAGCGCTGGGGCACCTTGCCATGGACGATCGAAGAATTCGCCGACCAGCTCGGCCAGCAACTGAGTAATGAAGCAGGCGGCGGCGATGACGCGCGCGGTTGCGAGGCTATCCTCATGCTGGCGGGCTATCTCAGCCATTACGTCGGCGATTCGACTCAGCCGCTTCACGCCACCAGCCATTTCGACGGCTTCCATCAAGACCGTGGCGTCCATCGCCGAATCGAGGCCGCGACCGATAACGAAGTCGGCCGGCTCGAAACGATGGCGCGGCCCGAATCCGAGACGCACGCGATCGATTCAGTATGGAACGCGACGATCGCCGAGCTGCGCCACTCGCACGGCCTTGTGACGCAGCTAATCGAGGGCGATCGCGCGGCGCGCGCGCAAAGTCACGGCGGCGTGGATTCTTACGATAGCGAGTTTATGGAGCGCGACGGCCCGATGATCGCCGGGCAGATCGCGCGCGGCGCCGCGCTGCTTGCCTCGATCTGGCTCTACGAGTGGGAGCACGCAGGCCGCCCCGTGATGTGCCAAACCTGGGTTCGGCCTCGCCGCTTGCGCCATCACCACATGTCCGTTTTCACCGCGCCGGGTGCATTTTAGAAATCAGCGGCGTTCATATTATAGTGACCTCCATGGACTGGTCGGTCTTCAACGCGACGCCGCTTAACGGCGTACGATCGACGCGCGGCGATCGGCCGCCTTCGGTAACCGAACTGTTGCCGGAGCTGCTGATTGGCGAGTATCCGCGTGTCGAAGATATCGGCTGGCTCAAGACCACGCACGCGGTGACGGCCGTCCACAATCTCCAGGATGACGACGACTTGCGTATCTACGGCCTCAACGCCGCCGCACTTGCGGACGCTTGTGCGCAGGCGTCGATGCGGATGGTGCGCACGCCGATCCCGGACGGCAGCGCCCACCAGTTTTCGATGCATCTCGAACCCGCGCTTGCGGCGCTCAGGGCGCTGACCGAGGCGGGCGAGCGCGTCTACATGCATTGCAACGCCGGGATGAACCGCGCGCCCACGCTGGCGATCGCTTTCATGCACGCCTGTCGCGGCATGTCGCTCGACGAGGCTTTGGTGCACGTCAAGGATCGGCGCGCGTGCGGTCCGTTCATGATCGTTCTCGAAGAATATTTTGGATCCCGTCGCCGGCGGCCGGACAAGTAGCTTGGCGCTTCGCGGCGCGGCTAATTCCCTCGAAAATCCCCAATCGCGGGAGCGCCTACGCCTCACTTGTTCGTGGGCGGTCCACGCCTACACCGCGCTGGGCGGCGTGCTCGGGTTGCTGACGCTCGAATTCGCCGCTGCGCATGAGTTTCGCTCGGCGTTCGTGGCGCTGGCGATTGCCACCGCGATCGATTCGACCGACGGCCCGCTGGCGCGCGCGCTCGACGTGCGCCGCCGCATCCCGTTCTTCGACGGCGCGCTGCTCGACAATATCGTCGACTATCTCACCTACGTGCTGGCGCCGGTCTTCCTGATGATCCAGGCCGGGCTTTTGCCGGAGGGCAACGCCGGGCTCGCCGTGGGCAGCGCCGCGGTGTTCGCCAGCGCCTACGGGTTTTGCCGGACCGACGCCAAGACGGCTGACAATTATTTTCTCGGGTTCCCGTCCTACTGGAACCTGGTTGCGCTGTACCTTGCTTGTTTTCGAACGCCGGTGGGGGTCAACACCGCGATCGTGATCGGATTGGCGGTGATGGTGTTCGTTCCGATCAA
>JBEKLA010000418.1:0-2537 GCA_050010455.1 Binataceae bacterium (SeqCode) | reverse complement strand
CGCGAAGAGGATCTTGTGTACTACAACCGCGCACTGGGCGAAACGGATCCTCTGTTGGTCGATCCGCAGTATGCTGCTCAATACTCGCCCACGGGACACGTTATCGCCCATCCTTGTTTTCTGGTCGCGGTGGTCTTCCATTGCCTCGGGCCGAAGGGACACGGCACCTGGCTGCGGACCCCCGCCGCACGCAACCCTTTTCAGGAGATCGAACTGCACGAACCGATATTCGTCGGCGAGCGCATTACGCTGACGTTCACCCCCGTCGATCGCTTCATTCGTCGCGGCAAGCATTACATCACCAACCTGAACGAATTTCGCGGAAGTGCCAATACACTGAAGGCCAGGTGGTGGGCGACCCTCATATTGCCTCCCACGCGGGAAGAAATTTCTCGTTACGTTAATGCATAGGAGAGTACCTGTGAAACCTTCCGTTCGTTTTTGTGATGTGACCGCTGGCATGCAACTCGATGGTTTCAAGCAGGACGTTTCCCAGGAATACATCGATCGCTATGCCCTCGGCTCCCTTGATCTCAACCCGATTCATATCGACCCCGAATGGTCTTCGCGGGCGCAGACGTTTGGCCGCCCGAAGACGGTTCTTCACGGCATGGCGACGATGTCGCTAATGGCGTCCGTCGTCACGCGCGCCTGGGGACCGACAACACAGATCACACGGATGAAAAGCAAGTTTACGAAACCCGTGTGGGTCGGACAAATCTTGTCATTCAAAGGCGTGGTGAAGGAGCTGCACTACCTCAACCCGGGTCACAATTTTGTGGTGATAAACGTCCAGGCGACCGACTCCGAAAATGATTTGGTCGGGTTCTGCGACATTGACGTACGCCTGCCTGGCTGAGCCGAGGCCGCCGTGTATTGGACGATCGCCAACATAGTTCGCCGCGGCGCCGCCTCGCACGCGGCGCGTACGGCACTGCGATATCGAGACGCTGCGTTCTCATACGGCGACCTTGACATGCGCTCGAACCGCATAGCCCAAGGTCTTCGTGCGCTGGGCGTCCAGTCGGGCGATCGAATCGCTATGCTGGACAAGAACTCGCCGGAACAATTCGACGTCCTGTTCGGAGCGAGCAAAGCGCAAGCGGTCGGTGTGCCGGTGAACTGGCGCCTGGCGCCGCGGGAGATAGCTCTCGTGCTTAACGACGCGCGCGCAAGCGTCTTGTTTGCCGGAGCAGAGTACCTCGCAACTATCGACGAGATCCGCGGCGAGCTAAAGTGGCTGAAGCACCTTTTCGTGTTCGGACCTGCTGGCAAATTCGCCAGCTACACGGCATGGATGCTGAAGCAAAGTGCCGAGGAGCTGAATACGGAGATCGCGCCCGATGAGGTTGCGCTGCAGCTATACACTTCCGGCACAACGGGCGCGCCGAAAGGCGTCATGCTGACGAGCAGAAACCTGTTCACTCTTTTCGACCAACTGGGGCAGTACTGGCGGCTCGACGCCAATACCCGTTCAATTGTGTGCTTACCGTTGTTTCATATCGGTGGCGTCGGTTGGGCCTTAGCGTGCATGCGTCACGGCGGAACGGCGGTGCTTATGCACACCTTTGCGGCCGCTGACGTGCTGCGGCTGATCGAGAATGAACGCGCGACACACATCAATCTCGTGCCTGCAATGATTCGGGCAATGGTCGATAGTCCGAGCGTATCCGAGCACGACTATTCGTCGCTGCGCTTCGTGCTCTATGGCACGGCGCCAATATCCAAACCGCTGTTGATCGCCGCGCTGGAAACGTTTCGCTGCCCGTTTGTTCAGGTTTACGGGCTCACGGAAACTGCCAGCGCCATTACACAGCTCGACGCCGCCGACCACCAGGTGAGTGGGCCACGCGAAGCGCTGTTGAACTCTGCCGGACGGCCTTACCCCTGGGTCGAGGCGAAGATCATCAATCCATCTACGCTCGAGCCATGCCCGCCGGGCGAGACGGGCGAACTATGGGTGCGCTCTCCCCAAAACATGAAGGGCTATTGGATGAACGAAGAGGCGACAGCGGCGACCATCGATGAATTCGGCTGGCTGCGCACCGGCGACTGCGGCCATCTGAATCATGACGGATATCTGTTCCTCACCGATCGGGTGAAGGACATGATCGTCTCCGGCGGAGAGAATGTATATCCCGCTGAAGCGGAGCACCTCCTTGCCGAGCATCCTTTCGTAGCTGAGGCAGCGGTGATTGGTGTTCCTCATCCGACGTGGGGAGAAACCGCAAAAGCGGTCATCGTCCTCAAGCCAGGGCGACAGATCCCAGTACAGGAACTCATCAACTGGCTGCGCGCACGGCTCGCGCACTACAAATGCCCCACGTCGGTCGAGTTCGTGCGCGAACTTCCGCGCAACGCGGCCGGGAAGGTGTTGAAAAGAGTGCTAAGGGAGCCGTATTGGAAGGGACACACGCGGCGGATTAGCTAATGCAGCGGACTCGCCTAAAGTTCGGACGTGGTCTGCCCGGCCTTCCTAACGGCTTGATCTAATTTGTTCCAGTCGGCCGTCAGGGGATTCGTTCGCATCGCCTTTG
>JBEKLA010000417.1:0-2544 GCA_050010455.1 Binataceae bacterium (SeqCode) | reverse complement strand
TTAGCGCATCGCGGGGCTTCAGTTTTACCGCCTTGCGGCGTCGCGTCTTAACTGGTTTGCCGCCTGCTTTGGAGCGCCGTCTCACTGCCTCCCCCTCGGCTCAGGACGTGGCATCGTAGGGGATCAAACTAGCACACCCGATGGGGCCGCGTGTGAGTTCAGGCACAGGTCGTTGAGCAGTCGGCTAATGTCGCAGTTGGGTCAAAAGCGGACGAGACGGCTCTAATTCGTGATGTCTGCTCCTCCCCCGAAAGCGGCCATTGCCTTGGCCCTTAGCTTCCCGGCTCAAAGTCGCTTGGGTTTTCGTCATCGAACTCCGCTATAGGGTCCGGGTCGAGCTTGAACCCGGCCTTGACCGCACTGCCCGGAGCAGCTTCGCGATAGCCAAGCTCACGCCGAGCAAGCGCGGCTTTCATTGCGGCTTTGACTTCCTTCTCGGTGACCGTGACGCCGGTCTCGATCAACGCGGCCGCAACCTCCCGTGGTCCGTGGCCGTGCCCGGTGTTGCCGATCTGCACGCGGACCCCGGCCTTAATCAGTGTCCTAATCTTTTCGATGATGGTTCCGTGCATCGTCTCGCGTGCGACACGGACGGTCGCGTCGTCGCCAGCAACGAAGATTTCGCGATCCTTGTCGAAGGTCAGCACGATCATGTCGTCGCGCTTGCCCTTATTGCGCTTGAGCACCCCGAACAAGCGCGGGCCGTTCGGGTCCGCGTTCGGCTTCGGGTCGGCGAGCTTCATCACCAGCTTGTTGCGCAGCGCCGATTTGTTGCCAGTGCCGCCGCTGTACCATGAGCCATCCGACATCGAGGCTTTGCTCGGGTGACAGAGCACCAGGATGGTCACACCGTATCGCTTGCACAATGGCGTCAGCACCGTCTTGTAAAACGTGTTCGGCGGCTCGCGCAGGAACTCATTCATCTGCACGACATCGGAGCGGCAATCGAGCACAACGAACGCGCCGGGGTTTGCCTTGAGCTTTTTCTCGAAGGTCGCGTAGAATGGTCCTTTGGTCCATGAGCCGTCATCCTTGACGTTCGCCAGCGTCATGTCGTGCTCTTGCAATGACCACACTTTCAGGTTTGACGACAGGACCTCGGGGTCGGCACCGAGATAGTCGGCATACGCCTTGAGACCACTCACTACGTCCGGATAGTCGTCCTCATGGGTGACGAACAGCACTGGCCCCTGAATGGTGGCCTTGCCGAATATCGGCATCCCTGATGCGCGGCCGACCGACAAGCCCTCAGCGGTGAGCGATTTGCCGACGCCACCATCACCGTCGAGCGTCTGCGGGATTCCTTCCACTATCAGGTTTTCGATTAAGAACCGTTTCGGCGGGAACTCAGCCGTCAACAGTTCGCCATAAGTCAGCGGGTCGGGATAAGTCTCGCGTTGTTTGGCTTCGACCGCTTCGTCGATTTCATCAGGCTCGGCATCAGCTTCGGCTTGCGCCTCATCGTCTGTGTCCCACGGCTCGCGTTGCGGGAACTTCTCTTCGAGTATCGGGTCGTCGGTTACCTTGGTCATTGTACGCACTCCTCACATCGGCGCTTCGCCCAGCGGTGGAAACGCTCTTTTGACTTTAGCCCTTCCAAGTAGTCGGTGAACCTGCCGATAGTCCAACCGCGCCGGTCACCCACCATCAACATGACCAGACCGAAGTTGTCCTTGGCGAACTGCGAACCATATCGCTCGACATAGGCTCGGCAATCGAGCCGCCATTTGGAGGCGTGCGCCGCCAGCCACATGGCTTTTTCTTGCTTCAGGTATTCGAGTCGCCATTCGTATTCTGCCTGCGGGATGATGAAGTCCAGTTCCTCAAGCTCGGCGGAGCGTCGCTTGAAGGCTTCGAAGAAACCGTCCCGCTGCTCGTAGACATAACCGGCGAGCGATTTCGCATAGACAATCTCGAACTCGCATTCCGCCAACTCCAATGCGGCGGCGGCGTCGACCTGCTGCCGTGGCGTGCCGGTCGCCGCAGCCTGCTCATAGGCAATGCGCGCCCGGTCGCGGCGGCGGCGACGCCGGTCTACGAGAGCAGTGGGGTTTTCTTTAGGGATGTCTTCAAGGACGATGTCGTCGAGCAGCTTCAAGCGCGCCAGGACCGGTGCCCGCGCGGCTGCCCGATAGGCGCTGCGGGCTTCACGCAAGTGGCAGTGCGGGCAGGTGGCGGGGTCGTGCGGCTCGTAGTCGTCGCAATATGGAAATGCGGCCTCGTCGGCGGCCTCATAGGCGGCGTCGAGCGCGGCGGCGAGAGTATCCGCTTGACCTTTTGTTTGCTGGGGAGTATTTGTACGCATGTGGTTGGTACTCGCAATACCGGCCATGTCGGCCCCGCGCTTCCAACGCGGTTTAAGTCGCCCCGGATTGAGATGCCCATCTCTCCGGGGCGCAAGTGTTTTTAGCTAGCACACTTCAAACAAAAAGTCACTCACTTTCGTCTGTTTGTTTGCTCGATTTTCAGATCGTCAAGCGCGGTGTTTGTCGACGTCCCGAATAAATCTGGTCAATGCGACCGATCCGAGCCGCTGGTGTCTGC
>JBEKLA010000416.1:0-2841 GCA_050010455.1 Binataceae bacterium (SeqCode) | reverse complement strand
TTGGTGCGCGGCGTCGACCTGGAGGCGCAGGAAATCGTAATCGACTTCGATGGAAGACCGGTTACCTATGACTTTGGCGAACTCGACGAGGTCTCACCCGCCTATGCAATGACAATCCATAAGGCACAGGGGTCGGAATATCCAGCGGTGGTGATTCCGCTTTCCACACAACATTATCTGATGCTGCGACGTAATCTGCTCTATACAGGGATTACGCGGGCCCGCGAGCTGGTGGTGCTGGTGGGACAGCGTAGGGCGTTGGCGATCGCAGTGAAGGATTCGCGCACTGAGCGCAGGTGGTCGAAGCTCAACCAGTGGTTGCGCAATGCCTGACGGCGCGATCCTTAGGGCCTCAGTATGATCGGGTTGCGCCAAGCCGCAAGGCATTTTTCCGAAGCTTTCCCTGAAGCCACTGCTTATTTCCCTGATGGCGGTGGCGCGTGAAGCTCCGCGCATATCGGCGGGCGCGGTCTTCTACACGGTGGGGATCGTGAAGTTCCTGGTCGACTGAACGCGGCGCCCTAACCCGACGATCGACGGGCTCAGCAAGGTTGCTGCAGTACGCAAGAGCACGCTCAGCACCAAGTCCAAGATGATCCGCGAGCTGCTTCGCATCGTGTCCATGGATTTTGACTTCTGCCGGCCCGAGATCCTCGCCGACAATCCGGGCTCGCCTGGATGATCGAGGTAAACGTCATGCTCATGGACACGAGAGTGCTACTATTCGAACTGCAGGCGGAGGCGCGTCTAGGAGCCTGATCCCTGATCTCTCGTAGGAGAACCATTATGCAGATCAAGCGTCCCCACGTGGCCACGCTCGACGAGGTGCGAATCACACGCAAAAATGACGCGGCCGTCATCGAGTACGGAGACTCGAGGATCTCGACGACCCACCTCAAACTTGGTCCGGAGGTGCAGTGGATGAGCGACCAGCAAATCCTCGACTGCTTCAACGACTGCATTCGCACCCAAGAGCAGATCGCGGCCGAGTACGAGCACATCGCGGTCGAGATCCCGCCCGGCAGGCCCCAGATCGAGTACTTCGAGGAGGGCCACCAATGGACGCCGCGCGGCGACGTTCTGCGGTGCGTGATTAGCGACGGCGGGCCAGACAACGACCCCATCATCGACATCGACGACCGGGAGCTCTCGTGGAGCGAGTTCGGCCGGCTGCTGATCACTTACGCCGGCTGGGGGCTGCGCATCGTCTTCGTTCCGGATGATGAGCTTCACAAGCAGCCACGAATCGAGGTGCGTGAGCCGGAGGCGAAGCGGTGGCGGTGAACAACGCTTCCGGCCGTATCCTTTGCGAGCCGAGAAAAGATATCGCCCAGCGAAACGTTCGTTGACTCTCGCGCGTTGCCCGTCGCAGGCTGCGGGATCAAGGACCCGCGCCGGTGATGGCCGAGCCAGCCCTGTTTATCGAGGAACGAATGAAGCACCGCCCAAAACGCTCCCCGCACGCCCAATATACTCCCGCCGGCAAAGACGGGATCGGCTGGCTTGAGCTCACCCGTCCTGACAAGCTCAATGCCACCGATGACGACTCTGTCGACGACCTCGGCCGCGCGGCGGCCATCGCCTCGCGTGACAGGCAGGCACGGGCTATCGTCGTCCGCGGCCGTGGCCGGGCATTTTGTGCGGGCATTGACCTCTCGGCCCTGGCCGGTGATCGGCTAAGAGACAACTGGTTCCAGCGATGGGAGGTCGCCCTCGCGAAGATCGAATCGATCCCCGTCGCAACCATCGCCGCGATCCACGGTTCCTGCCTTGGCGGCGGCCTGCAGATCACCCTCTGCTGCGATCTCCGCGTCGCGAGCGAGGAAGCTACCTTCGGCCTCTCCGCCGTTCGTCACGGCATCATCCCCGGCTTGGCGACCTATCGCCTACCACGCCATATCGGGATGGGCGGTGCCCGCGAAATGATGCTGCTCGGTGAAACCTGGGATGCCGCCCGAGCGCACAGGCAGGGGCTGGTAAACCAAGTCGTGCCCCTGGATCAGCTGGAAGCGACGGCGCTCGATCTCGCGAAGAAGCTCGCAGCCAACATCCGGGCCGCGAGCGCGGCAACCAAGCGCCTTACAATCCGCTCCTGCGATCTCTCCTTCGACCGCTTTCTCAACGAATACGTCCGAGCGCAGCGCGGCTGCTGGAACAACCGCGAGACAAAGGAAACCTTAGCGCGCTATCGCGCCGGCCGCTGGGGAAAGTAGACCGAGCTGTAGCCTGCCCGCGTGACCATCACTTTGCGGCGATTCTTCGCTCCGCCGCCGCCCAGTTCCGCCCGGGGCGTCCTCCGCGCCGTCTTCAAAGTTGCAACACTTCCAACCTTTCCGCTCCATGCTCCCGATCGTACCGGGCCAAATTCTTAACTTATGAACCGACGTGGTCTTCGCCTGCTTCCAAACGGCAAGCCGTGCTTGGAGGAAGCTACCGAATGACCTCAGGTTTACCATGGGTTCAGAGGAAGCTACCGAATGACCTCAGGTTTACCATGGGTTCACTATTCGCGATTTGAAAAGAAAATAAGCGCACGCTAGAGTAGCGGCCGACGCTTGGTGCCCAATGTGCGTCTTGTTACCAAGCAAGAAATCGCGCCGTGAGAAGAAACTCCTTCGGCCAATTCATTCGCGAGCAGCGCCGCAGACTTGAGCTAACGCAGCAAGAAGTAGCACACAGGATCGGTGCGTCCCCCTCTTACGTGGCTCTTCTCGAGTACGGCCGGCGCCGTCCCTCTAAAAAGACCCTGATCAGCATAGCCAACGCGGTCGGACTTGATGCCTTGGAACTTTACTTGCTGGCAAATCCCGGAGCACGCGAAATGCTCGACCATGGAGTTCC
>JBEKLA010000415.1:0-3198 GCA_050010455.1 Binataceae bacterium (SeqCode) | reverse complement strand
GATCGAGAATAATCAACACCGCCAGCGCTCCCAGCGCCAGCAGCGGATAAACCATCGCGCCGCCGTATCTCAGCGCTTCCCACGCCGTCCTAAGCTCATTCATTGCTTGGTCCTCGATTCTTCAGTGCTGTGACTTCTCTTCCTTAGTGCGCGGCAGCCGGTGCGCGAAAGAACGGCAGTTCCCATTTCAGTCCGCCGTAGAAGGCCCTGCGCGGACCATATTGTGCGGCAAAAACCCCGATCCCTGAGCCGTTGCGAATCTGATAAGTGCGGTCGGCAAGATTAACCACTGCCAGCCGCGCTTCCATCGCCCCCGCAGTCGGCAACACGAAGCGCTTGGCGATGCCGGCGTCGACCTGGATGTAGTAGGGCAGGTTGCCGGTATTGGCGAATCCTTTTCTCAGTCCGCTGCCATAGATCCCGTCGATGCTGAAAGTAAATCCATTCCATCGGTACGCGGCGCCGGAGGAAGCCGTGAAGGTCTGGTCGTGATCCAGGAAGACGTAATGGCTGCGTATGTAGGCAAGTTCATCGGGCGCGAAATTGAACTGCCCCGAAATCACGTCGGTGCCTTGCGCGACGCCGTAATCGAAATTGGCGTAGGTGTATAGATTTTCGCGCGCGTAGGAACTCGTGAATTCGACGCCGTAACCGGTGGCGACCTGCTGCGTTATTCCGACGTCGAAGTAGTGATCGCGCTCGACCGTCGGGGTGCCATTGCCGGTAGAAGCGGGCGCGCCGGTCGTGTGCTCGAATTTCTCGATAGCGCTGACCGATACCAACTCGGTTGGCGGCGGCGTGAAGTAGCGGGCGTAACCGGCGTGGAGCGTCGTGCCCTTGATGGGAGTGTATTCGACTGCGACCCGCGGACTTGCCTGGTCCGCTCGCACCAGGCCGTCGTAGAGATCGAATCGCGCGCCAATGTTGACGGTGACTTGCTTGATCGGTTTCCATTCGTCCTGCGCGTAGGCGCTGTAAATCCAGGTCTGGAGCGCGCGGTTGTCGACAATCAGCACGGGCGTGGCCGAAGTGACGCCGCCAACGATCGGGAACGTCCACTCGTGATTGTCGATCTCGGCGCGCTCGGCGTCGAAGTAGCCGCCCACGCGGATAGTATGATCGGCGAACGCGCGGTAAGTCGTGTCGAGCTGGGCGCCGTTGCCCCAATCGCTGCGGAACACGCGCGACGCGGCGCCATTGTAGATGAGGTCGCCGGCGAAATCGGGCTTGAACGACACCGTCGAGTAGCGGCTGAACGGCGCGATTTGATAATCGAAGTCCGGCCCGATCACACCCTGAAGCGCGAGCACTCCGAAGTAGTTTTGTTCGAACTGACTGTCCGCGACGTCGGCCGACGGATAGACCGGCACGCCTTGGAGCTGGAATACCTGCGGCTGACCGGGATTCGCCGGAATCTGGAAATTGTTCGCCACTGCGCCCGTGATCAAGCTAAGGCGTGTGGTCGGGCTTAGAAAATAAGAGAAGTAACCGAACCCCTGGCCTTCGTCGGCATGGTCGTGGACAGCGGTCGGGCCGGGCGTAGGTGGCTCGACCCCGCGATCGGTACCGAGATATTGGCCGGTCATGAAATAATTGAAATTGCCGTTGGCTCCGCCGTATTCGAAACTTGGCTGAACCGTCCCGCGCTGGCCGCCATAGAATTCAACGTCGGCAACGTCGTCTTGCAGCCCGTCTTTGGTCTTGATGTCGATAATGCCGGCCGTGCGCAATCCGAACTGCGATGGCAGGACGCCGGTCAGCAGGCTGATGCTGTGCGCAAAGCGCGGGCTCAGTATCTGGCCGAAGCCAGTGATTCCCTCCGGCAGCTGGATACCATCAACACGATACTGAAGATTCGCATGATCGCCGCGCACGTGAAGCTGGCCGTATGAATCCTGCACCACGCCGGGCGCCTGCAACAATACTTGATTGAGTTGGGTATTGTTGCCCTGCGGCAGTTCCTGAATTGCCGTTTCGTTAAAACGATAGACGCTTCCACCGGTATCGGGTGACACGCTGTTGCGCGCCTGATTGAGACGCTTCGCGGCCACCGTCAGACTGAGCGCCGCCTCCGATTCCAGCGCCACCTCGATTGGCTTGGCGCCTCGCGCGCTCACAGTCACGATCGCAGTGGCGGTCTTAAAGTTTGCCTTTTCGCCCAGGACCGCGTACACGCCCGGCGCCATCCCCTTAAAAGCGAAGCGGCCATTGGCGTCGCTTGCGGTTTTCGCGAGCACTTTGCCCTGGCTGTTCTGAAGCGCGAGCTTGACCTCCGGCAATGGCCTGCCGAGCGCGTCTTTGACCACACCGGAAATGTTCTGCCCCGCGCGCTCCGATATCTCCGCGGCGCGAGCGGACGGCATGACGATCTGTGCTATCAACACGGCTGCAACGGCCGTAAGGATCGAGATCCGTCGCATAGCATAACTCCAGCCAATGCGGACTGTTCAGCCGCCGCGATCTCAAGCACGCGACGGCGCGCGGCAAACGCCGCGCATCAGTGAGTCACTGTTTTCGTTAACGGGAGAGACTCAGAACGATGCGGGCGGAGCCCTGCCAAACCAGTGCGAATCATGCGAGGCGCGAAGCAGCGACTTTGTCGAGACGAAGCTGATTTGTGCCAGCATCACCGGCGCCGTTGCAGACGGCGTGACGGCAGTAACGGTTGGTGAGTGGACGCGGAAAAGGCAAACCGCGCACACCCCCTCGTCGGCGCTTACGACGGCGTTAGCGAAATGCTGCTGTGCGGCGGGCAGCGGATGGAAATGCGCCGCGCCAAGCGATTGCGCCAAAAGCAGGATCGCGGCTAACAAAGCCGCAACCCCGCGCTTCCATCGATGTTCGCCTCGCCGGGACGCCGTTTGCATCACGAAGTCATTGGCTGCTTTGCTGGTTTGATTTCGATCGATTCTAACAGGCTGCCTCTTTCGTTTCCGCCGGTCAAGCAGGATCGCTCCAGGCACGATTAGCCTCGCTGTTGCCTGATGCCTGTTGGGCTGGGAAAATCCCAGCCGCGATGCCAGAGGAGCCCCCGCGTCACGCGGCAAAGCCGTGCCAAGCTCGTGATCCGTACGGGCTGCTCGCATTTTCGGCATACCTGGCGCTCGCGTTGCTCTTCTTCGGGCGCGGCCTCTGCGGACATTTTTGCGATAGCTATATCGGGACGCGAACCGACCCGTCGGTCTCGATGTGGTTGAT
>JBEKLA010000414.1:0-2571 GCA_050010455.1 Binataceae bacterium (SeqCode) | reverse complement strand
GCGGTCCGTTGGCGTTAATCATCCCGAGGCGTAAAGGCAGCATGAACTTCGGCGACTCGAAGGCGAACTGTAACGGACGCAGGTAGTTGAGTCCGGTCCTGGCCTGCTCGGTCAGGTTTACCTTTGCGACGAAGAATCGCATCTGCTGCTCTATGTATGGCCGCAGAGCGCGCGCGGCGCCAGTCGGGATCCGGTAACCATTACCAATCAGCCACTTCTCGAGGCCGTCGGACTGCTCGGCGGACAAGATAACGATGTCGTACTCACCGATCGTGTATTGAGCTTCGACTGTAACACCGAGGCTCTTCGTCTCGAACTCGCGCGCCTCCATTCTCTCAGCCGACATCGGCGCACCAGCTGCCCGAGATGCGAAGGGTATCGCGCAAGGGCTTTGGTCCGAGTATTCGACCAGGCGCGGGGCGCTGTAAGCGTCAATCCGGGCGAACAGTTCGCGCTCGCCGATATGGATTTGCTCCTGCTTGAGGACAACCGGAACCGGCACTACAAGGGCGAATTCTTTTAGGTCACCCTTGTAGTCATTCATCATGCTGAGCACGGTCTTGCTCTGATGCCGCACCATCACCACCTGAGAAGCTTGGTTGTAAAGGCTGGCGTCAGCCTTGCCCACATAAAAGCCGCAGAAGGCTAGAGCTTCACGCGGCATGCCCACGGCGAGAATGGCGATCAGCAGCATGGCTGCACACGCACGACAGTGTTTCAAGCTTGGCTTCATCGTGACCTCCTTTGGAGTTCCATTCGAATCGCCGTGCCGGCCAGATAGCATCCCAGAAAGGAACGGCTGGGGTGGCGAGAAATAATGCCCACAACAAAGCGTTGGTGCGGTACAACTCGAACTGCCAGACATACGCGATCGCCGCGACCAGAGCCGCCTGAGCGATACGGCCGCGTGGATGGTCGGGAGCAGTTCGCGGGTCCGAAATCATAAAAAATGCAAAAAGCAGCAGCGCGCCGTTTTCAAGTTGATGCGTCCACACGGCCGGATTCTGGCCCAGCCACATAACACGCGCGGCGAGTGCGCCGAGGTAAAAAGCGAGAAAGGTCCAGCTCACGTCACCGCGGCGGGCTCGATTAACGACTACCGCGCCGAGCATCATGAACCATCCGGCCAGCGCCAGGTCGTTGCCCCATTGCCCGGCAGACACCCAAGTGCCGGGAAGCAGCAAAAGACCGAGCATCACGCCCAGGTTAGCCGGGTTGAACAGATGCTTGGCGCGAAAGCGGATAACTGACTTGGACGCGATCGCTGTCACCGCCGCGGCTGGATGTGCCCAAAGGTTATCGGCGCGCAGCAGGATCGCCACGCTCAGCGAAGTGATGAGCACGCTGAGGTAGGCCGCATTGCTTGCGAATCGCGGAGCCAGGCCTGCTCCAACGACGCATCCGGTCGGCCGCGCGGAATTGATGCCCTGGGGGGAAGAATTCCGTCGACGCAGACCGGTCAGAGCCTGGGTCGCGATTGCGGCCAGAAAAGTCAGAATGACCTGTTCGCGGCGGAGACTGAAGTCGCGATAGCAGGCACCGATCGTCAGGAGAATTCCGAGTGTGAGGACCTGAAAGAGGCGTGGATCGCGACATGCAGGCGCCTTGATATAGTCGCGGTTGATAACGTCGCGATTGACGTCGTCAGCTAAAAACGGCCATGCGGGCTCGAACACGGACAGCATCTCCCGTCGTTTAGAACGGGAACGCCGCATCTTCTTGCAGAATTTTTTGGGTCCGAGAGAAATAGGCAGGGCACTTCCTACTTGGAGTGCCAGGTCTTGCCGCCATTAGTGGTTGTGAACCGCACCCCGCGATCCGTAACCACAGTCGCCGCGGAAGCGCCGTCCGCGAATACCAAGGTCAGGTCGTCGTCGGTGGGCGCGGTCACCCTCTGCCAGTGCTCGCCGTCCAGGGTGCGCAGGATCGTTCCACCGCGCCCGACAACCCAGCATACGTTGGCCGATATGGCTGCTCCCGCCGTCAGGTCCGCTTTTACGCCGCTGATTTGGGAACTCCAGTTGACGTTATCATGCGAGCGAAAGATCGTTCCGCCAGGTCCGATGCGCCAAGAGATGGAGCCATCGGGCGACGAGATCATATTCGGGGCGCACAGAATCAGCTCCGGTGCCGTCTGCCGCCACTTGAAGATTGCCGGTCGGGTTGCGTTCTTCACGGTCTTATACAGCTTATCGATGAACTGATTCTGTTTGCGAACATCAGCGTCGCTGACCCACCGCGCCTGCCCCTTCCGGATCGTGTGCATAGCCTCGTATCCGTCAATCGTTCGCCGGGCCGCTCGGAACTCGCGAAAGCTCTGCTTGGCCTCACTGGTCGTTTGATCGCTCGATGATCCTGCTCCAGGATATTGTTCAAATATTGGACCGGTCGATGTTGGCAGCGGCTGGCGTTCATGACCGCATGCGGGGTGTGGCCCCTGACAGGCGACGGGATCGTGCTCTGCTTATGGTCCCGACCATCCTTTACGTGGTGGAATGATAGCGATACTGAACTACGGCAGCCAGGATCGCAGCATAAGCATTGGAGAGAACAATTGTGAGTGCCATGGCA
>JBEKLA010000413.1:0-2594 GCA_050010455.1 Binataceae bacterium (SeqCode) | reverse complement strand
CGCATCTGCCGCGCCCGCACTGATGTCGTCGACCCCATTCTCCCCATCGATTCCTACCTCCGCACCCATTCTGCGCTATCGGCGGATCATCGGGGGACATGTAATTGGTCACCCATTTACGAAAATCGTAGGCGCCGACCTGCAAACTCAAATCCTGGGAGCCCAGCTTGAACGCCTTACCGATATCCGCGCCGATCGGAATCGTCCACGCGTTGGCGGCGTCGGCTGTCCAGTCGTACGTGATGGCGGGATCGCAGTCGACGGACCAACCGCTCTCGAAGCTGTAGCTGATTTCAGGCTCGATGTAGGTCTGATTCACGCTGCCGCGGTCGCGATTTCCGGCGAACGACATCAGTTGGTATGCGAGGATGTAGTTGGACCAGGGACCCTCGGAGTAGACGAGCGCCGCGGTTGGTCCGGCCGACCATCGGCCAATTCCCAATCCTGTGCTGCTGGCGGTGGGGAACTGAAAGATCGGCCCAACGCCCCAGACCCAGGTGGTCGCCTTGGCCGGAGTGAGAAAAAAGGAAGTTTGCAAGTCTTCCAACCCGAACTGCTCATGGGGACTGGGCAGGTAAGTAACGGACAAGCTCGGCCGTGCGAACAGATCCCAATCCGCATTCAGCGCGAACGGCACCAGCGGCTCGATGTTCACGCTATCGCTGGCGTTGTGATTGTGACCGATCTGAAATCCCGTCGTAGACTGAATCGGAACTTTGACGAAATCTTCAAACGGGTTGTGGGCGCTCTTCGCCAACTCCTGATCGCTGATGACGCCCGTCGGCGGTTGTGCTGGCGGTGGCGCTTGTTGCGCGTGTGCCGACGCCGCCAGAACGGCGCTCAGCAGCAAGCTCGCAACCGTGATTTTGGAGATCAAAAGGGGGATCTTCCTAAGGGGTGCCGAACCACTTGTCATAGATCCGCTGATAGGTGCCGTTCTCACGAAGCGCAATCAACGCAAGATTAATCTTTCTGCGAAGCGGGCTGTCAAGCTGCACCATGATGGCAACCGGCGCAGTGTTAAATTCGGGACCGACCATCTTCACCAGTCCCTTTCCCTCATGCGCCGCATAGTAAAGGAGCACCGGGGCGGCCGAGACCACGGCATCAACTTTCTTATCCAGAAGAGCTTTGTACATTTGATCAGGCGTCGCGAACTCCTGCACCAGTGCGTTCTGTCTCCGAAGATAATCAACGGCAGTGCTGCCCGCTACCGTAGCGACCTGCTTATCCGGCAAATCGCCCGGCCCCTCGATAGCGCCGCGAATCTGCTCGACGGTCAGGGTGGTCGTTAGCTGGGCGGTGTAGAACGCAACGAAAACTACACCGACAAATATCCAGAAGATGGAAAATGTACGCGCCATCCATTGATGCGGCATCCTCTCCGGTGATCCCGTCAGCGTCGATACCGCCCAAAAAATTGCCTCGAAGATTCCCGGGAAGTAGTTCGGGCTCGAAATGATGCCTTCCTCGCCCCGCCGTTCGAACAGCCAGACCAGATGAGCCGGGATGAGGACGAGCAGCAGGGCCATGCCGAGCCACAGCAAGGTCGTTTGCGAAAATATCAGACGGAGCATGTCCCAAAGCGGGTTTACAGTCTGCGCCTTCTCGCCCGTATCGCGCACCATAATCTGTAGGCCGGCTTGAATGGTTGGAATCGAAAAGTCGAATTCCTCGTCCCGCGCCGACGTTATAAAGAGGCTGAGGGTGAGGTCGGCGCTTTTGGATCGCATCGCTTCTTCCGAATGGCTCACGTCGGGCATCACCTGATAGCTCGACTTTAGCTTCAGTCGCGCGGCAATCGCGTTCCAAAGATCGACGCTGAATCCGGTCAGGGTGCCGTTCTGTTCCATAACGCTCGGTGCGGCAAGGAGCGCGGCCACACGAAGCTCCTTGGGTTCGCCGTGTGCCGAGGCGCCCGACGAACCGGCGGTTTGCGAATAGGCGGGAGCCGCGAGGGCAGCGCCAAGCATCGCGACCGCTAGTATACAAAGACTTTTGTTCAACGAATGACCCTCCTTGATTTCTGCTAGCGCTTTAGGCTCGGAACGCGGATGTGACCGAAATTGACGACGCGACCGAGCAGTTGGAGCGGCCGCTCGGTCCTGGGTTTTCATGCTGTCTTTTCGGACAGCGCTATTCACGAAAAATCATCGCGAGCAGTGCAAGGAACCCGAGAATCGAGATCAAAGCGGCGACCAGCACCGCCAGTGAGCGCCGCTTGACGGCGTATTGCGCTCCCAGCGCTCGGATACTCTGGCGGTATTCAAGGATCGCCAGCGGCAATGAGGCGAATCCGATGCTCACCAGCATGAACGCGAACTCGCGCGGTCCGATGAGGAGATTCTGTTGTCCGGCGCCCGGCGCTTCGATCTGAAAGAATTTGTAGATACTGAAGCCGAAAGTGATTAACGACGTCGCGGTTCTAATCCACGACATCAATGTTTGTTCGTACGAAGCGCGCGTGCGCTCTAAACCGAGTTGGGTCGAATCATCAAGCGCTAGCAGGATGCGGAAAAACGAGCGTTTCTCATTCGATTATCATGTAGAGTAGTGGGCGATCGCGGTGTGAGGAGGATGTGGGATGCGCGGGG
>JBEKLA010000412.1:0-2605 GCA_050010455.1 Binataceae bacterium (SeqCode) | reverse complement strand
TTCCCATAGATCGTCGACAGGATCAGGAACCTGGCCGCTCGAAGCGCTGTTGTCGGACGCTACAAAGACCAGAAGGTAATCCCCGGCCGTGGTGGTAGTGATGCTGTTCGTGAGCCACGATGTGCTCGCGGAGCCGGTATTCGTGCTAACGACGTCGAATGGATAGCCGCTAGGCACCGCACCCTTCAGCACCAAAATCCCGCCGCCCCCGTAAGTTCCCCCGCCGCTGCATGAAAAGGTGTAGCTTGACGGCTCGCTGGATGCGTAACGATAGAAAACCGTGCCGTGGACTCTCGACCCGACGACCGCATCGCAGCTGGTGCATTTCGTCCAGCCTGACGGCGTCTGGAGGCTGCCACAGCCGTCATACCACGAGATCGGAGCGATCATGAGGTCGCCGTTTTGCGTCGCGCCGCAGACACTGATCGGGAGCGAAGCATTGCCGACCGCATTGGTCGACGAACAGCGGACCGTGACTGCCGGCGCCGCAGCGTCCGACGCCTTGATCGCGATCTGGACCGCCGCCCAGTTGCCTGAGTAGCTTTGGCTCGCAGTCACATTGCCGGTCGAGCCCGAGCCACTCAGAGCTTCGTCGGCTAGCCCGCCTCCAAAATTACTGCCCGTGCCGGAGATGTTCCACTCGGTGGAGAAGCTGCCGCCCGGCAGCGTCACAGTGTCCGAATTGTTATCGACGAAGAAGAACGTAAGCAGGTAATCGTCTGATTGAGCCGGAGAGATAGAGTTTGCCGTAAGAGTAGCTCCGGTGCCGGTATTGAAGCTGATCCCGTCGATCGGATCTCCTGAGCCGATTGCGCCTGAGTAGACCGCGATCCCTCCCACCGCATAGCCACCGACGACCGGGAAACTGTAGGAGGCCGGTTCGCTCGAGGCATAACGATAGAAGAAGCTCATATACCGCGAGCCACTGAACAGCGGCCCCTGCCAGTCCCGGATAAACTGCCAGCCCGCCGGAGGCAGCGCGACACCACCATAATTGAAGATCGCGGCGATCATCAGGTCGCCGTTTTGAGTTGAACCGCAAACATTAATCGAGAGGGTCGACGCGCCGCCGCTGTTGTTATTGGATGCCGAACAGCGCGGCGCGAGCGACGCCGCCGCGTAACTGGCCCAGAGCTGCGCCAGCAACAGCAACGCGAATGCCGCGTTTAGTTTGCGCTTGCCCCTCATCCCGTCACCATCCGCATAATGCAGCCGGGCGCCCTGAACGCGGAATCTGCGAGCGACCTCGTCTCGACGATCGTGAGCACGTCGCCAGCGTCGAACGCTAACCCGCCGAGAGCGCTCAAAGTGGCCGGGGTCACGGCCTGCGCGAACCTAGTCGCGCCGAACGAGGTCGCCAGGATATGATTGGCAGTCGTCGTTTGAAGAACTGGCGTGATTGCTGCGGAGGCTTGCGTCCACCCAAGCAGCAAGATCAACAAAGTTAGGCTTATAGCACTGGCGCTCGTTCTGCAGATTGCGCTCGGGAACTTGGGTGCTCGACAAGTGACAGAAGCGCTTACGATCGGCACCCGTGCCGCGGCCGAGGCGACAGAAAGCGGCAAGCTCGAAGCTGATCGCACGCCCAAGGCGTGGCTGTTGTTGTCCCTCGATCCCATTCTCGGCAAGCAACCTCAGGTTGGCGGTTAAGGCTGCCTGATGGTGAATAAACAACTAGTTAGCGCTCGAATAGCATTTTGTTAACTGAAGTCAATAGCTCGTTCGCAAGTTTCTGATCGTTCTCTGGAAAAAATGTCCACTTGTTCCCAAAGGCGGCAACTGTTGCATCCAAAGGAGCCAGCTTCTTGCCAGTGTATTTGAAATTACTCGTCCGTTTTTTTGGAGAAGGCTAGCGGAATGAGGTGCTACGGAGCGCATCCGGCATCAGAGAACGAGGCGTGAGAGCGCCGGAGAGAAAATCCCTTGTATGTGCAGCAGGCGATTGGCGGTGGCCAAAATCGCGGGCGGCGCGGCAGGTCGAAAAATCCCTTGGGCAATCGAGCCCGGCAGTGAGTGAGATCGCCGCGCCGCCAAATCAGCCCGGCTGAGGGATGTCTTGCAACTTTGGTGGGGGTGGCTGGTAGGCTGAAAAGATGATGAAGAACGCAACCCGACCGGGAATCTTCAAGTGGCGGCAGACGGCGCCGGAGCTGATTCTGTGCGCCGTGCGCTGGTATCTTCGCTACTCCCTCTCGCTCCGCGACGTCGAAGAGTTGTTCGCCGAGCGCAGTCTGGAGGCGGATCACACGACGATCTGGCGTTGGGTGCAACGTTACGGTCCCGAACTGGAACAGCGGCTGCGCCGTTATCTCAAGCCGACCAACAAGTCCTGGCGTGTTGATGAGACGTATATTCGAGTGAAGGGCCGTTGGTGTTACCTGTATCGGGCCATCGATTCCACCGGTGCCACCATCGACTTCCTGCTGTCGGCGTTGCGCGATGCCGCGGCGGCCAAACGCCTGTTCCGCAAGGCTCTCAGCGATCCATCGCATCCCCAGCCCCGCGTCATCAACACCGATAAGGCCCGCCTCTATTGCTCGGCCATTGCAGCAGTGAAAGAGGAGGGAACTTTGCGCCGCCGCTGCCGACATCGACCGGTCCAATA
>JBEKLA010000411.1:0-2621 GCA_050010455.1 Binataceae bacterium (SeqCode) | reverse complement strand
GATAGATGGAACGATCCATCGGTCGCAGTCGCTGTGATGACTACTTCGCCAGCATCGGTGAACTTGATGGCGTTGCCGACGAGGTTGATCACGACCTGCGTCAGACGACGCCCATCACCGTGACCGGGCGGCATTTTCGGAGCCACCTCGACCTTGAACGCGAGCTTCTTGTCGGCCGCCAGGGGCTCTAACGTACTGCGGGCGGTCTGGGCAATATCCTCAAGGGAGTAATCGGAAAGTTCGAGGATGAGCTGGCCAGCCTCAATCTTCGACAAATCGAGTACGTCATTGATCAAGCCGAGTAGGTGTCTGCCGTTACTCTCTAGCCTTTTTAGTACGCCCATCGTCTTTTCAGGCAGTTGGCCGTAGATGCCATCCGCCATCAGTTCGGTATAGCCCAAGATGGCGTTGAGCGGCGTGCGTAGCTCGTGGCTCATATTGGCAAGGAATTGCGATTTGTGCTGGCTCGCGACTTCAAGCTGGCGGCTCTTGTCCTGGATTTCGTCGAACAGGCGCACATTCTCGATGGCGATCACTGCTTGGTCGGCGAAGGTCGTGACTAGATCGATCTGCTTGTCCGTGAACGGCCTTGGGTCCGAGCGGGTTAATCCCAAAACGCCGATTGGGTGCCCCTCACGCATAAGCGGGACAGCGAGTACCGCCCTAAAGTGTCCAACTCTTTGCGATTCCCACCAAGTGTATTCTGAATCTTGTAAAACGTCTGGAATATGGACAACTTGGCCTTCGAGCGCAGCGCGGCCTGTTGCAGTGCCGCGCTCTGGCCTCAGTTGCCGGTCCTTCATGTATTCGAGATATTCGCTCGAAAAGCCGTAGCTGGCGGACCAGAAATAATTTCCGCTCTCATGTCGAAACAGGAATGAATTATCTGCCACGCACAGACGGGCTGCCGATTCAACCAGTGTATCGAGCACGACCTGCAGATCGAAGGTCGAATGGCTGATGACCTTGAGCACATCGGAGGTGGCGGTCTGCTGCTGAAGTGATTCCGACAGTTCGTGCGTGCGCTGCTGCTCGGCTTCGAACAACCGCACGTTCTCGATGGCGATCACCGCCTGATCGGCGAAGGTCGTTACAAGCTCGATCTCTCTGTCGCTGAATGGCCGCACTTCCCTGCGCAACAGCCCAATGACCCCGATGGGCTTTCCCTCGCGAAGCAGTGGAACGGCGAGCACGCTCCGGTAACCGACTTTCTGCTGCGTTTCGATCAGCACGTACTCTGTGTCGGCCAAGACATCGGGGAGATGGACGGTCCTGCCTTCCGCTATCGACCGCCCGATCGCGCTGCCTCGGCCCGGCACCAACGGCACGCTTCTGACGTATTCATCGACTTCCTTCGGAAATCCATAGGTCGTGGCGTAGTAATAGGCGTCGCCCTCCTGGCGCGCGATGGTGGCCATCTCGGCCTCGCAAAGACGGGCCGCCGATTCGGTCAGCGTTTCGAGCACGGATTGCAATTCGAAGGTCGAGCGGCTGATGACCTTGAGCACGTCGGCGGTGGCAGTCTGCTGCTGTAGGGATTCCCGCAATTCATTGAGCAGCCGCGTGTTCTCGATGGCAATGACTGCCTGGGCGGCGAAGTTTTGCACCAGGGCGATCTGTTTGTCGGTGAACGCGCGTACATCTTGGCGATAGATTCCGATAATGCCGACCACCTCATTATCCTTGAGCATCGGTACCGCGAGCAGGGTACGGGCTTTCGCGATCTCAATTGTGGCGATACGCATCCTCATGCCGTAGGTCGGCGCAGTGCTGATATCGTCGATCTGCAAGACGTGCCCGGAAGCGGCGACCTGACCCATGGCGCTTTGCGGGTCGGGTAAGACGAGCGGCTCGCTGAAAAGATAGTCGCGATATTCCTGCGACGCGCCATGGATCGCGACGATGCGGAAATTGTCGCCCTCGCGCACCCACAAATTGCCGAACTTGGCGTCGCAAATGCGCACGGCGTTTTGCAGCATGGCGTCGAACACCGGTTCAAGCTCGCCCGGTGAGCGTGAGATGACGCTCAACACTTGGGACGTCGCTGTCTGCTGCTCCAGAGATTCGCGCAATTCGTTGAGCAGCCGGGCATTCTCAATAGCGATTACGGCTTGGTCGGCGAATGTAGTTACCAGGTCGATTTCTTTGTTGGTAAAGGGTCTTACGAGCGATCGAGCGAGAAAAAACACTCCAATCGTCATGCCGTTCCTCGTAAGTGGAACGCCAAGAGTGGTACGAAAGTCGCCACGCGATTGATACCCATGGCCCGTGAATTCAGGATCAGCCAGAACATCTTCAACGTGAACTGTTTTACCTCCTAATACAACGCGACCAGTTATAGTGCCACGACCGGGAGTGATCGGATTCTGCCGCGCATACTCCAAAAGCTCGGCTGAAAATCCGTAGCTTGCGGCAAATTGATAAACTCCATCGTGCTGCTGATAAATGTACGCTTTGTCAGCATTACAAAGTTTAGTCGCGGACTCGACTAGAGTACTAAGAGCCCATCCGAGAAGTTTGGATTCATGACAAGGGATTTACGGCAAGTCGCCTGAGCATGATGCGGATCATGGCCAGGCGGACGAAGGCGGCGACGGTTGGTGCGTAGCGCTCGAAGTCGC
>JBEKLA010000410.1:0-2658 GCA_050010455.1 Binataceae bacterium (SeqCode) | reverse complement strand
ATGTCCATTCCAGGCTCTTCCGAAATCGTCGCGTCGGTTGAGCCGACCGGAATGATCTTGAGCGTCCAGACTAGCCGCACGACAGCCAGATCGCCCGAAACAATGATTTCTCTGATCTGAAGTGAATAGGAATAGTGCTTGGTTCGGTCGGCCAACGAACGCCGTAAGAGCCCGCAGATGTCCTCAAATCCGCGCTCCGGATGCCCCCTGTAGTCATAGCGCAGCTCCGGGGCGAAGAGGCTGCAAATCTCCCCGGTATCGCGCGCGTTGAAGTGCCGTGTCCACGTAACTAGTGCGTCCCTGATAGCCATCTCGGCGGGACTGCCGGATTGTGCCATCGCCCGCCCGAGCAGGATGATCAGAGCAAACGCCGCTGCTGCACCACGCCCCTTGCATGTCCTGGTCAGCATTTTGTGTTGAGCACCTGTTGGCGGATCTGGCTCAAGATGTCGGCGACCGCCTGCTTATAGGCCGAGACGCCCATTGCTTCGCCGCCATCGCTGTCGTGCCAATTGAGGTTCAGACAGAATGTGACCCGCGTATCGCCCACAATCATCTGACCAGCCGTCGCCATGCAATAAAAGCCGCCCCAGCTGATGCTGCCGCCCTTGAGATAGGCCGGCGTATCGGCTGGAACCGCCGCAATCGCATCGGCCATCGCCTGAATGCGCTTGAACTCTCTCAGCGTTTCCTTTTTCTGGAAGAACTCTCCTGCAAGAGCGCGCTTGTAATAGGAGACGAAATCGCTCGCAGGGCAAACCATGGATTGTTGGTCATTGATTGCAGGACGCTGTTGCATTCCATTCTGCCCGGCATTTATGGCCTGAAGGCCCGCCCATCCCATGTCGACGCCGACGGGATAGCCTGCCACATACGAAAAGAACCGACGCGTACTGTCGGGAATACGCGCTCGTGTCACGCCGCTTTTCGACAGAAATGCTCGGACCTTGTCGACACCAACGCGCGAAATGGCTGCATCTGTCGCGGTGTTGTCGCTGTGGGCAATCATCGCTTCCAATACCGTGCGCGCAGCCGCTGTCCCGGTCAAAAACTCAAAAACGCCGCCACCGATCGATCGAATTCCATCGTTAATGTCGATCTGCTCGGATTCCGAGAGGAGGCCGACCTCCACGTCCTGAAGATAAGCAGTCAGCACGAAGGTCTTGAAGCAACTACCGCAGAAGAGTAGAGCATCAGGGTCGTGTGCGATCCGCCAGGGATGCCGCGGAGGATCAACATCGATCTGGGCACTCTTTTTGCCGGGCAGGGCGAGAAATCCCTTGAGCAGCCGCGTCGCAACCTTGTCGCGACCGCTCTGCGGTGCTTCTGCGATGGCCTCTCGGCCAGCAAGCGAGGAGCCTATCAGCAGACCGGCGGCGGTTATGAAGTTACGTCGAAGCATCGCCGTTGTCCTAATTCATGCGTGGACACTGCGGTTCAAAAATGTTCGCGGTGACTATATCTGACCATGCACCACCGACAAAGAGCCGTCGACGCGTTGGGCAAGATTCAATAATTGGCGCAAACGATCATCTTTCAATCGCCAAAAAAGTTCCGAGGACTATTTTCCACGCCTGAACGGCAATGCCAATACTCTGCGCGTCGGCGGTGCTGTCTCCTAGGGGTCAAACACGTCATTCGGAAACTATGGCAGCCACTTCCGCTCTAACTCCGGACATATTGCTGCCTCGCGACGAACGACGCGACGGGCCAAGCAGACATGTAGGCTGTGAAATTCGCTCTTCTTCCATGATCCTCCATATCGTCTGGATTCGTCCTAATTCCGGGAGCATCTGGGGAATCCCGGAGTACGTATGACCTCGCACCGGAGAGGAATGAAATGGTCAGGAACTTCGATCACGTAACCATCGTCGTGCGCGATGTCGAAGCGGCCAAGCGCTTCTTCGCGCTCCTCGGGTTCAAGGAAGTGAAGTCCGTCGTGATCTCAGGCAAGGTCATGGAGGACTATATGGGTGTCAAGGGCATCGAGGCCGAGCACGTCACGCTCGCTATCGAGAACCCGCATACCGAAGTGCAGCTGCTGCGCTACCGCAACCCCGAAATGATTGTCGACGCCGACATTTTGAGACCCAACAAGCTCGGCTTCAATCACATCTGCTTCGCCGTGGATGACCTCGAAGCCGAGATCGCGAAGCTGACCGCCGCCGGCGTGCGGCTACGCAACAAGATGATGGATTTTCACAGCCGCAAACTCGTCTTCGTGTACGGCCCAGAAAATATCACAGTCGAACTTGCCGAGTGGCATTGAACTTTCACGGGCAAGCATCGCGCACGCAGCCCAGATGAAGCGAAGCGATACTCATGACGAGTATCGCCGGATAGCCGAACCAGCTTTCCGACGTGCCGTGCCCACTACCCCGCGTATCCGAGTGGATCCTCGGGCTCAGAGGGTTTGCGGTTTCGGTCCAACCATCCGCCATATTGAGAAAGCGCGCTCTGGACTGCCGGAAGGGTGAGCGCTCGACGGTCTTTCCTGAACGAGGCAATGAGGTTCCCGCTGGCGCGACTTCCGCAACGGGTCAATCGCGTCATTTCGAGCGCCCTCCAGCCACTTCCGGTTTGGCCCCGAAACCGGACATATCGCTGCGTCGCATTAAGCGATGCTGTGGCCATTCTCGTGTTGTTTTACTGTCTTTC
>JBEKLA010000409.1:0-2691 GCA_050010455.1 Binataceae bacterium (SeqCode) | reverse complement strand
GCGGCTCGACGCGCGCGTCGAGATCCGGCCGGCGGCCAAGCGTCCGCTCAAGACCAACGACCGGATTCGGTTCTTTATCGGCACCGCGGAGGTGCTCGGCCGCGCGATCGTGCTCGAAGAATCGGGCGAGATTGCGGTCAAGCAATCGGGGCTGGCGCAGATCGTCTTGCAGCATCCGGTGGTGGCGCTGGCGGGCGATCGCTTCGTGCTACGCAACGAGACCAGCCAGCGCACGATCGGCGGCGGTATCGTGCTGAATCCCACGGGCCGGCGCATCCGCAAGCCGCTCGCGATTTATCGCGAGCGGCTTGCGGCGCTCAGCGGCGGCCGCGGCCCGGACGCGATCGAAGCGCTGCTCAACCTACAGGACAGCTTCGCGGTGAGCACGCTTCGCGTCGCGCAGATGCTCAACGCGCCGATCGCGGAAGTCGAGGCGGCGCTCAAGGACTCGCGTTTCATCAAGTTCTCGCTCGGCGACGAAGAAGGCTTCGCGACGCGGGTCAAATGGGACGAGGTGAAGCGCTTCGCGGCCGACGCGATCGCGGCGCATCATCGCGCCGAGCCGCTCGCGCCGGGGCTCGAGATGGAGGCGCTGCGCACGCGGCTTCCGTACGAGGTCGGAGCGCGCGCGTTTCGCGCGCTGATCGATCGCATAAGCCGGGAATCCGAGATCGTGCGCGAAGAGAGCGTGCTGCGGCTCAAATCGCATCGGGTCGAGCTGGGCGGCGACGACGGCAGGCTCGGCGCCGATATCGAGCGCGTCATGAAGGAGGCGGGTTTCCATCCGCCGGATCTGAAGCAGCTAGCCGAAGCGCTCAAGCTTCCCGCCGGGCGCGAGGCGAAGCTGAAGAGCCTGCTCGCGGCGCTCGAGCGGCAGGGCCGCCTGGTCAAGATCGCGAGCGATCTTTATTTCGATCGCGGCGCGCTGGAAGCGGCGCGCTCACGGCTGGTGGAACACCTCAAGAGCAACGAGCAGATCACCGCCGCCGGATATCGAGACCTGCTGGGAGCGTCGCGCAAATTCGCGATCGCGCTGCTCGATTACTTCGATCATTCGGGGGTCACGACTCGCGTCGGCGACGCCCGGAGGCTGCGGCAGAGCATCGCGACGTAACGACTCATCCGCGCGGCATGCGGGTTGCTATCTTTTTCGCAACCCGCATGCCGCGCGGCCTCTCTCGCGACAGAGCTGGCTCGGTGTCGGAATGCAGACGGCAGGCTGGCGGCGGATTGTCGCGGCTGACGGGCGGGCGGTAAGCTATCTGTGTATGGCGAATGAAGGCGACAATAAATCGCGCGAGGAACTGATCCGTCTCACCGCCCGCTGCAAGGCGGCGGGTTGAGCCGGTAAGCTGGGTCCGGCGGACCTCAAGAGCGTGCTCGGCCGCCTCGAATTGAGCGGCGATCCTGATTTGATTGTCGGTATCGCGACCGGCGACGACGCCGGAGTCTATCGTCTCAGCGACGATCTCGCGATCGTCAATACCGTCGACTTCTTCACGCCGGTGGTCGACGACCCGTTCGTCTACGGCCAGATCGCCGCGGCCAACGCGCTGTCCGACGTCTACGCGATGGGCGGCGAGCCGAGGGTCGCGCTCAATATCGTGTGCTGGCCGCAATCCGGCCTGCCCAACGAGCTGCTCGCCAAGATCCTCGAAGGCGGCGCGGCGAAGGCGCACGAGGCCGGAGTCGTGATCGCCGGCGGCCATAGCGTATTCGACGATGAGGTCAAGTACGGGATGGCGGTGACCGGGGTGATCGACCCGCGCAAGATTATCCGCAACGTCGGCGCGCGCGTGGGCGACTCGTTGATTCTGAGCAAGCCGCTTGGCACCGGAATCCTGATGACCGCGTTCAAGCGCGATCGGATTCCCGACGAGCAGTACGCCGCCGCTATCAAGAGCATGGCCGAGCTCAACGCCGCTACCGCGCGCGCGATGCGCAAGTACGAAGTCCACGCCGCAACCGATATCACCGGCTTCGGGCTCGCCGGGCACGCGATGCAGATGGCCGAGGGCAGCGGCGTCACGCTGAAATTCGAGGAATCGGACTTGCCGCTGTTGCCGGGCGCGATCGAATGGTGCCGCGCGGGGATGATTCCGGGCGGCGGCAAGCGCAATCGCGAGTTCTACGGCGGGCGAGTGCGGATATCGGGCGAGGTATCGGACGAGATGGCGGCGCTGGTGTTCGATCCGCAGACCTCGGGCGGATTGTTGATCGCGCTGCCCGAGGGCGATGCGATCGCGCTGCTCGGCGAGTTGCAGGCGGCGGGCAATCTCGATGCGGCGATCGTCGGCAGGGTGCTGCCGGCGGGCGAGTATCCGATCGAGCTGGTCTGACGCGGCATTCCACGGCATTCCATGCCGGCGGTGCGTTGCGCTCGCGTTGGTCGGCTTGGTGGCTAGACTCGAAGTGGCATAGAGTCTGAAACCCTTGGCGGACAGGCAGAAAATCGCTTCGCGTAGATTCCTCGCTGCGCTCGGAATGACAGACGGGGATGTTTTTCTCCGCTGCCCGCGGGAAGGGGCCGCAAGTTGGGTTGGTTCGAACTTTCCCCGCTGTGCCGCAAGGGTTTCCGCACCCTCTCCCTGAGGGACCTATCCCTAACCCTCTACTTGGACAAGGAGAGGGAACAGAAGAGCGCGCGGCGCGACTCTTGAGTTTTTGTCGCAAGAGTCGTGACGCGCCATT
>JBEKLA010000408.1:0-2700 GCA_050010455.1 Binataceae bacterium (SeqCode) | reverse complement strand
TGGTCGCTCCGGGTCGCGCTTCCGGCGCATAAACGGGTTTCGTGCCCGAAAGCACCGCGAAGATCAGATTGCGGTAAGAGCAGGCGACGTCTGTGAACCCAGACTCGCGCATCCACGCGAGCTGCTGGCCCACGGTCGCCGGCAGGTCCTGTTTCATCCGCTCAAGCGCAGCATTGAGGTCACGCTCGCTAACCTTCAGTTCGCGTGCGCGTTTGATCCACATCTGGCGCGAGCGCTGCTGATGGACGCGTGTATCTGCCGCCTGATGGCGGTGTTCCCAAGCTCAAGCGCTATGTGAACGAACTAACAGGCATTCCCTTAGATTCGATATGGGACGACATTGATTCGCTAGGAGGTCTATCCAGAGCGGCGAAGGAATCGCTCGGCTATCCCACGCAAAAGCCCCTGCAATTGTTAGAGCGAATCGTTAGCGCGAGCAGCAATGAGGGTGACGTTGTGCTTGACGCCTTCTGCGGCTGCGGCACCGCTTTGATTGCGGCAGAACAGCTAAAGCGTCTCTGGATTGGAATCGACATATCGCCGACCGCCTGTCGAGTCATGGCACAACGGCTGAAACGCGACTGTGGCCTACGGGAAGACGAGCGGCTTTGGCAGACGGGGATGCCCGCTCCGTTGTTGGAATTGAGTGACGGCTCGATAGTCATTTAGGCGGCTCTCTTTCGGTTTTCAAGCTGGCGTGCGCGATCGATCGCAGCATCATTAGCGCGAAGCGCCGCGACAAGCTTCGGCAGCGCTCGATAGCCAGCAATCTTGTTGAAGTGACGCTCGGCTTCGAGCACACCAGCCGCGGTCCATCTCAGAATCATCAGGCCGCCCTGCCAGCGCTTGACCCGGCGCGCGGTATCGCGCACCCGGCTGAACAGATTCTCGATCAGATTGGTCGACGACAGTACGCGCTCAAGGGTTTCGGACAGATCCAGCCGCATCACGGTAAGGGTTTCTTCCAGCCCCTCGCGCAAGGAGCCCGCCGCGCCAGGATGCGCGGACTCCAACCGGCGCGCAAGATTTTCGAGCAGACGCCGGGCGCGTTTAGGGTCGCGCGTCGCGTAGGCCTGGTTCATCGCACTGCGCACCGAGGCGCGCATCCGCTCGGGCAGCGCGTCGCTGACGTTACGCTTTTTGTGCTCGTGACACCTGTGAATCAAGGCGCGTTCGCCGAAGGTATCAGTGACCGCTTTGTGCAGTGCCTTGGCCCCGTCGATCACCGCCAGGATGGTCCGGTCGGTGGCAAGTCCGCGCTCGATAAGATCGGCGAGCAGCGCCTTGCAGGTTGCGGCATTCTCGGTGGCTCCCTCCCGCAGCCCCAGTACGTGCTTCTTGCCGCTCGGGTCGATGCCGACCGCGGCTAGCACTACATGCTCGGCGAAGTGCACGCCGTCGATCATCAAGGCGACCAGCGCAAGCCCGCTTAGATCGCGCCGCATCAGTTCTTCAAGCCGGCGCTGCGTGCCAACCACGAAACGCTCGCTCACCGCGCTCTTGCCGATCCCACGCACCTCCACTGTACTCGGCAGCGGCTCCAACGAACGCGCATAACGGCGCGTGGAGACGCCTAGCACCATCTGCTCGAAGGCTCGCTCATCCAGCGGCTCGCGCGAACTCCACGCCGTCCAGCTCGGTAGGGTCAGCTCGCCGCCTTCCAGGCTGCGGGCGCGTGGCCGCTTAACCTTCACCCGCCGGCCGCCCAAAACCAACGAACTCGGCACATGCCCCGAGCGTATCGCCTGGCGCTTAGCCAGATGCTCGTAGCGCGGCCCGCACAGCATCGCGCGCTCCGCCTCCATTTCCTCCTCGGCAAACGCCAGCCCCGAGATCACCACCGCGTCCCACAGCGCTTCCCGAGCCATTCCGCGCAACGGCAGTATCAGCTGCCCTTGCGCCCTTTGCTCTCGACCCCTGCTCTTGCCAATCTTGTCCATGGCGGCTTCCTCCTCTTTCACCAACCCGATCATTCGATCGGGTGAGGACTGCCGCCACTTCAATTTCAACAGCTATCCGGGCATCTCCTTGGCAGACAGGAAAGGGCTTTATCGTCCGCGATCTGCCTTGGACTGAAGCACAGTTGCGAAAAATCCCTCACGATGAATTTGAGAACTGGGCTGTTATTGCGGTAGGCGGAATCCCCAACAAAGCAAAAGTCGGAGACATGGGGATCGACGGCAGAATTTTCCCCGTGTCGGTTGTGCCTCGAACACGCGGGCGTGAAGCAGGAGAGTTTGATTTCATGGACATCTGGTATCCGATCCAAGTTGAGCAAACGGATCGGATGGGACGGCCCAAGGTTGATTCCTTTGAAACCGCGATGGAGCGGGCCGAGCGGCAGAAAGGCTTTCTCGTCGCTTTCGGTTATACCTCAGATGCCCTTACGGAAATCGACCGCTATTTTCGGAAGACTGGCAAAGTAATTATTCCGTTGACCGTCCAGGAAATTCTAGATGAGCAGATCGCCCAGAAACTTGCTTGACCGGCCTGTCACGTCAAGACCAGTTTGCCGGGCTTGGTGAGTCAAGTTTATTCTTGCCCAAAAGGAGACAACCGATGGAAAAGCTCCCCAAAAGTTATGAGAATTTCCGCGCGGAGTTTTCCGCAATCAGCCGCGCATACGATGAGCTAGCTGGTCTGGCCGCTAAAGCCGGGCCGGTTGACGAGAAAACCGCTCAGCTCGTAAAACTCGGGATG
>JBEKLA010000407.1:0-2727 GCA_050010455.1 Binataceae bacterium (SeqCode) | reverse complement strand
CCGGTTCGATGAGCGGGATGTGGAAACGGAGCCACGGTCGAACCACTAAGGCACCGCCAGACGAAAGGGGCGGCAACAGATATGTTCAGCCTACAGCCACCGCGCCACATCTCGACTCTACCCGAAAGCGACCGAATTGCTGCATTACGGCAACGGTCGCTTCGGGCCAGACTCTGCCGCACGCACTTGCAGCAAGAGCGGTTCCGGGTCGGGCCAATGAGCGACATTCGGTCCCCTTTCGTTTCGCCAATTTCGGGGTGAGCGGAAGGCTTATGTTGTCCAGCGACCGGGGATACACTTGGCGACAAGTATACGGGGGCAGACCCAGATGGCAGCACCACAAGTTCGACGAGCCGATTTTCTGATGACGCTCGCCTATGCGACGGACCTCGCCACGGGTCATTCCCGAGACTTCGCACTGCGATCCTGCGTGCTGGGGATGCGGTTCGCCGACGTTGCTGGGCTCGACCAGGACACACGCCGCCGCATCTATCACCAGGCTCTCCTTCGCTTTATTGGCTGCAACGCCGACACGCATTTGCTGGCGGCGCATTGGGGTGACGAGATCACCCTTCGCCGCGAGCTCCATCACATCGACATGGGCAACAGGGCGGAATTCGTCGAGCTCCTGGTCCGCGCACTCAAGCGAAAGTTTGCGGGTGCGCCGCTGGAGGAGCTGGAAGAGGCCGTAAAGCGCGGCCTTGCCGAGGGCCCGCAGGTCAACATCCCGATCCTGTCCGGGCACTGCGAGGTTGCGCAGCGGATCGCTGAACGTATCGGCCTGCCGGAGGACATCCGCGAAAGTCTTGGTCAGATCTACGAGCGCTGGGACGGGAACGGATTGCCCCGCGGGCTCTCCGGCAATGCGGTGAAATTTCCGGTCCGGGTGGTGACCATGGCGCAGGACGCCATCGCGCTCAACGATCATCATGGATTTGCGACCATGAAGGAGATAATCGCCAAGCGCGCGGGCGGCGGCTACGAACCCGAGCTCGTCGACCTTTTGCTCTCGAATGCCGACAAGCTGCTCGCGGGCCTCGACGGACCGGTCGACCGTCAGACGATTCTGGCGCTGGAGCCCCAGCCGCATTCCATACTCGACGAAGAGGCGTGCGAGGAAGCTTATCTGGCGATCGCCGACATGATCGACATGCGGATGCCGTTCACGTTCGGCCATTCGCGCGCGGTGGCGTCGCTTGCCGCCGCGGCGGCCAAGCAGATAGGTCTTCCAGCGTCCGACATCCGCGACGTGCGGCGTGCAGCCTATACGCACGACATTGGCGAGTTGACGGTACCGGTCTCGACATGGATGCGTGCCGGTCCGCTAACCGAACGCGAGACGGATGAGGCCCACCTTCATCCCTATCATGGCGAGCGTGCGCTCGCGTCATTGGGCGGCGATGGCAAGGCGGTTGCGTCGCTGGTGCAGCGCCATCACGAGCGGCTCGACGGCAGCGGCTATTACCGCAACGCAAAAGGTCCGGATCTCTCGCCCACTGCCCGCATCCTTGCGGCCGCAGAAGCATTCCAAACCGCACGGGAAGCGCGGCCACACCGCCCGGGCTTGAGCGATGCGGCAGCGGCCGCAAAACTTCGCGGCGCGGTCAAGGAAGGAAAGCTCTGTGCTGAAGCCGTCGAGGCAGTCCTGACCTGCGCCGGTCAACCCGCTCGACGCGCCACGGCTGAACGCCTGGCGGGTCTGACGCCGCGCGAGATCGAAGTCTTGAGGTTGATCGCAGCCGGACACACCGCCAAGGAAGCGGCCCGCCAGCTCGAAATCGCGCCCAAAACGGCCGACAATCACATCCAGAATCTCTATTCCAAGATCGGCGTGGCGACCCGTGCCGGCGCCGCCCTCTACGCCCTTGAGCGCGGATTGGTGCAGCAGGGAATGCACGGGGCCTAGGGAATCCACCCCATGTGAGGCTTTAGCCTCGCGGGCATCCTGCCGATGCGAGTCGGGCACTTCAGCACCGGACGCGGCAGGAGGTTAAAATGATGCTCGCAACCACGAAGGTCGACGATGTCGACCGATTCTTGAAAGTATTCTCCACCAAAGGCGCCGAGAAGCGAAAGCAACACGGCTCCAAGGGATGCACCGTATTTCGCGATCCCGCCGAAGCGGATCGCGTCTGGGTGATTTTCGATTGGGACGACAAGGGCTGGCAGAGCTTCGTCTCTGATCCCGAAGTACCGGCGATCCTGAAGGAAGCCGGCCACCAGGGCAAACCGCAGGCGGCCAAGCTCGCCGGCAGCTACCACGCCTAGCCCTTCATCCTTGCGGAGCGGCGCCATAGCGGCGCCGCTTTCCGATTTTCAAGCCAATTGGAGAATGCAATGAAATACGTCATCACTTGGAACGAACGGTCGCAAGGGTCGCCGATCGAGTACGAGAACGCCCAGAAGCGCATTCTGGAAGTCTTCACGCAATGGAAGGCGCCGGACAACTTCAAGATCGAAATGTTCGTTATCCGCGTCGGGGATTGGGGCGGATACATGCTGCTCGACTGCGACGAACCGCTGGCGGTTCACAAGTTCTGCTCGATGCTGCCGGCTTTCACATTCGAGGCGCGGCCCGTGGTTCCAGTCATGGACGCGGTACGGGTCGAACTCGAAGCGATCTCTTTCCGCGATGGTCTGAAGGCCAAGTAGGCCGCGAGCATCTCATCGTGGGATCAGGGAAGCGGCACTCACGTTGAGTGCCGCTGTCCGCTAATGGAATGGTCC
>JBEKLA010000406.1:0-2736 GCA_050010455.1 Binataceae bacterium (SeqCode) | reverse complement strand
CAGCGCCGTAACCTCACTGACGGCCATAAACCCGGGCAGTGGCGGCGACTTTACGCTAACCACCAATTACTCGACCGGCATCACGGTGAGCGGCGGAAACAACGGCAGCCCATAATCTCTTGAGCATATTCGCCGGAATGCAGAGCGGCTGCACCACGGGCGGCACCTCCAGTAGCAGCGCCACGCAAGCCTCGCAGTCGTCGCCGTGACATGCGGGCGCACAGGGGCCACCATGGAGTGCGGCAGCGAAGCCTGCAAAGCTGCCGCCTTCAGATTCCAAGCTTGAAGTTTAAAGGCTGAAGACAGACAAAGCAGTTTCACCTCAACACGGAAAGTTCGCCCGCTCGCAAGGCCAGGATATTTCCCTCTCTCTCCGGAGCATCCTGGTTTGACACGTAGCGCCGGTCCCGCAGGCACCGGGCCGGCGCTACGCCCAAATCGAAAGCCCACCTTTTCTTAGCTCCGTCCCAATTCGACTCGCCGCGCTGGCCTTTTGCTCCGGGTTCCTTTGCACTGGCCCGCGGCGTCGCCGGCTTTGGCTGGAATTGCATCTGGCCTGGCTCAGAAACGGCTTTATACCCCATTTCAGGCTCAGGAGCACTGCTCGCAGCGGCCACACAGGCACCCGTATCGTCCGTCGTGTTCCTGCTTGAATTGACCCATCGTCTCGATGGCCTGACGGTTCCGCTGCTTATCGCGGAGATTGGAGCAACAATAACTGCTCGCGCCCTCGATGGGCGATCAATCTATTCTTCACGGGCGTGAAGAGAATCCGGTGATCCAAGCCTTCTGCCTAACGGATCGCGCGACGGACGATGCAGGCGGAGACAATTCGGGAGAAGTTATCAAGTCGTACAGCATTTGTCACAGAAACTCGATCTTCGTCTACGATCGCTGAGCAACGGCCTTCTCCAATGGCGCCGCTGGTTTCCCTTGAAGTGGACCCTGATTAACGCGCCACCTGGACACGATTTTGGTCGCCGGCATCGTGTCCAGCTAGCCGACAACACGGCAAGATATCGTGTGAGTATCAAGAGCCGCCGGTTTGCCGGGTCAGTCAAACCGATAACGAAGAGCTTCTGTTATCGCCCTATACCCAATCCGTCGGTAAATGGAATTCGAGGTGGGATTACCCAGGTCAGTATAGAGAATGCATCGGTAACCAGAGCGCCGAAGGTGTTCAGACAAAGCATGAACGCAGGCTGCCGCGTAGCCGTGGTTTCGCTTCTCGGGTGGCGTGTAGACCCCTGCGATACGAACCACGCCTTGTGTCGGCTCCCGGCTAACGGCCATAGACAGCGTCTCGCGTTTTTTATCCCAAAGCCAGAGCTGTCCCGCGGCCAGCCCTCGGTCTACGCGAGTTTCGGTATCATCAGCAGATTCGCCAATTTCATCCTGAAACGCACGGGTCCAGAGAATCATCAGACTGCGGTCTTCCGGGCCTGCCTGCCGCAGGTGACCTTCCGTACGGGGAACTTCTCCTGCTTCCAGGAGCTCGTAGAGACGCAACCCCTGGAAGGGTTTAACTGCCGACTTATATCGCTCACTCCATTGCCCGGCGAAGATGGCCGCTGTTGCCGCGTCCCCATTGACGCCGGGTAGGGTCACGCCCGCTTCCGCAATCGCGTCCACCATGGCCAACACTACTCGCGGTTCCATAGGCGTCAGCGTAGCTGGGAATTCCAGTGGCGACTGAACGACCACACCGACGACGGTTTTCTCCCCGGAAAGCGCCATCCAATATCGACCGGGGTGGGCGTGTGCGACGCGGGCGTGCAGAATCGACAGGACCAGATTGTGCACAACTGGCTTTGACGAAAGAAACTCGTCAGCCCTCCTTAAGACGAATGCGGGATCATCGCCAAAAAGTACCTTGAGTTCCATTCAGAAGATTTTACTTCATTTGGATGCGGCAGCGGAATGCTCAGTAGTGAGGTGCACCACTGCGAGCGGATGACGAGCCAGTCGGACTGTAAGGGGAGAGGCGTGGATCTTCCAGCCGACCAACTGATGGTTGTCGCGAGCGTTTTGCCTTGATGGAAGAGTCGCCGACGATGCGCACTCGATCTGCAACACTTCGGCTTCGTGCCTGTTAGTTTGCGGGTCCAGCAAACAGCAGCAGATTCCCATCCGGATCTTTAACGACGAAATTCTTGGCGCCCCAAGGCTGCTTCTTTAGTTTCTGGTGAAAGGTAACGCCAGCGGACTGAAACTCAAGAAACAGTAGCTTGATCTCGTCGGCTGTGGCGACGGTCATGGATACCGACAACAGTTCCTCACGATCGCGGACCGTCGACTCGATTACGTGCCCTTCGACACACCTGAGATTGAGGCGCGCCGCGTCGCGACCCACTTGCGCATAATAGGGAGGGTTGCCGTAACTGAGTACAAGCGAAAAGCCTAGCTTTTCACAGAAAAACTCGCATGAGCGTTTGACATCGGCGACGAGCAGTTGCGGCTCCGCACCGACAATGGTCGCTTTGGATGGCGACGACTTAAGCTTGCGCGGTGTGGTGGAAAGTCCGGTTTTCAGCATTTGCCAACTCTCGAAGCCGTGCTGTCTTGCGACCATTTCTTGCGCATCGCTGAGCTTAAAGCTCGCCGCAAGAATCTCCGAGTCGGACATATTCAGGAAACGAGGCATAAGCCCGCGGATTTGCGCGGCGACGGGATAGTGCCGTTCGCGATGCCAACGCAATATGAGCTTGGCTTGCTTTTTGAGGTTTTCCAGATTGG
>JBEKLA010000405.1:0-2737 GCA_050010455.1 Binataceae bacterium (SeqCode) | reverse complement strand
ATAGTGCTGACGCGGAGTCGACAGATTGTGCGGCGGTGTGCAAAACCTGCAAAGATCCCAAGAAGTGCCCCGAGTGCAAGAAATGCAAGCAGGAGCAGACCGCCAAGAATAATACTGAGCATCGTCTCTTGGTTGCTGATCAGTCACAAATGGAGGTCGTGTACCTAAAGGAAAAAGCATCCTCCGATCAATCTGATTCTAAAAAGACCTCGCAGTCATCCTGCCCGTGCACTCTATGCGTTCCAGCGTGTCCAAAGGCTGCTCCTTTAGCCGGTAAAGAGAAATGACCTTGGCGCTCGTTTGCTCCACTGAGCGCCGAACACAAGGGAGAGTTTACTAAACCGAAGAACTCCATTTCTAGTTTGGCGAGGCCGTTCCTTCTTTTCCTATCCCGTAAGCGGGCGAGGGGCGATCGGCGCGAACATCGCTCATTCGAACAGGATGGTCTTGTTGTGGTGGACCAGCACCCGCTTTTGCAGGTGCGCGCGCACCGCTTTGGCGAGCACGATCACCTCGAGGTCCTTGCCCTTGCGCGTCATCTCCGCAACCGTGTCGCGATGCGTCACGGGCGCGGTCGCCTGCGCGATAATCGGGCCCGCGTCGAGTTCCTCGGTCACGTAATGCGCGGTCGCGCCGATCAGTTTGACGCCGCGTTCATGCGCCTGCTTGTACGGCCGCGCGCCGACGAAGGCGGGCAGGAAGCTGTGATGGATATTAACGATCGGCTTGCCCCACGCGCGCAGGAAGTCGCCGGAGAGAATCTGCATGTAGCGCGCCAGCACCACCGTATCGCAGCCGAGGTCGTTCAGCGTCTTGACCAGCGTGTTCTCGCTGATGGCCTTGGTTTCCTTGCTGATCGGTATGACCATGAACGGCACGCCGAAGGGTTTGACCAGCGGTTCGAGGTCGGCGTGATTGCTGATCACGGCGGCGACGTCGGCGTCGAGTTCGCGCGAGTGATGGCGGCTCAACAGGTCCATCATGCAGTGATGGAGCTTCGAGACCATGAGCACGATCCGCTCGTGGCGCCCGTAGTCAAAGAGTTCCCATCGCGCGCCGGGGCCGGGCAGCAGGCCGGACAGGCTCGGGCCGAGGCTTTTGGACAGCTCGGCGATCGGCAGGTCCGCGCTCTCGAAAAAAATCCGCCAGAAGAAATGGCCGTCGTCGGCGTCGGTATGCTGATCGGAATCGATAATGTTGCATCCCAGCGTGAAGAGCTGGTTCGAGACGCGCGCGATAATGCCGGCGCGGTCGGGACACGAAATCAGGATGGTTGCTTGCCCTACCGCCATGTCGAGAACTCCTTGAGAAATCGCGTCATCCGACAATATTACTGTCCGATCGCGGTTCGAGACAAACTTGCGCCGATCGCCCCCGCCGCCAGCCGCTTGTTTCAGCAGGTCGATTTGGTTCAGGATTGATTTTGCGCCACGCCCGTGAACGATAACGATAGCGAACGCCACTCCCGCCGCGCCTCCGCGCCGCATCGCGCCGCGGAGCCCGACTGAAGCCATCATGACCAAACCCAACGCCGGAGTGCTGTACGTGGTCGCGACGCCGATCGGCAATCTTGGCGATATCACGCTCCGCGCCATCAAGGTGCTGGGCGAGGTCGACCTGATCGCGTGCGAGGACACCCGGCGCACCGCGACGCTGCTGACGACCCACGGTATCCGCAAACCGATGGTGAGTTACTTCGAGCACAACGAGCTCAAACGAGTGCCCGATCTCGTCGAGCGCCTCAAGCAGGGCGCCGCGATCGCGCTCGTCAGCGACGCGGGTACGCCGGCGATATCCGATCCCGGCTACCGGCTGGTGCGCGCCGCGCTCGACGCGGGATGCCGCGTGGTGTCGGTGCCGGGCCCTTCCGCGATGACGGCGGCGCTCTCGATCGCGGGGCTGCCGACCGATCGCTTCTGCTTCGAGGGCTTCCTGCCGACGCGCTCCGCCGCGCGAAAGAAGGCCCTCGCCGCGCTCAAGCACGAGCCGCGCACGATAGTCTTCTTCGAAGCGGCGCGCCGATTACCTGAGGTGCTCGCCGAGATGGCCGAAATTTTCGGCGCCGATCGCGAGGCGGCGATCGTGCGCGAGGTCAGCAAAATCTATGAGGAAACGATTCGCGGTACGCTTCGCGATTTGGCCGCGACCGGCGCGCAGCTCAAGGGCGAGGTTACGCTGATCGTGGCCGGCGCCGCCGAAAGCGAAATTCCCGCGTCCGACGCGTCCGGTCTTACGGTCGAGGCGTTGCGCGAGGCCGGGATGGGCCTCAAGCAGGCCAGTGATTTGATCGCGCAGCTCACCGGCCGCAGCCGCCGCGAGGTCTACCAGGAAGCTCTGCGCAAGTCCGCTCGCACATCCGATCCGGGCGGCCCCGAAGAGGAATAGGAATCGCGGTGGAGGAACCCAACAATGAAGAAGATATTGATTGCTTGTGTGGCGATAGTCCTGGTGTTTGCGAGTATCGCCTCTAGCGATGAAATCTCAGAAGACGCGATTGCGAAAGTGCCGCGGAACGCCGCCAATATTGACAAGCTCCGCGCCTTCGACAAAGCTGCAATCTTCAGATTTGCTCTTAGCAGCCCGTGGTGAAAGTGGTCGCGGCTGAGAAGTTGCCTATGGTAATGATCGGTGACGGAGACCAGCGCACCGCCGCGATGAGTGGACGCCATGCGGAAATCGTGACCAGCCAGCGTCGAGTAGCGCCCAAGAGCATCAAAAGCGCGGCGATGACGGTCGC
>JBEKLA010000404.1:0-2780 GCA_050010455.1 Binataceae bacterium (SeqCode) | reverse complement strand
TCACAACAGTGACGCCCCGAACCCGGACATCGGCCCTGTAGGTAGGGCTCCCCTCGTGGGCGTCTAGCGCTTCGCCGACAATCGTTTCGGTGAATAGCATGCGTTGAAAGAAGTCCCCGAGACCAAGACCATTGCCCAAGTACCGCATGAGTGATGTCGGTTCGTGCCCCGTTTCGACGTTCGCCGCGATGCAGCGATACGTCAGCAATCGGGGGTAAGCGGACTCGTCACTGACGGCCGCGATCCGACGCTGTTGACCCGAAGGCGACATCAGACACGGAAGTCGGCGGCAAGATACGCGCCGCGACTCGATACCTGGTTGAAAACGTATTTGCATGCCGACGACACCCCATACATACGTGCCGTTGGCCCCAGGTTCCTGATCTCGGCGGTGGCGCGCATCGATAAGCCCGGCGCGAAAGTCGATCATATGCCGGTCCTCGAAGGACCGCAGGGGAAGAAGAAGAGTGAATCGCTACGGACGTTGGCGATCAAGGACGCCTGGTTCACCGATCGTCTCTCTCACGTCGGCTCTAAAGACGCGGCGCTCGAAACCGCCGGTGTGTTGCTGTTCGAGATCGCGGAGATGGATGCGCTGACGCGAGCGTCGCCGTCAGCGATCAAGGCCTTCCTGACCCAACGCTCCGACCGGTTCCGGCCGCCGTATGGCAGGCACCTGACCAATGAGCCACGGCAGTGCGTATTCACTGGCAGCATTAATCCTCCTCCAGTCGGCGGCTACCTGAGAGATGAGACGGGTGCGCGACGAATTTGGCCGGTGACGTGCCACGGTATGATCGATCTCGCTGGCATCGAGCGCGACCGTGACCAGCTGTGGGCCGAAGCCATCGTACGATACCAGGCGGGCGCGAAGTGGTGGCTCGAAACGCCGGAGCTGGAGGCGCTCGCGACCGCAGAGCAAGCTAAACGCTTTAAGGTCGACGAGTGGCAAGAGCCGATCGTGGACTGGCTTGGTGACCGGTGCGACACCAGCCTTGCCGAAGTACTGCAGGGCGCGCTCGGCATTGCCAAGAAGAACCAATCGCAAACCGCGGAGAACCGGGTTCAGAAGATCCTCACGCGCCTGCAATTCACGAAGTACCGTGCCAACAAGCGCGGCAAACGAGAGAGCCGCTACCGGCGAGAAAAGTTGGGGAAGTGACCATGACTAGTGTGACCAGCACGGATAATACTCCTATCCGCACTGCTGCGGATGGTCAACACCTCGCGCTGCCGAAGGGCCGCCTGATATTTGCTCTCGACGCGACGCAAAGCCGGGAAGCGACTTGGGCGATCGCCCGCACGGTCACTGCCGACATGTTTCGCGCGGCGGCGCCGGTTGGAAAGCTCGACGTGAAGCTAATGCACTTTCGTGGCGGCCACGAAAGCCCAGCTTCATGCCGATACTCGAAGTGGGTCGGCAGCGGTGAACAGCTCGTCCAACTCATAAACAAGATCGACTGTCAGAGCGGCCCCACGCAGATCGGCAAGGTGCTCAACCACGCTCTGGACGAGATCAAGCAAGTCCCGGTTGGAGCCTTGGTGTTCATCGGGGATGCGATGGAAGAAGATCTGGAGACGTTGGCTGCTCAAGCACTCAAGCTCGGCAACGCCGGATGTCCGATCTACATCTTCCATGAGGACCATCGCGACCTGACGGGCGCGCCCGACACGCGGACCCGCAACGCTTTCAAGTTGCTGGCACTGAAATCCGGCGGCGAGTATTTCGAATTCAGCCCGGCAACGTCGCGGGCTGTCGATCAGCTTACGGAACAACTTGGCGCCGTGGCGCGTCTTGCCGTCGGTGATACCGAAGCCCTGGAGCGAATCGCCGCGACCGCGTTGACGGACCAGCGCGGCTAACATCGCGAAGACCATAGGCACCGGACATGATCAATTAACAAGTATCGGGTGACCGGCACCGACATCGCCGGGACGTCGATCACGCCGTCGGTCGAGGCGATTCATGCGCTCGAGGCGGCAGGCTTTGATCTCGACGAGCAGAACGTCGTGCGTGCCCCTGCCCGAGCGGCATTTTTGCGGATCACCGAGAGGCACAACCGGACCCTAAGACGCCACCGGGCAGGCTTTTGCGTATTTCTATTTCGAGGACGAGGCGCCCGGCCTAATGGACCGAAGGAACCGACGTCACCCAGCGGCGCCGGCAACGCCGACCGTCTAAGCGCCGCCGCATGTCGGAATGTAGCGCAGTCTGGTAGCGCACCACGTTCGGGACGTGGGGGTCGCAGGTTCAAATCCTGCCACTCCGACCAGATATTTCAATTACTTAGATATCATTCATATCTGCCAATTCACCGAGCGCGACAGAAAAGGCGACAGAAACGCTCGGTGTTCCGCCTTGTTGTGAACGGCGGCGCTGGATGCGGCGGGCAGGAGAAACTTTCACTTGCGGCGTTGCTTTTGGCGCTGAACTGCGTCGGCGAACTCTCTATCGAAGACAGTTCGAATGCACGTCGTCACTTCTTTGCCGCTCATCTTGCGGCGCTGCACAAGCGCCTTGGCGACTGCTTCGACCTTAGGCCACCATCGTTTGCTAGTTATGATGTCCTCTGTCTCTTGTATCAGCGCCCTTGACCACTCCTTCAGGTGATTGTCCGACCGCGCAAAGGCGTCGAGAAGATTTCTTCCCGACGCCTCGACGCAGGGGCAGCGGACGCGGAAGCTCGGCAACTTATGGCTGACCTCGTTGGCTTCCATCGCCGCGAAGCCAAACCGGCCTGGTGGGCATACTTCGACCGTCAGGAGCAGAGCGCAGAGGA
>JBEKLA010000403.1:0-2809 GCA_050010455.1 Binataceae bacterium (SeqCode) | reverse complement strand
TCGAAGAGTTCCTATGGGCTTATCGAGACCGCGTTCTGGATCTCTCCAAGGATGAGCGGTTTCGGTATCTGCTGATTTTCAAGAACCACGGCGCCGAGGCCGGCGCCAGCCTCTCCCATCCGCACTCCCAACTGATTGCGTTGCCGATCATTCCTATGAACGTCCAGGAGGAGCTCCGGGGCGCGCTGGATTACTACAAGCTCAAGGAACGCTGCATCTTCTGCGACATCCTCGACCAGGAGGGTGGAGACGGGCGCCGGGTTATTTTCGAGAACGACGGCTTCATGGTCACCAGCCCGTTCGCGGCGCGCTTCCCGTTCGAGTTGTGGCTGATTCCCAAGAATCACGGTTCACATTTCCAGAATGCCGCCTCGCATGAGTATCGCGCGCTCGCGCATGCGCTAAAGGCCTCGTTGCGTGCGTTGAAGCTGGCGCTTGATGACCCGCCGTTCAACTACATCATCCATTCCGCGCCCCTGCACGAAGTCGGAAGTGCTCACTACCACTGGCACGTCGAGATCACGCCGGCGTTGACCAAGGTCGCGGGATTCGAAGTTGGAACCGGCTTCCACATCAACCCGGTGCCTCCCGAGGACGCCGCTAAACATCTGCGGCAGGTGTTGAGCGATCACGACTCACCGCCGACGGCAATCGGTACTCCCTAAGCACGATATCGGCGTGAAGCTTCGCCAGACTGGAGTAAGTTGATGTTCCTGGCGGCACTCAGGACTCAGTGCGAGCGTGCCAGTTGCCTGCGCTTCAGCCGGGCCGTTTACTAAGTCGCTCTGAACTCGTCCTCATCGCTCTGATAAAGTAGTTCGCGCGCGTTAACCCGCTCTCGAATTGGGGAAGACATGGCAGAATCCGCCGCCAAACAGAAAATCGCCATTGTTGCCGCCGAAATGACGCCTTACGCCAAGGTCGGAGGCCTGGCCGACGTGATCGGTTCGCTACCCCCGGCTCTCGCGGCCGAGGGCGCCGATGTGTGCGTAATAATTCCCGGTTATCGCGGCGCACTGCGCCAGCTCAACGCCGAACCGGTTGGCGGCGAGATCAGCATCGAGTTGGGCGCGGAGCGCGAGCGCTTCACCGTGTTGCGCGCGAAGCACGGCAACGTTCCTGTGTATCTGATCGACCATCCGGTTTACTTCGACCGCGACGGCGTCTACGGCGAGCGTCGCGACTATCCCGACAATCTTCAGCGTTTCGTTTTTTTTGGACGCGCCGCGGCAAAAGCCCTTGCGGAACTGATTCGGCCCGATGTCGTCCACGCGCATGACTGGCACTGTGCGATGCTGCCGATCGTGATGCGGGCGGATCCGCTGATGCGTGAAAGGTTCGCGCACACAGCCACGCTGTTCACGATCCACAACATGGCCTTTCAGGGTATCTACGAAGCGGCCGAATTCGCCTTGCTCAACATCGACCGCTCCTTTTTTTCGATGGGCTGCCTGGAGTTCTATGGCCGGATGAATCTGATGAAGGGCGCGGTGGTGCTCGCGGACGCGGTTTCGACCGTCAGCCCCACCTACGCGCGCGAGGTCACCAGCGATCCCGATCTCGGCTTCGGGCTGGGAGGCGTCTTGCGAGACAAAGGTGAGCGCTTCGTCGGAATCTTGAACGGCGCCGACTACAACGAATGGAATCCCGCCACCGACGAGTTTATCGCGGCCCGCTACGACGGCGAGGACTGGACCGGCAAGGCCGCATGCGCGCAGGACCTGCGCCGGCGTATCGAGTTGCCGCCGTCGGGAGGGCGTCCGCTGGTTGGGATGGTCACGCGGATGACGCCGCAGAAGGGTTTCGATCTTCTCGTAGAGGCTCTGCCGCAGTTGATGGAGCTCGATCTCCAGTTGGTGATACTTGGCTCCGGTGACCCGGCGATGCAGGATCGCTTCAAAGAGGCTGAGCAAGAGTACTCCGATCGGCTGCGGACGATCATCGACTTCGATAATCCTTTGGCGCACAAAATCCAGGCCGGATGCGATATGTTCCTGATGCCGTCGCGGTTCGAGCCGTGCGGGCTGACTCAGATGTATGCGCTCAAGTACGGAACCGTGCCGGTGGTGCGCGCCACCGGCGGATTGGCCGATACGATTTCCGAGTTCGATCCGAAATCGGGACTTGGCAACGGCTTTGTCTTCGATAAGTATCGCGCCGAGGAGTTGGTAGCCGCGCTTCGTCGCGCGGTAGCGATCTATCGCCAGCCCAAGGCCTGGTCGCGCTTGATGAGCAACGGCTTCGCCGCCGATTTTTCGTGGCGCGTGGCGGCGCGCCATTACCTGGAATTGTTTGATCGCATCGCGCAATGGCGTGCGCGAGCCTAGGACGACCGTTTTGGTGGACGCAGGAAAACCGCTTCTCGTCTATGCCGACGGCTCGTGCCTGGGCAATCCCGGGCCGGGCGGATGGGGTGTCGTGATCGTCGATCCCGCCGGCGCCAACCGCGAGCTATGCGGCTTTGATCCTGCGACCACCAACAATCGGATGGAGCTTACGGCCGCGATTGAGGCATTGCGCTCCACTGACGGCAGCGTCGCGATTACGTTGCGCTCCGACAGCGAGTACCTGGTCAAGAGCATCAAGCTCGGATGGAAGCGCAATAAGAATCTCGATCTGTGGCGCGCGCTCGACACCGCGATGGCAGGCCGCAAGGTGAATCTCGAATGGGTGCGCGGGCACGCCGGAGATGAGTTGAACGATAGGGCCGATCAGTTGGCTGTCGGTGCGGCTCGCGCCGGTATGGCGAACGGCGCGGGTGCCGCGGCGAGCAGTATCGATACGCCTTGGCTGGCGGAGGTGGTGCGCT
>JBEKLA010000402.1:0-2823 GCA_050010455.1 Binataceae bacterium (SeqCode) | reverse complement strand
TGGTCAATTTCCGCGGCGCTGGGCCCCTCGCGGCGGGATAGTGCTTTCTCCAGGGATTCATACGGCGCCAGGTGTTCCAAGGCCCTCGCCGCCAGAGAGGAGTTAATAAGCTCTTCCGTCAGCCCCTGGGAGCGGACTTGCTTCATGGCCAGGCCTTCCTGCATGCGCTCGGCGCGCTGCATCCGCCCGAGCGCTTGCCCCATCCGCAACACCAACTGGGCCTCCAAGCCCTCGCGAGGCTCGAGATCGTCGAACAAGGATTCCATCAGGGTTCTATATTCTCTCGGATCCTCACCCAGCGTGAGCAGCACCTCGGTGCGCTCTTCGGAGTAGAATCCGTGCTGCAGATTGGCCAGGGCAGAGTTCGCTTTGCCGCGCGGCGTCGCGGGACCCAGCGTTTTCTGCGCATTCGATTGCTGCGCGGCCATCTTTTGTTCCGTCATTTCGGGGTTCTTTACGAGAGACATGAAAACCTCCAAGAAAGAAAAAGGATTAAGATTGGTTGGGGATTAGGGCCAGCCCGTAGCAGGGGTTGGATTACCAAGCCTGCTGGTCGTACCAGTGACATGAGCGCTATTATACACACAATACCTGGCTTTGCCAAGCAAAAAGTGAAGCTACACACAAAAATTGATAAAAAAGGTCAAAATGACTGGGGCAGAGCGGGTAGCGGGTAGCGCATCAGACTTGGGTGTAGTATGCCCTACTCTGCGGTACGTAAATTGGCAATACCCAATGTGCGAATTTTGTGAAAGGACGAGAGCCGCAGAGTAGTTCCAATAAACGGAACAACTCTGATGCGCTACCCAACTCGTAAGATGCCGAGCCGATGAAAGGGGAAGTTACATGGCATTTCTCCGGATTTCCGAAGCCAGGGCGGCGGGACAAGCTGCCCGGCGCTATGTTGTAACCCGCCAAGATATTCTCCCTCTCGGTAGGTCCTTTTTCTCAGATTAAGTTCGTGCTGGACGGAAACGAGGGTGGTTCAGCGCCGGCGTCCAAGGTGAAACTCTCCTGCGATTGAGTCATCGCAGCGCCCAGCCGGAGATCTGAGTTGATTTGCTGAGCCCTCTTCCGCCAGAATGAGAGGCTCATGGAGACCCCTTTTTCTCCCAATCCTAAAGATGTGGAACGATACCGGAGGCTGCGAGCTCTCGCCGTCGACCTGATTCACCGAATCATGAAAGCCGTTCCCCGGCGGGCATTGGACGAGGTGGGAGAGGCGCTCGGCATCCGGCGCGATGGCGTCCTCGTATTCGACAGCATGGATATGACCAGCGTGCTGTTAGACTGCTGCCTTTACGATTGGTTTCAAAACGGCAAGAATGTCGTCCAACGATATGCGGAGGCGCACGCTCCCAAGCCAGGAACGGACGAGGGCTATCTCTTGCAGGCCTTTCTCCGAGCGAAGTATCGGGTGCTCGTCGTGCAGTCGGCTGTGCCGGGCGCCGGCCTCTATTGCTGGGATGTTCTGAACAACGAGGAGTTGTTCCTCATGGATCTTGCTTTGAGCCAGAGCGCCAGCCACGCCAATGTGGCGTTTGCCACGCGCACCATACCCTTGGGTGAGTACTGGATGACCAGCGGCGCCGGCCTCCCGATCAACTCGAAAAAAACCGTGCTGGATGCCTTGAAGCGGAGCGCAAGCGGAAATCCGAAGTTGCTGGAAGGTCCGGGCAGTGTGGCGCTGTGGATCGTGCGCGCGTGTCTCGCCGCCGGAGCTGCCGACCATGTGAGTTACGAAGGCGCGGCGGCAGAACCGGGGAAGTCTCGCCGTCGCCCCTAGTCCTAATCGGGCCTCACCGGCCGATACTGTTCAGCGCCGCAGCACTTCTTGAACTTCTTGCCGCTTCCACACGGGCACGGCTGGTTGCGCCCGATCTTCCGCCGGGTGACGGGGGCAGGTGCGGAGGTCTCACCCAGCATGGCCGCGAGATTCGGCAACTCGCTGAGAGGCAGTCCGGCGCCGCCGAAGTTGATCTGGGTGTTTTGCCTCAGAACCTTGCCACCCGAACGGATATCCAGAGTGGTCTGGCTCGTGGGGGCAGCGGTTTCGGCCTCTCGCCAGAAATCTGCCGCCTCTTCGTTGCGTCCCTGCTCTCGACAGAGATCGACGAGGCGTTCGGCCAGGTCGGGGTGATCCCTGACGTCCGCGATGGAAAGCCCTTCCCGCAGAATCTGCTCGCATCGGTGAAACCGGGGACGGTGAAACCGGGGACAGGCACCACGTTTTCTGGTATTCAGGCGAGGGGCGGACGATTCGAAAAGGAGCCGCATTACAGTGCGGCGGAGAGATCTCCGCCAAGTGGGGTCACGCCAGCAATCGGTCGCATTCGGCGTGCGAGCCGATCCAGAACCACACCACGGTTGACCCTTCCATCACTCCTAGCGCGCGATAGCCCAGCCCGACTCGCACGGAGTAAATGTTGCCTTCCTCATCTACTTTCTTGAAACGCAGACTGGGGTGGCGGGGGTCGCGGCGGAACAGCCGGTACGCACGTTGCGCCTGCCGACGGACGTCGTTCGGAAGTGAAGCGAAGGCCTCGCGGAACGCGCGCGTGGTGCGCGACGGGATCACAAAAGCTCGTCCAGCGGGCGAGTCGTGCCGCGGCGATGCTCGTCCAGGGCCTCGGCGGCCAGCTTGCGCAACCGGGCAGGATTCTTTCGCAGCGTCTTGGCCCACGCTGCTTCATCTTCGATCGTGGCAAGAATCTGGGAGGCGATCGCGTCCTGCTCGTCTTCAGGGAGCTTGCCGACCTTCCGCAGCGCATCCTCAAGTAATTGCGTCATGCGTTCACCTTACCAAACGTTAACCATGGACGC
>JBEKLA010000401.1:0-2857 GCA_050010455.1 Binataceae bacterium (SeqCode) | reverse complement strand
TCGAGACCGTCGATCGGAAAACCCGTTATGGGCCGACGCGATACTTGAGCGCGTGTTCCTGGTTGGGACCGATCAGCGGATCACATCAGGGCCAGCGGCCACTGCGGCCGCATCGCAACGGGGCAAGCCTCGACGCGAAAACAGGCCGGATACATGGCTGCACCCGAACGCTTCGCAGAAAAGTCAGATTCCTCTTGCAACGCGGGCACCGTCCCTACATGGCCCAAAGCGACGCGCCGCCTCTGGATGGCTGAGCGTCGCTTTCGGCGCAAAGCGGAAATGGCGCTATCATCACTCCCATGCGCCGCTTCCCGCCGCCTTGGGTGATCGAGGAGCACCGGGAGAGCTTCATTGTCCGCGACGCCACGGACAGGCGCTCGGCTACTTCTACTTCGAGGATGAGCCGCAACGGCAGATGAGCATGAAGCGGCTCTCGCGCGACGAGGCCCGCCGCATGGCGGCGAACTTCGCCAAGCTGCCCGAGCTGTTGCGGAGTTCCAATTCCGCTATAACAGTCAAATGAACGAGGACATTTTTGTTGTGGACCAGAGTAAGCCCGACGAGGTCGCCCAGATGCAGTTACCTCTGCCGCCACCTCGCCTTCGATACAAAGTGGCGGGAACCGAGGATGCAGACTGGTTTACCAAGTCGGGGGCGATGTCGTTACAAGACCTGTCGCGAGCCCTGGCCGCGATTGGTCGGTCGTTTGATGAATTTAACGACGTACTTGAATGGGGATGCGGCTGCGGTCGAATTCTGCGTCACTTATCGCCACCGAGCGCTCCCAGGCGAATCTACGGCTTCGACATCGACCAAGAAGCGAGGTGGCGGCAGAGGTGACTGCATCTGGGCGACCTCTTCGGGCTTACTCTGGTCCACAACAAAAAATGTCCTCCTTCATTTGACTGTTATAGCGGAATTGGAACTTCGCAACAGCTCCGGCAGCTTCGCGAAGTTCACCGCCATCCGCCGCGCCTTGTCCTTACGCAACCGCGCGGTGACGAAGCGTTAGGTTCGGCGCGGGCCTAGCGCTCTGCAAAGGCAGGAACCCCAAGCGCGGCGAATTGGGCGCGCAACGCTTGGGGGCCCAAGGCAGGCGTCGGTAACGCAGGACGAAGACGCGCTGCCCCGGCAAAAGCCGGAGCACGCCACTTCCCGACGTTCCACTGCGCTTTGAGGTTAACGTTACAGCGCGGGGTACCTACCCGCCCCAATCACTAGCGGCCCCACCACCGGCTCAGAGAAGGTGATGATGGCGTGAGACCGGGACATCGATTTCAGATATTCCGGCACCCGATAATCCTCTGCCATCGATGCGCCAGGAAACACCGGCTCTCGTTGCAGATGGATTTCAGCGACCGGAGTCACAATGCCCGCATGCGCCAGCGACCTTAGCACGAGCTTGGTCTGTCGACGTGCTAATCCCCGACCGTTGAGATGACCGGGCAGCACCATGGGTGTGACCGTGGCCCATCGCTCAGCCGCTCCCAGGTATTTCCCTATCACCCCGTCCTTTTCTGGATTGTCGATCGGCCGCAGCCGAGCTTTACCGGATAGCGATACATTACTGAGGCGACGAATTAGCGAATCTGCCTTGCTGTTCGCCCGACCCTGGATCAGCATCACTCGGCGAATGTCATTGTCTCGACCGGCTGGTGCAAGAGTAGGCACCGGCACATAAGCGAAGCGGTCGTCCTTGTCGTGCCTCCCGTTAGCATGACCGCAGACATAGCCCTCCACGAAAGCAGGATCGAGCCGAAGTTTCTTACTGCGTTGATGGACGGCATGTCGACGAGGGAAAAGGTGTCACCGTCCCGGCGATAGACATTTCCAAATGTGGCATCGCAGATGCGGACGGCCTTCTCAAGCATAGTTGCAAAGGCATGCATCGGAGGGCGTCGACTTGCTGCCTCCCTCACATAGGTCACCTCATTGTACTGGTTCAGCGGCATAGAGTTCATCTGCTGTCGATATCGGTCCATGATCTCGTCCAGCGAGCCCTCGACCGGAACACGCCAGCCCTTCCCCTTAATCGGGATGTAGCTGATTCCAGGCAAATGATTCTTCTGGGACTGATCAATCACGCGACCATTGCCCAATACCATGTCGATGCCGAGACCGAGATGATGGATGTGCCGGGCAAGTTCACAGATACGATGCAGCGACGAACTGGCATCTTCGACCGGCCACAGGAACCGAATTGTTGCATCACCGCCTAGATGCCGAGGTGTGAGTATTTTCTTCGTCCGCTGGCGATATCAGTCACATTGACAGTGTTGGCTACATCGCTGGCAGCCGTGGCTGCTGCCTATGCACCTTGGAATGGCTGGTGTGCGGGCTGGCCTACAAGTGAAGCTTCGTAAACGGCAGTGCCCTGGGCGGCATCCTCAAGGAAATTCGTCGTCTGCCCAGGGAGGGAACCAAGGTTGTTCTCCAGCGCAATCGCAATCCCCTCACCCCAGGCCCCGGCTCGGGCTGCGATAACGATTTGATCGGCAGTCGGGTTCTGGACCCCGACAATACCGTTTGCGGTGAAAAAGCCTTCCAGGAAGTGGACATATCCTAGAATCGCGGGTGCCGTATTGGCAGTCTGGGCCGAGCCGAAGATCGCGTTTGTTGCCGCGGCAGCGAAGGCAGCATCCCCTGCGGCCGTGGCGGGCATCGCGGTATTCGATGGCCCGTAATTGTTGGCGAACGTCGTTGCACCGGTTTCATTGCTGAACGCGAACACCAGTGCTGTTTCCAGGCAGGCAAAAACTTCCGGGTCAAGGCCGGCCTGCATTGCATATGCCAACTGCCCCGGCAGGAAATTGGTGACCAGGCTGGTAACCTCAGCCGAGGACCCGACTGCACCGTA
>JBEKLA010000400.1:0-2902 GCA_050010455.1 Binataceae bacterium (SeqCode) | reverse complement strand
ACGCTCAGAATCGAGATACTCGACCTATCGAACCTCGAACCTGCACCGCTACAATCCACGCCGACACTATGAAAACAGCATAGAGCGCTGCCGATCACTCGTTTTTCCGTACCCTGCTAGTGCGCTCTGCCGAGTCTGTTCGGCCATCTGCGTGGTGCTCCGTTCGAGGGTGCGTTACCTATTTTACCCTCCGCGGAGTTTGATAGAGACGGCTCCACGCGTCGGGTTTATGATTCAGGCTTATATACTATCCCACACCGCCGGTCCCAGTATGTCGGGAGCGAAACTCCGCCACCAACATCTGCATACTGACCAGCAGCATCCAAAGCGGGAAGATCAGCGCGATCCACTTCCAGTTTGCAATTACGACCAGGAGCACCAGGGCGCAAGCGTAGCCAATATAGGCAACCCGACGCGGGAGAATGGCGCTGCGCAACCCGATGGTGCAGGTCGAGACCATGAAGACCCCCGCCATTTTCATCGCGAACAGGTTCAGGAGCGCGTCGACAGCGCGGCGAGCGAGGTAGTAGGTTTCGCTGTCCGGTGAATGGATATTGCCGGCGGCGACAGCCCCAATCAGCGCGCCCGTCAACGCTGCTGCAGCGAACAGGCAGGCCACAAACAGCAATCCGCTGCCGAGAAATACGGTCGCAAAGAATTTATCTTCGAGCTCTCCCAAGCGGTTGCGGAGCACGCCCATGAACCACAGAAACGCGATGCCGGCAAACGGAACCAGGTCCAGCCCAAGCCGTACCGCGTCCCGGCGAGTGGGCTCGGTCAGCCAGATACCAGGTTGGGTCAGGTCAGTTGGGACGGCGAGGCGGCCGAGTCCTAGCCCCACGATCATCAGCATCGAGAAAATCACGCCGGCAAGGGCCGCGCCTCGCGGGGGCGCAATGGTCTGCTGACGAGAAGGCTTTGCTGGGCTGGACACGGGGTCGTTTCCGGCGGTGCCGCGATGGGAGTTAGTTAGTATCATCGGTCGTCCGTTCATTTCCTATGCCGATGGCGACGGCAGCCTGCGCGAAACACCTAGCCCTTGTCGGTCTTCCACCGCGGCCTCCAGTTGCTCTTCCGGATCGGCAAAGGACCGCGCGATGGTCGAATCCAAACGCTTTTGGTGGCGCTTCAACGCTTCGTGGCGCTCCTCAGGCAGCGCATCAATCAAGTCACTGACCAAAGCCTTCATACGACGCACGACCTGAATGCTGGTCGCGCCGCAGAAGCGAATCTCATCGAACGCCAATCTGAGAAAATCTTCCCAGGTCGGGTGCGGAATGATCAGCCTAAGGGCGCCCTTGCTATCGTAAAAGGCGCCGATTTCCAGCCGGCGGCAGCCGAGCCGCAACAGCAGGTCTTCAATTTGGTCGAGCGCTTGAACCGCAGTGGTGGGATCATTTATCGCCGGGGAGAGGGCTCTAATCGCGATATCCACCAACAGGCGGATGGCGTATTTTGGATCCTGCTCAAAGGTCCGCTCCTCGCCAGTTTTGAACGTCTTCTTCCAGGCATCTTTATCGACGAGTGGTCGCCCCCCCAAGACCCTCAGCAGAACTGCCCCCTCGACCAACGTGTCGCCAATGGCAGAGACTACTTCAACGATCCCTCCTGATCGCGCGCCAAGCGTCAACAGTGCCCGCTGATCGAGGGCTTGGAGCGCTTGTGGCGGTCCAGTGTGTATCAGCGTCTGGGTGACGGGAAGGCTTGGAAGCGCCTCGGGCTGAGCAAGGGCAATTGCCCTATCCAGCCGCGGATATATCGCCTCTATTACCTGTCTCCCCAAGTCGCCGGTGAAGGTCAACATGCGGTTTATTTGCAATAACCCGATTCTCTGTATCAGCGTCACGAACATGGCCACGCTAGCCAACAGGAGAGCGAATATGACCCAAACACTGAGAAAAGGAACCTTCCCTGATCCGCTCCGATCAACCCAAGCAATCGCTCCGATCGCATAGAGAAAGGTGGCGGTAAAAAATTCCGATCGCATGCCATATCACCGGATCCCGCGAGATCCACAGCACGAGACGCGGTGAGTAGGCCGTCGCGCTGAACTGCACCATCACGAACGCGAGCGCAAAGACGATGCCGGTTAGCGCGAGCATGCCTGAGCCGACCGAGGTATAGATCGCCATCGCGGCTGGAGCGCTCATTTCAGAAGTGAAGCCGGGCAGAAATCTGTGCTCGATCCTCGGCAGAGCAATAGCCGCAGCGACTGCGGCAATCGAATACAACAATGGTATGGCCCAATCGGGCAATCGCGACCGTCGTCGAGGGAACACGGCTACGACAGCTCAGCCGATCGCTGGACAGGCCGTCGGCTGAATCCAGCGGTGCGACATCTCGCCAATTCTGCTGAATTTCGTGTATCGATTCGCACCACGGGCGAGGTCCTCCTTGTACGATAAGCATTCATTCTCATCCAGATATAAACTGCGAGCCTAGATCGCGCGCCGCTGTCGCTGTAGTCCTCGCGGACGATGCCCCGCTTGCGCTCAGAAAAGCAAATAGCTTGCACACGTACTTTTGACAATGCGGCCTGGACTGAACCTGATGGGATGGACCGCTTGTATCTCTACTACAGGCCTCAATGGGCCATGGTGGTAACTTCGACCACCAACAATCGAAGTAGGGAGGGTCCGAAAATGCAGGTTACTACGCTGGGGATCGATTTGGCAAAGGACGTGTTCTGTGTTCACGGCTGCGACGCGAACGGGAAGCCGGTGTTGCGAAAGCAGCTCTCGCGGCGGCAGCTGCTGAGCTTCGTCGCCAACCTGCCACGCTGCCTGGTGGCGATGGAGGCTTGCGCGAGCGCGCATTACTGGGCGCGTGAGATCGAAAAGCTCGGTCACCAGGTGCGGCTGATCGCGCCGAGGTTCGTAAGGCCTTTCGTCAAAGCCAACAA
>JBEKLA010000399.1:0-2914 GCA_050010455.1 Binataceae bacterium (SeqCode) | reverse complement strand
GCACCGTACGGTCCTCATGCGCCACGCCTGCAATGGCCGCCTGCGTAACGCCCTCTATCACTGGGCGCGGGTCGCGGCGATGTGTGATTTGCCCAGCAAAACCTACTACGCCGCGCTGCGCCGGCGCGGCCATACTCACGGCCGCGCTCTGCGCAGCATCGCTGACCGGCTCTTGCGTATCCTCATCGCCATGCTCAACAGCCGTACCCTCTTTGATTTCTCCAAGGCTTGCCCTCCCCAGCTGCCCCTGCTTCCAGAGAAAGTCGCATGACCCCCTTGATCACGGGTGGGGAGTCCCCCACCCCTAACCTGCGAACGCGCGCGTGTGGCTAGCGCCGCGGTCTACGGTCGGCCGAACGTGGAGATTTAACCCCCTACCCACCGCCTTCGGTTTCGCAGGGCTTTTGGGCGCTTCTTGCGTGTGGGCGAATTGTTGAGCCGGCAATAAGTAGCAAGTCGCCACACACGGCTTGTGGGCTGGTAACCGACGCTGCTACGTTCGAGTAGATGAGCTACAGCCACGGCCCATCGTCCCGCATGTGGAATAGTTGGATGGGCTGGGTTATCACTTTCTTCTGGTCGGCGTGGATAATCGTAATCGTTGTCGCTCTACTGGTTTGGTTGGCAGGACGTTGTTGAGTCTCCCCTTACGGCTTGTCGATCCCGCCAAATTAAGCCACGCGCGATTTGAAATTCAGATACTCACGGGCAAATTAACCTACTACCGGGTTTTGGAGCAGGGCCACGCGAGCGGGCGGCGCAGGCTAGTGGCCTGTAACAAGTGAAATGGTATCGGGATAGATGCGATGGTTGGGGTCGCGATAGGTCCACTTGATGGGTTTGGGAGCAGGAGCGCGGTTGTAGTGGCGGATATAGCGCATGAGCTTGCGCGCGAGGTCGTTGACCGAGGTGAAGATGCCGCGGGCAATGACATCGCGCTCGATCTTGGCGAACCAGTTTTCGACCTGATTGAGCCAAGAAGAGTAGGTCGGTGTGTAGTGGAGGTGCAGTTTGGGGTGAGCCGCGAGGAATTGCTCAACCCGCATGGTCTTATGCGCCGACAGGTTGTCCGCGATAATATGGATCTCCTTGCCGCGCGGCTGGTTGGCGACCAGGTCGGCGAGGAAAGCCACAAACTCCTGGCTGGTGTGACGCGCGGCAGTTTTGCCCACCACCTCGCCGCTTTTGGTGTTAAGCGCGGCGTACAGCGAAAGCGTTCCGTGCCGGTTCAAAGCGCGTACAAACTTTTGACGCGCAACCCTCCTCTGACCCTGCCGCAGCGCCAGCAGTCCTTGGTAACCGAAAGCGCTCACGTAGGCTCGATGAGTATCGCGTATGATTCTGTTGCCCGATCTTCCGTATCGGGAACGAACGCGTTCGACGAGCCGCCTGTGAGATGACTCATACTTCTCCATCTTCTGAAGAATCGGCGTCGTCGAATAGTGCACAAGGGGGCACTCCACGTATTCGAAAGGCCCCTGCTCGCGCGCCCGCAACCATAAATGGATATCCTCGTAAGCTCTCAAATCCTCAGCAAATCCACCGCATGCATGGAATATGCATTTTCGTATAGTGACTGCGCTTGGAAAAATCGGCCACCAGCGGGTAAGTAGTTCGGTCATCGAGGGAGAATGCCCACAATCTGGTGGAACGAGCGTCGTCTGGATTGTTATGCATGCGGGATCGGCGGTTCGGGATTGGCCCGGACGGCTAGGGCATAGGTCGGTTTCGAGCTCTTCGATGGCATGTCGTCTCGATGCTGTACAAACACACCAAGCTGGCGGTGACACATGGCGACGGACGACGATTGAAAGTCGTGTGTTGAGCGCGCTGGAGTCGCACTATCTGTTCGCCCAGCGCTTCGAGCCCGCATCCCGTCGCTAGACTTACCTCATATCGCTGGCGACGACAGTGCAATGGCCTATTTCAGACTCCGAATGCGGCTTGGAATTAAAATTCGCCACAGACAAGGGATTCGCAGCGGCCTTCTTACGATCGCAATCGAAAACGCGTACAGGTCGTTCGCTGCCGCCATCAGCTCAATATTGGCGAAATGCGCGGTGAGGCAAAGCGCACCGTGGCCGAGGACCTCGTGTCTGACGCATTGTTCGACGAAGTCGGGATTCCCATACACCGCAAAGCGCCCGATGTTGCTTTTGCTGACGTCGCCCAAATGACCGCCATTTGGCGGCGACACGTCCCGAATTGCGATACCTTTCGCGCAGGATCTTAAGGCGCCACGCCAATCCGCTTGCGAAAAGGAAAGCTCGAGATTGCATCACGATCGGTCGATTGATTCGGTCGAGTGTCATCGCGAGCGGCCCAACCGCAGCGCCAGTCCGCATCGCCTGCGCTAAGCGACAGCGAAAGCCACGTACTCGAGATGTGCACGCGCGCCGGCAATTTGTCGCGCCATGAGGAGAGACCCTCGTAGAGCGCCCGCAAATGCCGCAGCTACTAAATTACCGGTACGCGATTAGTTACGCACGCCGAATAAACCGCTCACCGCGTCCAGCACCCCGCCGTCCTTGCCGGGCACGGCCTTCGAGCTGCTGTCGACGCTCGCGGCTGTTAGTCCGGTCGAGGCCGGCACCACCTCGGCGGACGGCGCCGTCGCAGGAGCCGAACCTGGCACAGCCACACTAACGCCTGGGGTCGAACCTTCCAGGCGCGTGCTCGGACCGATCTCCCTGGTATTCAGGGGCGTTGGCAAGAAGCTATCCGGCCGGCTCGGGCTGTCGGGCTTATTCGAACTGCTAGGCACACTGACCGGGGCACCGAGTTCCTCGCCGGGCGGCACAGCTATGCTGAAGCTCGGCTTGTAGAGTTCGCGCACCTGCGACAACGGCATATCGTGCATCTCTTTCTTGCCGAGGTTGTTGACGAACTTTTCACGCTCGTCCAACGATAGTTC
>JBEKLA010000398.1:0-2923 GCA_050010455.1 Binataceae bacterium (SeqCode) | reverse complement strand
CTCCGATAAAAAACGCTACGAGTGCGGTCGTAGTCCAATAGGCAATGTTTTTCGCTTTCATAGTCAATCCAACCCCCCAACGACTCGCTCCAAGTTGCCGATGAATTTCTGCCATCCGTAGCTCGCACCCTTATAAGCTGCCTGCTGATCGGGACGGAAGCCGGAGTGTTCCATGCGAACGTGGGTGCCGCCCTCCGCTGGCGTCAACGTCCAGAGCACAACGGAGTCAAGCCCCAGAGAACCCCAGCTATAGGACAGTCGTTTTAAGGGATCGACGATCAGCACCTCACAGTCGATAACACCATCCCAGTTCTGCACGGGTTCGAACCGGAATTGAAACTTCCGTCCGACCACCGGTTCGAAATCATTTTTGATCAGCCATTGCGCGATGAGTGGGTTCTCGGTGAGCGCGCGCCACATTTTTTCTGGCGGGTGTGGGAATACCCTCTCAATCACAAGGGTGCGAATACTCTCTGCTGGATTGCTCATTGATCCATCCTTTCCAAGAGTGCTTCAAGACGGTCAAACCGGTCGCGCCAGAAGGCACCGTAGTAACGCAGCCAGTCCACTATCGGCGCCAGCGCATCGGGCCGTGCGCAATAGTGAGTTTCGCGTCCCTCGCGGCGATGCCGTACCAGCTTTGCCCGCTTCAGCACCGTCAGGTGCTTGGAGACAGCAGGCTGGGTCACGCCCGCATAGCGAGTCAATGCGTGGACGGTCTGTTCGCCCTGCCGGGTCAACTGCTCGAAAATGGCCCTGCGAGTCGGGTCGGCAAGAGCACGGAACACGGGATTGGCATTGGCGGGCTTCACGCACAAAACCATAACCGTACGGTGATGGTTTGTCAAGAGAGACGTAACAGGATTTCGAATTGCGGCCCGGCGCGATATCCACTCCTTCGATTGCGCAGCAGGCAGAGACACGATGGACAGATTCGTATCCTGGGAAGAGATGGCGTGGGTCGACGCATTGGCCATGGCCATTTCGCCCAGCTTGGGTATCATTGGCTCCACGATCATCGCGAGCGCATCGCGTCGATGGTGATCGACTCGAGCAACGTCTCCGCGAAGAGCGCATAAATCACAATCGTCAAACGGGAGGCTCCTCTCCATGAGCGATCTAGTTCAACTTACGAAAGACAACGGCATCGCCATCATCACCATTAACAATCCACCGGTGAACGCTCTGAGTCCCGGCGTCCCTGAGGGCATTTCCGATGCGCTCGGCCAGATTGCGAAGGACGACAGCGTCACCGCCGCGGTCCTGATCGGCGGCGGGCGCACATTTGTCGCCGGCGCGGATATTAAAGAATTCGGCAAAATGACGTCGGGCAAGCCGCGCGGCGCCGGCCTGCTTCCGTTGCTCTTGAAAATGGAAGACAGCCGCAAGCCGGTGATTGTCGCGATTCATGGAACGGCGTTTGGCGGGGGATTGGAACTTGCGATGGCCGGGCACTATCGCGTAGCCGTTTCGACCGCGCAAGTCGGCCAGCCGGAAGTAAAGCTCGGCATCATTCCCGGCGCGGCGGGCACGCAGCGGCTTCCGAGACTCGCGGGCGTCGCGAAAGCCGTCGAAATGTGCACGAGCGGCAATCCGGTGAAAGCCGAAGACGCACTGAAGTGCGGCATCGTCGACCGCATCATCGAAGGAGACCTCCTCGCCGGAGCCGTTGCGTTCGCCCGCGAAGTAGCAGGCAAACCTGTCCGCAAAACGCGTGAGCGCAATGAAAAGCTCGGAAACGCGGTCGAAAACACGCCGATTTTTGCCGTCGCGCGCGAAACGGTTGCCAAGAAACAGCGCGGTTTGCTCGCCCCTGTTGCCGCGATCGCCGCGATCGAGGCCGCCACAAAAGCGCCGTTCGAAGAAGGCTGCCAGATCGAGCAGAAGCTCTTCATCGACTGCCTCTTCTCCGAACAATCCAAATCGCTCATCCATGTTTTCTTTAGCGAGCGCGAAGTCGCCAAGATTCCCGATATCCCCAAAGAGACTCCCGTCATCCCGATCAAATCCGCGGCGGTTGTCGGCGCGGGCACGATGGGCGGCGGCATCGCCATGGTCCTTGCCAATGCGGGCCTTCCCGTGCTTCTGAAAGAAGCGGATCAGGCCGCGCTCGATCGCGGTCTCGCCACGATCCGAACAAATTATGAAAACTCGGTGAAGCGCGGCCGTTTCTCCCAGCAGGATGCCGAGGAGCGGCTGAAGCGAATCAAGCCCACACTTACCTATGACGATTTCTCGAGCGTGGACGTGGTGATCGAAGCCGTGTTCGAAGGCATGGCGCTGAAGAAGGAAGTCTTCAAGGAACTCGATCGCGTGTGCAAACCGGGCGCCATCCTCGCCAGCAACACTTCCACTTTAAGCATCGACGAGATCGCGTCTTCCACCTCGCGGCCTGAGTTCGTCATCGGCACGCATTTCTTCAGTCCGGCCAATGTCATGCGGCTGCTGGAAATCGTTCGCGGCAAGGCTACTTCGAATGAAGTTGTCGCCACTTGCATGCAGCTCTCAAAAACGCTCGGCAAAGTGGGTGTGCTCGTCGGTAACTGTCGCGGTTTCGTGGGCAATCGCATGTTTGGCCCGTACCGCCGCGAGGCCCAGTTCCTCGTCGAAGAAGGCGCGAGCATTGAAGCTGTAGACCGCGCGCTCACCGATTTCGGCATGGCGATGGGGCCTTTGGCCACTGGCGACCTTGCGGGTCTCGATGTGGGCTGGCGCATCCGCAAGGAATATCGGCATCTGGAACAGCCGGGCATTCGGCAGCCGTTCGCCGAAGATCGTCTATGTGAACTCGGCCGCTACGGCCAGAAAACCGGCGCGGGCTGGTACAAATACGATGACCAGCGGCGCGCGACGCCGGATCCCATCGTTGATGAACTCAGTCGCAAGTGGGTCGCGGAAGCGGGAATTGTGCAACGCCAAATTT
>JBEKLA010000397.1:0-2928 GCA_050010455.1 Binataceae bacterium (SeqCode) | reverse complement strand
CAGCCGGCCCGGACGTAGGAGGGCGGGATCCAATCGATCGAGGCGGTTGGTCGCTGCGAGCACTACTACGCCTTTGAGATCCTCGATGCCGTCGAGCTCGGTGAGCAGTTGCGCGACGACCCGCTCAGCGACCTGACCACCTCCCCCGCCGCCGCGGCGCGGCGCCAGCGCATCGATCTCGTCGAAGAAGATGATGCAGGGAGCAGCTTGACGCGCCTTGCGAAACATCTCGCGCACGCCGCGCTCGGATTCGCCGATCCACATGCTCAAGAGCTGCGGGCCCTTGACCGCAATGAAATTGGCTTCAGTCTCGCCGGCGAGCGCCTTGGCTAGTAGCGTCTTGCCGGTGCCGGGCACACCATAAAGGAGGACGCCTTTGGGGGCGCGAACGCCCGCTTGCTGAAAAAGATTATCGTACCGGAGCTGCCAGAGTACGACCTCGGACAGCAGTCGCTTGACCTCCTCCAGCCCGCCCACATCGTCCCAATGCACATCCGATATCTCAATGGCGACCTCGCGCAGCGCAGACGGCTCGACCTCGGCCAACGCGCTCTCGAAATCCGCCCACTCGACTTTGAGCGCGGCCATCTTGTCGTACGGGATTTCGGTCGTCTTGAAGTCGATGTCCGGCATCAGCCGCCGCAGCGCGCTCATGGCAGCCTCGCGGCATAGGGCAGCGAGGTCGGCGCCAACGAATCCGTGCGTGATACCGGCGAGCCGATCCAGATCTACTGCGTCGGCGAGCGGCATCCCACGGCTGTGGATCTCCAGCGCTTCACGCCGCCCCTCCTTGTCCGGAACGCCGATCTCGATTTCCCGGTCGAACCGTCCGGGGCGACGCAGCGCCGGATCCAGGGTGTCGGGAATATTCGTAGCGGCGACGACGATCACCTGCCCACGTGCTTCGAGACCATCCATTAGGGCTAGGAGCTGGGCGACAACCCGCCGTTCGACCTGGCGCTCGCCTCCCATCTCCTCGCGCTTGGGCGCGATAGCATCGATCTCGTCGATGAAGATGATGGAAGGCGCGTTTTTTTCCGCCTCCTCGAACAACTTGCGCAGATGGGCCTCGCTCGCACCGTAAAGCTTGTTGATGATTTCGGGGCCGTTGAGGTGGATGAAATGCACATTGGATTCATGTGCGACCGCCCGCGCGATCAAGGTCTTGCCGGTACCCGGCGGACCATAAAGCAAGACGCCCTTCGGCGCTTCGATGCCGAGATGAGCGAACACTTCCGGATATTTGAGCGGCAGCTCGATGATCTCACGGACGCGGCGCACTTCCTTGTGCAGGCCGCCGATGTCCTCGTAGGTGACGGCTTCGCGGCGGCGCTGTGCACCGCCCTCGCACGTGATGGATGTCGCGGGCGTGACGATCACTGGTCCCGCCGGCACGGCCTTGCTGACGACGAAGTTACGCGTCTGCGTGCCGATCGGATTGACGCGCACCCGGTCACCGGTGACCATCGGTATGCCGTCGAGCAGGCGGGTCAGATAGCGGCCTTCGAGTCCACGCGTGGCGCGTGCCGGAGCATCGGTCGGCGCCAGCACGATCGTGTTGGCCTTCTTCGCCGCCGTGCGGCGGACCGTCACCGGCTCGCCCAGTCCGGCGCCGGCGTTCGCTCGCGAGATGCCGTCGATCTGGATCGACCGCTTGCCTCGCAATTCGACATGAGCCGGCATGACGCGAGCCACTGTCGTCTGCTTTGCAATCACCTCGATCACGTCGCCGATCTCGACGCCAAGTTCTGCCATGTCCTTGGGATCCAGCCGTGCAAGGCCGCGGCCGACGTCTTTGGGCAGCGCTTCGGCCACGCGATAGGTCGTATTGAGGGGGCCGCGATCCATGCTCGACTCTCCGGTTGTTCGCAGCCCGTCCGCCAATCCGGACCCGCAAGCGCTATTGTCTTGTTCCGCTGCTCCGCCAAGTCTCACGGTCATGTCTCACCGTAGCGGCAAGCCCGCCGCATCGTGCAGTGCCCGCTGGCCGCGCTTTGCCTTACGCCGCGGCGGCTTGACCTGAAGTTTCGTCTCAAGTTGATCGAGGCGCTGTCGCAGCGCCTGGTTCTCCCGCTCGAGACCGTCAGCCCGAACCGAGAGCTTCGGATCCGCTTCCCACCAATTGATGCCGAGCTCCTTGGCCTTGTCGACCGAGGCGATGAGCAGACGCAGCTTGATATTAAGAAGGTCGATCTCAACCAGCGAGATCGTGATGTCGCCGGCAATCACGATGCCCTTGTCGAGAACCCGCTCGAGGATGTCGGCCAGGTTGGTCGTCTGTAGCGAATGTTCCATGTCTTGATCGACCCGGCTCCGCTGGAGCCCTCATTGTTGCGCGGCTAACGGGCGGAGGCTGCGTCCACCTTGACGATCAAGCTTGCCGTCTTGAAACGAAGCTCGGAGAAGTTCCGACACAGGCTGCAGTTTTGGTTGGCTCGATCGTAGCTCGCGCAGTTCAGCAGGAAGTTCACCTCATCAATCAGCATGCGTGCATTCGGTGCCTTCTCCGACGCCATCCGCGCCGCGTTGATCGTCTTGGTCAGCACCTCGACTTTGGCCTCTTGCGGTTCGAAGAGACCGATCGGACACCGGATTCGGGTCGTGGAATACGCGTTGCTCATGACTCCTCGATCATCTGGTCGCGGAAGTATCGCCGCGTGCGGTGATAGCTCAGCAGGACGCCGGTGGGCCCGAGCACGGCTTCATACGCAGCGAGCATGTCGGTCGCCGCCGGTATGCGCCTGAGTTCGACCAAATCGACGGTGACATGCCAGCCATCGGGCTTGCGCTCCACGGCGGAAACACGATCAGCATCGAGCCCGATGATGGCCTCCAGTTCCGCCTTCGCATGTTTGGCGACGGCCGCCGCCCCGGCTGCTTCACCTTTACGGCGCCCAATCGGTGGATCTTTGGCTACACCTTTATCGG
>JBEKLA010000396.1:0-4066 GCA_050010455.1 Binataceae bacterium (SeqCode) | reverse complement strand
CGGGATTTTTTACCGCCGATGAGATGGAACAGATCTACGAGTACGTGAAGGCGCGGCAAGTCGGCCTGATTGGCCCGGGCCGGCCGCCATCGGTTAACGACTGATAGAAATCACTTGCCATCCAAGCCGGAGGCGGGCGCAATCGGTTTGAAAGTGATCAAGGAGCGAAGCCATGAAACTTGCTGATGGCGAAACGCAAACGGTTGCGATCGTCGGAACCGGTGAGATGGGCAGCGCAATCGGCCGCCGCCTGCGCGAATACGGCGCTTGGGTTACCACTTCGCTGCTGGGACGGAGCGCCGCAAGCGCTAGGCGCGTCGAGCGTGCGGGTCTCGAGGTCAGAAACGACGACCAGCAATTGGTCGACGATGCGGGGTTTTTGCTGTCAATCGTTCCTCCGGCGCAGGCCTTTTCAGTTGCTGAGCGTTTTCACGAGCCACTGAGACGCGCAAAAGCAAAACCAATCTTTGTCGAATGCAATGCGGTCTCGCCGGCGACGGTGCGGCGAATTGCGAGCCTGTTGGATGATACGAAGTGTGGTTTCATTGATGCCGCCATCATCGGAGGACCGCCACCAGCGCGGCGCGATCCGAGCGCCAGAAGAACGTCGGTCTATGCCTCCGGAAAGGATGCCGTGCTGCTGAAAGGTTTGACGATTCATGGTCTTGAGGTCGAACTGCTCGACGAACAGATCGGCTCAGCTTCGGCTTTCAAGATGTGCTACGGAGCGCTTACCAAGGGACTGACGGCGCTTGGTAGCGTCATCATTCGCGCCGCGGCGCGACACAACCTGGCCGCCGCGCTGCGCGCGGAGCTCGCTCAGAGTCAGCCGGAGATTTTGAAGCTGCTGGCCCGCAGGATTCCCGACATGCTTGCGAAAGCCTATCGATGGGAAGGCGAGATGGAAGAGATAGCCAGTTTCCTCGACGATGACGAAGCTGGAGCGAGTATGTTCAAAGGTGCGGCAAAACTCTATTCTCGGTTGGCCGAGGAAGTACGGCAAAACCCCGAGCTGAAGAGTCGGGAATTATCGATGCTGCTGAAGTTTTTCGACGGCATCTGATACGGTACTAAAAGGACCGGCGGTTTGAGCTGACTCATTAGCCAGCGGTGCCTGGATTTCCACGTCGGGTTCTTTCTCGTATGCTTGAGCTACCAGGTTGATCGAAACAAGCAGCCCGACGATCGTGGAGGGGTGGCCGAGCGGTTGAAGGCACCGGTCTTGAAAACCGGCAGGGATGAAATTCCCTCGTGGGTTCGAATCCCACCCCCTCCGTTCCTGAGTCCTCGACGCTGAGAATACTCGCGCGATTTTGCCGATAAGCGCGCGTGTGCGGCGTTTTGCGAAGCAGAAGTCCCTTGGAGATAACGCGCGACCAGCCTGACCAGCGCAGGTTCCACCTTCGCTGACATCTTGGAAGTGCCGTCGATGACGAATTTCATCTCGACTCCGCGCCGCCGCAGTTGCATCGGCATCAAACGGGTGAGCATGAGATGAGTCGGGCCATGACCTGCCAGTTTTTCGGAAGGTGACCGCGTGGCTCGGAGTGAGCTTATCGCCGGATTCATCGAACAGCTTGCCCGCGAGAGGACTGCTCAATGATCTGCTGCTCTTCCCACGAGCGCGCGCAGCGTGAGCATGGAGTAACTTATCCGTCTTTTCCCACACCGCACGCTCAACAATCGGCTGGTGTTGACCCGGATGGCGCGTGTCCTTGTGGCGGACTTCGCCGATGTAAATCGGGTTGGACAGCAGTTCGTATAGCGCGCCGCGCGAAAATGACCTGCCGCCCGATTTGTTGCCATTCTTGGCAACGCGAACTTTCGAGCGGATTCCACTGCGGTCGAGTTCCTGCTTAAGCGGCCGAACGCTGCCCAGTTCGCAATAACGCTGGAAGATCTGTCTGACCGTCTCCGCCTCGGAAGGTTCGATCACCAACTGGCGGTCGCGCACCTCGTAACCGAGCGGAACCAAGCCGCCCAGCCACATTTCCTTGCGCTTCGAGGCTGCGATCTTGTCGCGGATTCGTTCTCCAGTCACCTCGCGTTCGAACTGCGCGAAAGACAGCAAGACGTTGAGCGTCAGACGGCCCATCGAGGTGGTGGTATTGAACTGCTGCGTCACCGCCACGAACGAAACGCTGCTTGCGTCGAATATTTCGACCATCTTGGCGAAGTCGGACAGCGACCTGGTTAGACGGTCGACCTTGTAGACCACCACGGTGTCGACCAGCTTCTGGCGAATGTCATCGAGTAGGCGCTGCAGGGCAGGGCGCTCCATGGTGCCGCCTGATAGAGCGCCGTCGTCGTAGTGGGCTTTGATCATTCGCCAGCCTTCGCCCTGCTGGCTGCGGATGAAGGATTCGCACGCTTCGCGCTGCGCATGCAGCGAATTGAAATCCTGCATCTGCGCTCCTGCAAACGGTAGGCTATCGCACGGGTCAGCAACTCGCGGCTGATACGACTCGGCGGCTCAGTGCGGTACAACGACCGCCAGCGCTCTTCGAGATGCTTGACAGATTCGCCGGATGTCTAGGGCTCAATGGCTTAGCAGAGAAGGGAGAGAAGCTTACCTGGGCGAATGGTTTCGTCAGAATCAGCAATTCGCCGCAGACACGTCCACGGACTCTGCGTCATATTGCTACGCAATGTAGGATTATATATTAGCGACGGACCAGAGCATTTGTCACTATAATTATACAGGACTCAATAATTTCGAGCGTTTCAAGCCGGCGCGACAATTTTTGCGGAGTTGTCATGGGCCTATGGAGAGTCCGCTGCGGAGTTTGACCAGGGAGGCGTAGCTGTACCCCGCATTGTTGCTGCGAGCACGCAGGATAGATTGACAATTTTAGACGCCCCCGCGCCCCGGCGCCGCAAGGAGGCGAACTATGGAACGGCTGATCGAACGATGTTGCGGACTGGATGTGCACAAGGCGACGGTGAGCGCGTGTGTGCGAGTGACGCCACGGCCCGGTGGTGAGGTCAAGCAGGAGGTCCGGACTTTTGCCACCACCACCGCTGAGTTGCTCGCGCTGCGTGAGTGGCTGACCGAGCGAGCCGTAACGCACGTGGCGATGGAGGCGACCGGGGTGTACTGGAAACCGGTCTACTACCTGCTTGAGAACGACTTCGAGCTGCTGTTGGTCAACCCGGCCCACTTCAAGCAAGTGCCCGGACGCAAGACCGACGTGGCCGACTGCGTCTGGCTGGCCCAGTTGCTCGAGCACGGGTTGTTGCGCAGCAGCTTTGTCCCGCCGGCGCCGATTCGCGAGTTGCGCGACCTGACCCGTTATCGCAAGAGTTTAACCGAGGAGCGCACCCGAGCCGCCAATCGACTGCACAAGGTGCTGCAGGATGCCGGCATCAAGCTCTCCAGCGTCGCGACCGACCTGCTGGGAGTATCGGGTCACGCGATGCTGACGGCGCTGATAGCTGGGACCACGGATCCGGCGTTGCTGGCCAACCTGGCCCGCGGCAAACTGCGCAAGAAGCTCCCAGAACTGCGGCAGGCCCTGACCGGTCGCTTCGGGCCTCACCACCGCTTCATGGTAAGCCGCCTGCTGGCCGACATCGATTACCTCGAGGAAGCCAGTACAGAGCTCAGCAAACGCATCGAGGAACTGCTGGCCCCTTTCGCTGCGGCGGTTGAACGTCTGCTCACCATCCCAGGCGTTCAACGGCGCACCGCCGAAGTCCTGGTGGCCGAGATCGGCGCCGACATGAGCCGCTTTCCCAGCGCCGCGCATCTCGCAAGCTGGGCTGGCATGTGTCCCGGCAATCATGAGAGCGCGGGTAAACGCCGTAGCGGCAAGACCCGTCGCGGCAATCGCTGGTTGCGCACCGCGCTGGTGGAAGCTGGTGGCGCTGCCGGCCGCACCAAGCACACCGCCCTGGGCGCCCTCTATCGTCGCCTGCGCGGACACGTAGGGCACGGACGAGCAGTGCTGGCGGTCGGCCGCCATGTCCTCGAAATCGCATACCACCTGCTGGCCGAACCAACCACTTACCGCGACCTTGGCACTGACTACTTCGACCGCCACCGCGCCGAACGCCTCAAGCGCCG
>JBEKLA010000395.1:0-2959 GCA_050010455.1 Binataceae bacterium (SeqCode) | reverse complement strand
CGCGCGGCAAATCTCGCTATCAGAGCTATGCGGCGCGCTTCGCGGCCAAGGAAGCGGCGATGAAGGCGCTCGGCACGGGATGGAACCGGTACGTCGGATGGCACGAGATCGAAGTTACGCGCGAACGCGGCCGGGCTCCCCAGTTGACGCTATTGGGTAAGGCGGCGGAATTTGCGCGTCGCCGCCGCGTCAGCCGATTCCATCTGAGCCTAACCCATTGCGCCGAGCACGCGATCGCCCACGTTATCGCCGAGGGCTGAACTGCCGAAGCGAGATCGGGTCGAAACTATTTCGTCGCGGAGGGAGCGGGTTTCGCGAGGCTGGCAGCCGGCGAGGCGGCAGGCGCCGGCGTCTCCGCTTCTTTGGGGATGAATTCCTTGGCGCTTCCGGTCAGTTCGTCGAATTCCAGATTGTCGAGGGTAAACACGGCGCTGCTTGCGCTCGAGATCGCATAGTAGTCGATGCGCGTGACCGGCGCCGGCGTTGCGCCGCCGGTTTCGTTGCGCCGTTCCACCTTGGCAAGCTTCAGCTCACCGATAACCTTGCCGTCCTTGGAATTCAGCGTCATCACTTCAGCCGGGGCGTCGAGTCCGAATTTCTTGGCGTCGCTCATCGGATCTTCGGCGATCGATTTGCCCTTCGCGTCGCGCACCTTGTCCAGGAACTTCACGACCGAGACGGCGTCGGCAGGAACCTTCTTGCTGCCCTGGACGACCTGCCATTTGCCCTCGGCCGAGCGCTCGAGCATGAAGCTCTTGGCGCCCGCGTCAATCTTGACGCGCTCGACTTGCGCCGGCTCGAACGCCATCAGGGTCTTGTCGCGCAGATCGTTCGCGCTCTTGTCGAGTTCCGAGAGCGTCCACCTTTGAACGGTGTAGACCGGCGCGCTTTCGTCGCGGCGGACGTAGACCACGTCCTTGTCGGTGCCGCTCTCCTTGGCTCCGAATACCAGCGACTGGCGCGCCGCCTCTTTGCCGACAACCACCGAGATCGTAAAGCGGGGCTTATCGAGGCCGAAGTTGGACAAATTATCAGGATGCTCGGTTACGAACTCGTCGATTCGCGAACCGTTCAGCGAGGTCAATAACTGCTGTACCGCGGCCGCATCGGTGGCGTACTTCGCCGGCTTGACGATCGTCCAAACGCCGTGGTCATTGTCGAGTTCGATCAGGTTGCCGTCGCCGCGATCAAGCGTCAGTTTATGCACCTCGTCGAAAGCGAACTTGACGAGTTCGCGGTTGCGCAGTTCGTCGACGGTCTTCTTCACCGCAGGCGGAAACGCCGAAGAGGTGAGCATCACGTCGGGCTTGTCGGTGGTTTTGATATAGGCGGAGAAGCCAACCGGCGTCGTCTTGCCGACCTCGATTCCCGGCAGCGTCTTCTTGTCAGCGGTGGTAACGGTGACGATTAGGTCGGGCTTGGCGAGACCGAAAGGCGCAAGGTTGGCCGGCGTCTCTTCGAGGGTCTTCTTGATTTCGCAATCCGCGATCGCGCGCGCGACGTTGTTGGCAGTGTTGTCGTCGGCCTTGGCCGCGATCGGTTTCACCAACGTCCACTTGTCCGCCTGACGCGCGAGTTCGATTTCGCGCTCGGGATACTTGAGCGTTATTGTCGCGATATCCTCCGGCCGGATATTGAAAAGCTTGTTTTTCTGCTCGACGGGCTGGTTGGAGGAGAAATAGGCGTAGCCGCCGATCAGAACGAGCAGCACCAGAACGATAATTGTGTTGCGGAATCTCATACGCCCGTAGCGATCGCGACGGAAGCTAGTTGCGCCGCTCCCACCACACGGCGATCCCGATAATCAGCAACAGCTCGGGCAGCATCAGTACCGAGAGCGCAAAGAGCACGTCGAACTGATTGACCGTGAGGCGCATCCGCGACGCGCGTATCGAGCGCGGACGAATCGACACCGCGTTCTCCTCGCCCACCAGCCAATCGACACTGTTCATGAACAGATCGCGGTTGTACGAATTCACGTACTGGTTGTCGGCGAAATCAGAGCTGCCGAACACGACCAGACGCGGATGAGTGTCCTTGCCCGTGAACTGCTGGTCGGCTTCGATCGCGTCGGCGACGGTAATCGGTCCGCGGCGGTCGCCGGTATGGAACGACGCGGTCTGGCGCTTGAAAATACCCTCGAGATCGGTCTCCGCCCACGAACTGTCGCTGGTCATCGCGAGCTGGGTAACCGCGAGGCCGGGCTTGGGATTGGCGCCCATCGGCTCGACCGAGCGCGTCAGCGGGAACACTGTGCGCTGGTTAAACGACTTCGTCACCGGATGCTTGCCATAGGAAGTAACGATCGGGCTGAGCCCCAGCGCCGGGCCGGCAAACAGCCGCACCACCTGATCGACCACGATATCGTTGCCGACCTTGACGCCCCAACTATTCATCAGCTTGATCAGGCCGGCCTGAGCGTTGGGCTCGCCGAGCCGCGGCGCGTCGAACAACACCACCGCTCGTCCGCCGCCCTTAAGATAGGCGTCGATCTGGTCAAGCTCGTGTTGCGTCAGCGGCTTTTGCGGCCCCGCGATCACGAGGATGTTGCAATCCGACGGGACGGCAGGTTGGCTCGCGAGCTGAAGCTTCTTGACCTCGAAGTTCTCGCCTTCGAGCGCCTGGCGCAGGCTCCCCATTCCGCTCTGATGTTCGGTGTCGTCGGGATCGCCTTCGCCCTCGCCGTCGAGAAAATAGACGACCTTCTTGCCGCCCTTGGTAACTCTGATAATCCCGTTAGTGATGTTCTCTTCGCTGAGTTCGGTGACGTTGGTGCCCTCGCCCTTGGCGCCGCCGTACTGGATGTGCGTCGTGCCCATCACCGAGACTTTGAATTCCTCTGCCAGCTCGGGATGCTTGTCCGGATCGACCATCTCGAAGGTTACCTTGGGCGACGCGTACGCATAGCTTTCGAAGAGGTTGCGCGCGCGCGTATCCTGGCCGCCCTCGTAAAAGCCGT
>JBEKLA010000394.1:0-2986 GCA_050010455.1 Binataceae bacterium (SeqCode) | reverse complement strand
CCGCAGATCACCATCGGCACGCCGGTGCTGATCCCGGAGGAATACGTCGCCGACCTGCCGGTGCGGCTCGCGCTCTACCGGCGGCTTTCGGAAATCGAGGACGAGCGCGACATCGAGGCGTTCGCCGCCGAGCTCGTCGACCGCTTCGGCCCGCTGCCGCAGGAGGTCGAATATCTCCTCCAGGTCGTTTCCATCAAATCGCTGTGCCGGCGCGCCAATGTCGAGCGGATCGAGGTCGGCCCGAAGGGCGCGGTGCTCTCCTTCCGCGACAACATTTTCGCCAACCCGGACGGCCTCATCGCCTATATCGGAAAATATCCCGAGGGCGCGCGCGTGCGCCCCGACATGAAAGTCGTGTTCTTCGAGGAGTGGGAGACGCCTGCGGCGCGCCTCAAAGGCGCCGCCGGCATCTTGCGCACGCTCGCCGGGATCGCGGAGAAGGCGGCCAAGGCGGCGTGAGTTCGTTGGAAGCGAATATGAGCCCGAAAGATGGCGCGACACTATGGGTCCGATCGCACTGTTCGATAAATCGTTTCTCCAGTCCGTAAGCGTGGACGAGTCCGTCTGGTTCGACCATTTCTTTCTGGCGGTTATCTGTCCAATCTTTTACGTCGAGACGCTGGCCGATCTCGCGAAAGAGCCGTCGAAGCGCGGGCCGCCAGAAATCATTGTGCGCGAAATCGCGCAGAAATTTCCAGAGATGGGCGGTAGTCCATGTGTTTTTCACAACGAGATGTGCATTAACGATCTGCTTGGCTATCATGTGCCGATGGACGGCCGCGTACCGCGTCCGGGCGCTTGCGCCGTGAAGTCGGGCACGATTTTCGATCAATCGAGTGAGGAGATCGCGTTTCAACGCTGGCAACGCGGGCAATTCCATGAGGTTGAACGGTTAAGCGCCGCAAATTGGCGGCATCAGCTTGCGTCACTCGATCTGACCGTATTCGCCAAAGAGCTGCGCACACTGGGTATCGACGGCAAAACGTGTAAATCTCTCGAACAAGCACGAGACCTTGCTCGCTCGGTTGTTACAGGTAGGGATAAAGTACACAGTCGGCTCGCTTTCGCCGCACAGGTCTTTCAGGCTCCATCGCAGGTCCATCCACGTATCCTCGCGGCTTGGACCCAAGCAGGCCAGCCGACGCTGGACACGTTCGCACCCTACGCCGCCTTTGTGCTGAGCATCGAAGTCTTTTTCCAATTCGCGCTCGCCGCCGGCTTGATCGCGGCGGAGCGTCCCTCGAACCGGACTGACATCGCGTATCTGTTTTATCTGCCGTTTAGTACGATTTTCGTCTCATCAGACAACCTACATAGGCGTTGCGCACACCTATTCATGCGGCGAAACCAGGAGTTTGTCTGGGGTATTGATCTCAAGGCAGCCCTGAAGGAGATGAATGCCGATTTTCTGAAATTGCCGGAGAGCGAGCGCGACAAGGGGATCATTGGTTTTGGCCGCTCGCCGCCCGAAGGTAATCTCGTGGCAACGCTGTGGGACCGCTATATGAGAAAGGGTTATCGAGAGGCGCCTAATAGAAAACGCGATCCGGAAAGGGATGCCGAGCTACTCAGGAAGCTCAAGTCATTTACAAAGCAGCCAACGCTTAGCCCCGAAGAGGCCGCAGCCCAACAGGAGGATGAAATGCTCTCGATCCAGAGGAGAGTGAGCCGTAAGCGTGGCAGTTGGTGGCAAGTGCCAAAGGATTTGCCGGACGATCCCAAAGACGATAGCGGAGCCGGGGTTTAACAGAGTGACGGTGGCGACGGGGCGAATGTGAAGAGATACTTCACGAAGAAACAAATAGCCGACCTGCGGCTTAAGTACGCGACGGTCGAGAAGAAGACTGACAACCTTCTGCTGAAATTTGTCTATTTCCCGTTTAAGAATGAGCAGGCGAAGCACTATGCGGAGCAAGGATTTGCACGTCGCATCCAAGTTCTGAGGCGGTGCATCGACAATGTCTTCAAGATCATTCCACCCGGAACGGTGAAGCTGCCTTCGAAGGCGCGGCTCTATGACGCCCAAATCAATATTCAAGCATTTCTAGCGAACGTGTACGGCATAGTGGATAACCTTGCGTGGATATGGGTCTACGAATGCCGCCTGTCCGATAGCATCCCGCGCCGGCACGTCGGTCTTGGTAAGGAGAACAAAGCAGTTCGGAACTCTTTATCGGTCGATCTACAAACGTACCTCGACGCAATGGAAGGATGGTTTGAGTACCTAGCTGAATTCCGGCATGCGCTGGCACATCGAGTCCCCGTTTACATCCCGCCCGGCATGGTCCCGCAGAAAAATGTTGATGCGTACAACGCGATAACGAGGCAAATGACGGATGCTCTAAATCAGATGAGGCCGCGCGATTATGAGCGGTTATCGGAGGAGCAAAGGAAGCTTCTTGTCTTCCAGCCGTTGATCGCCCATTCGATTACGGAGACCAAGGCGCCGTACGTCTTTCACGCACAATTGATTGCGGACTTCCTAACCGTCGAAGCGCTGGGCGAGAAAATACTTGAAGAGCTGCGACTTCGATCTAGCGCGTAGGGCGGATTAGCCCAACGGGTCCGGCCCCGAAGTGGCCGGCCCGATGACTGGCTCCGGCGTAATCCGCCGCCTTTCTGCGATCGCGATTGGCGGATTATGCTCCGCTCATCCGCCCTGCGGACCTACGCGTTGTGCGAGACGGTCAGGGTTTTACCTCGTCGAGCCAGACGAACTCGAGCGGCGCCGTCGACATCGCGTTGACGCGCCGAAACACGTCCTGCATGCGTGGCGAATTCAAGAAGTCCTTTACGTCTTTGACCTCCGCCGCGCTCACTTCGCCGACGACGTGAACCCGGTTGCGATCGTCGATGCCACGCGCCAGGCGCCAGCGGCCGACCGGCGGCGGCGGGTTGGCCTTGAACAGCGTAATCCATTCATTGAAGTCTTTGAGATGATGAACAACGACGCATAACGGCATTTGGCACCTCCCATGTGGAACTT
>JBEKLA010000393.1:0-2996 GCA_050010455.1 Binataceae bacterium (SeqCode) | reverse complement strand
CGGAGTTGGGGTCGGCGTCGGCGTTGGAGTCGGCGTCGGAGTCGGGGTCGGCGTCGGCGTCACAGTCCGGGTCGGCGTCGGAGTTGGAGTCGGAGTAGGACTCGGCGAGCACTTCGTGGAGCGGAACGATTCGCCAGCGCAATACAGCACGTGGCCCGCGTTCAGATCTGGCGGCACAACACCATTGTCGATGTCGACGCCGGCATCGCAGCTAAACAGAATCTCGTTACCGGCATTGGCGACGCCGTAATCAATCGCCAGGTAGTTGTCACCCGTGCCGCAGATGGATGCGCTGCTGACGTTGAACCAGAGGTAACCGGTGCCGGGGAAGTCGATCGAATTGGTATAGGCACCACCCTCGATTTCCGAGAGGTATTCGGTCTCGGCGGTATTGCAGCTGCAACTTCCCGAGGTCACATGGTTCGAGGCGTCAACGCAAATGGTGCAGTCACCTACGTAGTCATCACCCGCAGACCAGAAGCGAGCGTCGTAGCATCCGCAGATTCCGCCAAAGTAGGTCTTATCGCCGCGGCCGGTTAGGAATACGGTGTGTCCGCTATTGGCCACGGTGCCGCTGGCCACTTCCGCAGCGCCATTGGCGTTGAACAGCACCGAAGCACCGTTGTTCACGACCGAGACGTCCAGTTCGATGGCATCAGTCGCGCCGCAGACGGACCCGTTGGTCTGGATTAGCATCGTTCCCTGGCAATTGTTCTCCAGGAAAGCGTTTCCGCTTTCGATGCTAGCTTGATAGGTGGTCCCGTCGTCGTTGCATTCGATAATGCCGCCCGGGAGGACCAAGCCGCCGGAGACAGTGAAAACGCCGCTGGCAGCAATTTTGGCACCCGGATCCCAAGCCATAAAGGAATACGTGCCACTAAAGCTGCTGCAATTCGCAGCGAGACTTGGCGTCGGGGCGGCGAACACCGCGCCAAGAATCGCGAGTGCGAGAAGTGACAGGCTCAGCTTAAATCTAAGCATTTTCAGACTTCTCCTTAAAAATCTGTCGTCCAAAAAAGACACTCAACGCCGCCGGAGTTCGAAAATGCGGCTCGTGGAGTCACATGGTAGTTTTAGACAACGTAAAAGTCAAACAAAAGGCCAACGCCCTTTTTTTACAAATTATCGAGCGCATAAGAACCGCTAGAGGAACCAAGGAATGACTGGCGATTCGGCTGCTTTCGATGGGAGGACATCGCAACAGCCAGCGCACCGGAACTCAATAGGATCAAGATATTACGCGGCAAAACTTCCTACGCCTAGCCTACGCCAGCAGCTTAGGGCGCTTGCCACCCAACCGCCATCCGACGCGGCTGGAGCTGAGCTTTATCGAGCCGAGCTATGGGGAATGGGGAAATGTAACGGCTGCGCGGTTGCGCTGAGCCGCTGTTTTAAAGCGGGCGGTGAAGACAAAGGCCCCGACTGTCGTGGCCATAGGCAAAATAACGGCGAACAACGGCGGACTAAGCGGCCCAACTGCCGCGGCCACGATCGCCACGTTCAGCGTGAACACAATTGCCCAGACCAAGGCCAGGACCAGGCATCCGCGGATGAAGTCCGGATGCTGCCAAAACTCGGATGGGGTAGATTCGCGCGCGAATTGGAGGGTAAACGGAGCACCGAGCAGAATCGACGCCCAAGCCATCACGGCGAACATCGACCACATCAGAAGAATGCAGTATTTCCAGAAGAGCAGGACCGTCGAACCCCCGGCTGCCACCGACGCCGCAGCGATCGCGAAAAACGCGAGCGTCGTCCAATCCACCAGCTTGACGCTCCGGCCGCGCGCAGTATCTGTTACGGGAGTGTACAGCGCGAATAGAAATCCGGCGAATACTCCGGGCGCCGGCAGTCCCACCTTGGACAAAACGAAAAACAGGATCCAAGGCATCCAACCCCAGATTGCCGACGGATGCGAAGCCGCTGACGTTTCCACAACCGGTACTCAGGGTAGCATTCGTCGGTTTCGGAGCGCTGCCCGAGCGCGACGCATCAAACCCCGCGCGCCTTCTTGGCGTTGAAGGCGGCAACGCGCTCGCGCGCGTCGGGTCCGACGCCAGCGGTTCGATACACCTCGTGCGAGAGGCCGGCGGCGATTGGCAGGCCGTCGGTTTCTAGCAGCAGCCGTTTGTTGGCGCGGTGGCTGAACCAGGAATTGGCCAGGATGGCGCTGGCCAGCGCGCTCAGCTCCTTGTCGAAGGAAGCGTCGGGGAAGCAGAAGTTCGCGAGCCCCATCGCCAGGGCCTCCGCGCCTGAATAGGTGCGGCACGTCAGCATCATCTCGCGCGCCTTGTACGTTCCGATCCGGCGGGGAAGGCGCTGGCTCATCCCCCATAGCGGCAGGAGCGCCCATCGCGCGTGCGTATCGGCGAACCTGGCCGATTCCGACGCGACGATCAGGTCGCCCGTCAGCGCGAGTTCGAGCCCGCCGGTATAGCAATGGCCATGCACCGCGGTGATCACCGGTTGCGGCAGGTTGGCGAGCCGTTCGATGGCATGCCCCTCGAAATGCGGCGTCGGCGGCCGCTGGCCGTGGAAGATATCGGCGAGATCGTGGCCCGCGGAAAAGCACTTCCCCGCGCCGCGGACGACGACCAGCCCGACGCTATCGGTTTGTTGCGCGATACGCTCGACGTGAGCGTTCAACGCGATGAGCATCTCCACGTTGATCGCGTTCAGCTTCTCGGGGCGGTTCAGCGTCAGCGTCGCCAACCCATCTTTGTCTTCGCGAAGCACCAGTTCGGACATGGCCTTTTCCCTCCGATCGCGATCGCACACTACTTCGGGGCGATCGCGGTTGGCAAATGCGATGTGCTCTTGTCCGCGCGCGCGAATTTCGTCACGATTTATATGTCTCAATCAGTTTCGAGATCGCCCGCGCTAACAGCCCGTGGTGAAAGTCAGTGGCTACTCGAAGGGATCGCCAGAATTGATTGGTAATACTACAATGTGTTGCATGGCGATGGGGACTGGGCGGGGTGAGCAAGGGTCGATGT
>JBEKLA010000392.1:0-3014 GCA_050010455.1 Binataceae bacterium (SeqCode) | reverse complement strand
GTGGAGGAAACCGGGTCAGATACAGAAAGAATCAAAACGAGACATCGATCGCGCTCGCCGCACGCTCAGATCATACGAACCACGCGCTTCGAGGATCGTTCTGCGCATAATTCAGGTATCAGAGGCCGGATCAATAAATTGCAAATGTGCGTCTTCGTTTCGCAAAATATACACCCGCAGCAGAACGAATGCGGCGCGTTCGAGAATGGAACCATGACACCGTTATGGAGCCTGCGAGGACTTTCCTGGTGGGAGTTGGCAAAACGTACGTGTCGCAGGAGCTGGGAAGATGAAGTTTTCGGACAGTCGGCTCGGTTGGCATTTAATTTTTTCTTTGGCCTCTTCCCTGCGTTGCTGTTGCTGCTCATTTTACTCAGTTTGTCCGCTACGGGCGGGGCTGCGGGTCGCGCTGCCCTGCTCGATTCCTTTGCACAGGTTCTCCCTCCGGATGTGTCGGCGCTTATAGCGAAGACCGTACAGGAACTCAACGCGAGAGCCATTCTGGGTACCGGGGCCATGGGTGCAGGCGTCTATGCCATTTGGGGAGCACTGAACGGAACCTGGGCCATGATGACCGGTCTGAACAAGGCCTATGAGGTCACAGAAGAACGCCCCTGGTGGCGAGTCTTGTCCGTCATGTTTGGACTGACAATTTCCCTGAGCGTTCTATACGTGATCGCGCTCGCCGCAATTGCCTATGGCGATCCAGCCGGGAACATCCTCCGCCAGCATCTCGGGACGCCGGCTCACGTCGAGTCTTTCTGGCGGTTCGTGCAGTGGGTGGTTATCGTGATCGTCCTGCTCTTCTCATTTGCCCTGATCTATCGTTTTGGGCCGAACTCAAGAGACAGACGATGGCAATGGAGTATTCCGGGCGCGGTTGTTGCAGTCGCCTTATGGGTCGGCTTTACAGTCCTGCTTCGGATGTACCAGGAGCACTTCAGTTCTTCGAGGATCTATGGAGAGCTGAATGCAGTGACCGTCCTTCTGATGTGGCTCTATATGACAGGTGCGGCTATCTTCATCGGCGGCGAGGCGAACTCTGAAATCGAAAAGGCTGCGCCAGCGGCCGATGGCGCAGGCCGCTCCGGTACATAGTTCCCATAGTTTCAAGGCAGAAGTATTCTTTTACGGCTCTTCGCGTCGCTGCAGCATGAGAGCGCAAATACACTGGCGCGCGACGAGCCGGCGGACGGAGCTACAAGCCTGGTGAGAGGCATGGGCGGCAGCCGCAGCGGCGTGGATCATCGCCCAATGGTCAGCAACTCCAAATTCTTCGGGAGTCAAGCTCGATATCTTGGCAACCAGAACCGCCTTGGCGTCGTCGCCGGCCTTCAGACCAACGCGCGATAGATCTTGTGTCGTTTTCACGCAGAAGCCTTGAGTAGATACCGCAAAGAAGTCGCCCTTTTTAATGCCGGTGCCCGGTATATCGCCCCATGCGACGCGAATGTCAAAGGGTCGATCGTAAGACCGATGGCCAACCGGTATGACGTGCGCCGCTTGGAGCACTGATTTACTGATTCCCGTCTCTTCCACTGCTTCACGCAGGGCAGCCGTTGCAGCTTTTTCCGCGACGATTGCCCCAGCAATTCCCTGAACCGAGTCCATAAAACCGCCGGGCAATGCCTTGAGGCCGACGCCGGGATTGTGCTTGCGGGTGATGAGAACAACGTGACCACAGTCATCCAATATAATGGCGTCTGCCGCATGCCGAAGATGTGCGGCGACCTCTCTGCCATCCGGCGTCTTAAGAGTGCCAAGAGAATGAGTCGCCTGATTAGGATTGTCTCCGCAATTCGCGTTCACGGCTCTCTTGATGATTTCTTTCTGCAGAGAAGGGTCGACCAGCATATTGTGTTTAGTGAAAGTGTTGGATGTCATGGCCTTTGTCTTCCTTGCCTAAACGCGGCGAGCGCCAAGGCAAGCGCGTATCGCGTTTCGCGCAGGTTTAAACGATCTGGAGCGTCGTATCGGGCATCGAATTCGGACCCACTTTTTCAAGCTGGCTCTGCTCTTCCTGGCTCGTCAGCCCAGCGGACGACGCGTCGGGCTGGGTGCCGGTGGGTAGGGTGCTCCTGGAAAGAGCCAGGATTCGGGTACCGCAACACCGAAAACTGTCATGAGCAGATCCTTCGCGTTTCTTTCGGAGTGTGATCTTCCGTAATTTCCTCCCCAAGCGGGCACTTTACTGGCACGGCGCCCGCGCGCTTGAAGCAGGGTTTTCTTCACTGAACTTCACTAGAGGTCGATGCAGCCTTAACATCGAAGAAATGTCCGGAATGATTTGCGACCAACCGGTGGCGACTCAACCAAAATTCAAGAGCGCCATTTAGATCTCAGTGAGCCAGATTCCGGGAATCGTGCACGTGTCCTGTTTCAATTAGCGACCGAGTCAATGGCCGCCGCACTACCCTCGCCAGCGTGAATATCCCCACCCGCCGCCGCCAAGTAAAAACAGCACTAACACAACCAGCAGTATAGTCATCATATCTTGCCTCTTTCTATCTCGGTCAGTGCAGATTGGGGGCCACAACTGAATGCATGCAGGATTCGAAGGCAAAGCCCGAAGTCGTGCGTTCTGAGGAAGCGGTGGGGCTGATAACGGAATACGGTCAGATGACCGTCGGTGGTCAAGGCGGAAAGCCGGTCGGCCGGGATCGGTGGCTAGGGTGTAACACTTCCGAGCGGAGAATTTTCTCCGACCCTAGGGATAAAGCTGCCGTATCAGGTAAGACCGGATGATGCCCAATCTCACGGCTGGTGCCGACACATGCCGCGCTTATCATACCGGGCCTCGGCGTGCACCGTGTTACCGGCCCTATGCACAGGATCTTGATGGGTTGACTACAAGGTGAAAGCGGTCAACCGTTTGGGGACTCTGAGAATCCGGCGGTAAAACAGGTTGGAGTAGCGAAGATAGCGCTTCGCAAACTCATTCTCAGGAGTCACCCAAAAGGTGAATGACAATCGAAAGCATAGCGAGAAAACGCCCGCCATACAAGGGGCGGACA
>JBEKLA010000391.1:0-3027 GCA_050010455.1 Binataceae bacterium (SeqCode) | reverse complement strand
ATCCCCAGTTTGCGAGCGGCAGCGACTCTGGCTTTCCCTAGACCTTTCTGGATTAATTTTCGGCGGTAGAAACGCTGCAACTCCGGATCCCGTCGCACGGCGTGGGCCGCCGCCACAATCACCCAAAACGCCAAGACAAGGGCCTCCGGAAATCCATTCGCACAGCCTCACCGCTTGCCCCAGCGATTGGGTCCACGTCACCCCAAAATAGTGTGGCTAAGTAAGATTCGAATGGCTTGCCCTCTTCCCTCGGCGAATGTGGCCGAGTGACGGAGCATCCGGAAACTATCCGTCGCAAGCGCCTGAAAGCGCCGCGGCACGCTTAATTGTCCAGAAGTCCGCTTGGAGGAAATGCTGTCATAGGGAGCGCTGTTCGCGCTCCGGTCTCCTCGAACTCCGTTTTTGGACCCCAGATGCGTGGTAACTGACTTGGCTCCGCGGGGCATTCAGTCTGAAAAGTGTATGATGCCTGTTCCGAGCTGGGCCGTGGCGCGCTCGGACTTAACGTGAGGATGCTGCCCGAAAGGAATGGAGAATCGATTGAGGACCCTACGTGCTGCAATTGTAATTTTATTTTTCGCGAGTTCGCCGCTGTTCGCTGCGCCGAGCGCGAATAAGCTCCCAGCGCATTGCGACCGCGCGTGTCTGATCGGCGCAATGAACGACTATGTTGCCGCGCTTGTCGCCCACGACCCGTCGCGGGTTCCGCTTTCACCGCAAATCGAATTCGTCGAAAACACGATGCCCATGCATCCGGGCGACGGCCTGTGGAAAATCGCCGACGCGCTCCCAACGACTTTCAAGGTTTACGTACCCGATCCGGTTTCCGAGGAAGTCGGCTTGCTGTGCGTGATGCGCGCCAATAAAGAACCGATCGAAGCGGATTTCCGTGTCAAGATCAGCCACGGCGAAATCGTCGCCGCCGAACATCTCTGGGCCGGGGACCTGAAACCGGCGAACTTGAATAATCTGCAGACGCCGCGGCCAGGCCTGCTCGCCGTGGTGCCGCCATCCGAGCGCGTCGCGCGTGACGAAATGCTCGAGATCGCAGGAACGTACTACACGGCCGTCACCACCGCTGATGCCAATAACGCGCCGTTCGCGGACGATTGCGTGCGCCGCGAAAACGGGATCCAAACCACCGGCAACACTCCGCCCGCCAATCCCACCACGCGCCAGGTTCTCGGCTCTTTCGGCTGCGCCGCGCAGTTGAAAACTCATGTGATGGATTACATCCCGCGAATCGAACCCCGCCGCGTGATGATTGCGGACCCGGAAACGGGCCTGGTGATGGGCTTTTCGCAGTTCCGGCATCCGATGGACCAGAAGACCGAAAAAATCGTCGGCGTTCCGGGCATTGAGTCGCAGACGATGGACCTCAAGCCCTTTGATAATGTGGCCGTGCACATCTTCAAGATTTCTGGCGGAAAAATTCACGAGATCGAAGCCTTGGGCCACTCCGGCATGCCTTATAACGCGCCTACCGGCTGGGAGAACTTTCCCGATCACGGCCGCTGATTGCTGTGCACCGCGAAAAAGGTCGACGAATTCTTGTCGCGCACCGAATTCCACGATATGTGAGGGATTCCGGCACGCCGGAATCCTTCGTTTGGAGGAACCGCCATCATGACTTTCACGCGATCACGCACCCAGAATCTTTTTGCTGGCGCGGCAATCGTCGCAACGCTGCTTATGCAGTCCGTGCGGCCGGCTGTCGCGAAAGACTGCGACCGAGGCTGCCTCGGCGATTTGGTCACACAGTATTTGAACGACATGGCCGGCCATAACCCTGGCGCGCTGCCGGTCTCACCGAACGTCCGATTTACGGAAAACGGCGAGGTCATGAAACTCGGCGAAGGCCTTTGGCGCACGGCCTCAGGCCTCGGCGCGTATCGCCAGGACATATTCGACGTGGAGGAACATACGGCCGCAACGCAAGCCGTCGTGCTCCAAGATGGCGATAAGCCCGTGCTCTTCGCTTTGCGGCTAAAAGAGCGCGACGGCAACATCGGCGAGATCGAAACGATGGTCGTGCCGCAAGACAAAGACTCGCTGCTATTCGATCCGGCCGGGTATCAAAAGGGCAACGAGCAAATGGCGTTCGTCCCGCCAGCCTCGGAAATCGGCTCGCGAGCTGAAGCGATCGAAATTGCCATGAAATACCCGCAAGGGCTGAAGGTCGGCAGCTTCGTCCAGGTTGACACTCCGTTTGCCTCGGACGCTTACCGCATCGAGAATGGCGTTCATACCGCAGGAGCCGGTTGCACGCGCGCCGGCTGCGAGAACATCAAGACGCAAAAGATCATTCAGCATCCGGGCATCCAAGCCCGCGTCGCGGCATTCGACGCACAGCTCGGGGTGGTCCTGCTGTATCTCGACTTCGGAAACACCGAGCAGTACGGCGCCGGCCGCGCGCTTGTCACCTTCGAGGCGTTCAAGATCTACGGCGGGCAAATTCATGCTGTAAACGCCGTGCTTCACATGGCGTCCACGAGCACTGCTTCCGGTTGGGGCCCCGAGCTCCCCGTGAAAGTTCCGCCGGCCAAGTAGCGTCGCGCTGGTATGGAATGCTCGCATTGCTGGCTTTTAAACAAGCAGAGCGGATGCACGAGAATGATAGGAAACCGCCGGCGATTACCGATCGATTGTTTGACGCCTCTAAGACGCAGTCACATCTGAACGAGCAAGAGGTTGAGAGGCTGATCGCACCTAACGGAGTGAAATCTTGCCGACTGTCCAGAAGTCCGGTTGTGGGAAGTTGGACCACAACCACGCTTCCTTCCGAGTGATGGCGCCTGTCGGAAGGAATTTTCGCACCTGGACACTTTCTGGGCAGCGCCACCACACTCGATCATGTGCGCTCATGACGTTCAAATTTTGGAGGCGAGGGGAGTCGGAAATTGACGGTGCATTGAAAACACGCAACTTATTGATTCTTCCAGTCGCTCAAAACGCAGAAAACGGCGAAATTGCGCTCAACTGGAACGTATCTGGAACGCGAGATTTTTCCTTTGCCAAACGAAATTT
>JBEKLA010000390.1:0-3039 GCA_050010455.1 Binataceae bacterium (SeqCode) | reverse complement strand
CGGAGAACTGCGTGGCCGGAAGAATAGTAATGATAGCAGCGGCGAAAATCGCGGCCGTTTGCGTAGTCGCAAACACCGAAATCAGCAGGCCGAAACCCGTGCTTGCGAGGACATAGATCACGCCGCCCAGCACAAGGGTCGCAAGACTACCCTTGAATGGAACCTGGAACATGAAGACTGCGAGTGCGACCAGAGCACTAAACTGAATCAGCGCAACCGCGAAGTAAGGCAATTGCTTGCCGAAAAGAAATTCGAGGCGGGTGGCGGGAGCCGCATAAAAGTTGGCGATCGAGCCCAACTCCTTTTCGCGCACCACGCTTAACGCGGTCAACATACTGGGAATGAGAATCAGGAGGAGCATGATATCGCCGGGTACCAGCGCATAGATGCTCTTGAACGCCTGATTGAACAGCGCCCGCGCCTCAAACTGCACAGGCTTCTGGAGCGGTGGAAGCCCGCGTGCTTTGCGTAGCTGCGTGAGATAATGGTCGTGAACGCTTTCGACGTAGCCGCGAGCCGTCTCGGCCCGAAACGGTATTGCGGCGTCGAGGATTACGTTTATCTCCGGCTGCCGGTTGCGCTGCAAGTCGCGCTGGAACGCGGGCGGAATCTCAATGGCAAGCCGCAACTCGCCATTGCGTACACGACGGTCCAACTCGCCGTAACTCCGCAATGGAGCATGCTCAGTGAGGTAGTACGAACCACTATAGCTATCGATATAATCGCGGCTCGCCGGCGTATTATCTGAATCGAAGACCGCAAACGACAGATGATCGATGTCGAGTGAGATCCCATAGCCGAATACGATCATCAGGAGAATCGGACCAAAAATCGCGAATGAGAGCCGAACGGTGTCGTGCTGCAGCTCGACCGCTTCACGCCGCGCAAACGCCCATATGCGGCCTAGGCTGAAGCGGCTGGGAGTCACGTCGAGATGACCTGTGAGAGCGGTCGGTTCCGCTGCAGGCTCGGGTTGCGCTGAGCCGGTGACACTCTTTTCGGCCGCTTCTTCGAGGTAACCGATAAACGCATCTTCGAGGCTCTTGGCCTTGCGTTCAGCGACCAACTGGGCAGGCGGTCCCTGCGCCAACACTTTGCCCGCGTGCATCATCGAAATCCGATCGCAGCGTTCGGCCTCATTCATGAAGTGCGTCGAGAGAAAGATCGTGACGCCGTTCTCGCGCGACAGCTTGATCAACAATTCCCAGAAGCCATCGCGCGCGACTGGATCAACCCCGGACGTGGGCTCGTCCAGGATCAGCATCTCCGGCTGGTGAATCACCGCGACTGCCAGCGAGAGCCGTTGCCGGATGCCGAGGGGCAAAGTCTCGGCCAAAGTATCGGCCTCGGACTTGAGTTGGAAACGTACCAGCAGCTCGTTTACCCGCTCTGTGGCAGCGGGTTCCGGGATATCGAAAAGGCGCGCGTGGAGCAGTAGATTCTGCCGCACCGTCAATTCCGTATATAGCGAGAACGCCTGCGTCATAAAGCCGACTCGTCGCCGCGACTCGACGTCGCCACCCTTGACCTGCTTGCCCAACAGCAATGCCGTACCTTCGGTCGGTGGCAGCAATCCGGTCAGCATCTTCATTGTGGTGGTCTTGCCGCAGCCGTTTGAGCCGAGGAAGCCGAAAATCTCACCACGCTCGATCCGGAAATTGACGTGATCAACGGCGGTGAACGAACCGAAGCGCTGTGTCAGCCCCTGGGCCTCGATTGCCGGGGTGCCGCCGCTCGGTTTGTAAGGCGTGATCTCCGGTTCCTTATGGCCGCGGCGGGACTCTTCGGGCAGGAGCTGGATGAAGGCTTTTTCCAGCGTTGGCTGGTTAGTACTGCCCTTCAGTTCGTCCGGCGTTCCAGTGGCGAGCACCTTCCCGGCATTCATCGCGACGAGCCAATCAAAACGCTCAGCCTCGTCCATGTAGGCTGTAGCCACCAAGACGCTCATCCCCGGGCGGCGTAACCGAATGCGATCGATAAGTTCCCAGAATTGCCGCCGCGCCAACGGATCGACGCCAGTGGTGGGCTCGTCGAGGATGAGCAAATCCGGGTCGTGGATAAGCGAGCAGCACAGCCCGAGCTTCTGCTTCATGCCGCCCGAGAGCTTGCCGGCCGGACGGTCGCGAAACGGTGACAGGTCGGTGCTGTCGAAGAGGTCCTTGATCCGCCATTCGCGCTCGTCGCGCGACTGACCAAACAGACGTCCAAAAAAGTCGGCGTTCTCAAAAATTGATAAGGTTGGATAGAGGTTCTTGCCGAGTCCCTGCGGCAGATAGGCGATCCGGGACGACACTTTATTGCGAAAGCTGGCGTCAGCGATATCGCCGCCCAGAACCCGCACGCTGCCGTGCTGGATCTTGCGGACGCCGGCAATCATGCCAAGCAGCGTCGACTTGCCAACCCCGTCGGGACCGATCAGCCCGATCATTTTCTGGCCGGGAATCTTGAGGTTGATCGAGTCTAAGGCGATCGCGGCCCCGTAACGCTGGCTGACGTCAGTGACGCTAACGACCTGCTCAAGGATGACGTCGGTCATGAGTTGGAACGGTCGGCAGCGCTACCGACCGCGCCGGTAGGGTTCCCGAGGTTCGCCGGAACTCCGCGAAACTCCAGCGACGCCGGCCATTGCGCCCCGGCGTCGAGCCGAACGTAGCCCATCCCAGGGATCCCGACCTTAACAAAAGGTTCATATTGTTGCAGACGTTCTTTGTTAAGCTGCAGCTTGACCCGGAAAGTTAGATTATGTCGTTCTTCGGCCGTCTCAACGGTCTTCGGCGTGAATTGTGCGCTGGGCGAAACGTACGACACGAGCGCCCTTATGGGATAGTCAGGGTAAGCGTCCAAAACAATCCTGGCCTCGGCGCCTAAGGCAATTTTGCCCGCCACCGTGTCCGGCAGGAAGACGTACATATAAACGTTCGACAGATCGACCAGCGCGAAAACTTTGCCACCCGCTGGAAGGACCTCGCCAGGCTCGGCCAGTCGATTTTGGACGCGCCCCTTAATCGGTGATTTGAGCACGCTGTCCTTGATCTCGGC
>JBEKLA010000389.1:0-3054 GCA_050010455.1 Binataceae bacterium (SeqCode) | reverse complement strand
ACATCGACCCTTGCTCACCCCGCCCAGTCCCCATCGCCATGCAACACATTGTAGTATTACCAATCAATTCTGGCGATCCCTTCGAGTAGCCACTGACTTTCACCACGGGCTGTTAGCGCGGGAAACGTGCCGTTGTTTTGCTTTGCGAGCAACGTGAGGTCAGTGGGTGTGACGACAAGCAAGTTGGCGACCGGGCCGTCACCCTTGCCGGTGGAGCCGTGGCAACTCGCACAATACCGAACATAATCGGCTTCTCCAGGTTTGGCTTGCTGCGCCAACGAGACGCCCGATAGCACACAGAGCCCCAATATCACCGTCAACGCGGTTGCGCCGTGCAACAAAAAACGATCGAGATTAAACATGACTTACCCTCCTGCTGTTTCCTGAGCTGATCCAACCGGGGTTTTATATGGACCAAGCCCCGCTGCGATTTGCGAAATACACCCCTGCCTGCGGCAAATTACCTTGGATCATGTGCCTGTCTCGTTACGAGGCATTGCGCAGAATCGATTTGTAGGCTTGAAACCCGCATTACCGCGGAATTGCCGACACGTCTAAATCGCCATTAACAGTGCGGTAACCAGGTAGACGCCTAACTTGACGCGCGGCGAATCGGCCTTGTCCCCTGGAGTTCCAAACCAACGTCAAGGGGCAAGGGATTCAGCGCTTGGGATAATTACCCAGCCTTCGCGCGCGCTTCTTTGAGCTCGGTTTCCGCCTTCAGCCAATCGTCCAGCTCGGTGCCGGAACCGCAGTTCCGCGCGCAATATATTTCGTATGCGCGCTTACGGATATCGTCTTCTGTCCGCGGGGGCTTCTGTTCAATGATCGGTTCTTGTTGGGCTTCTTTTTTCCCTGCCATTTTGGTCTCCTTGTCGTATTCGATGTGATTCCATTAAGTCACCGAAGTTTCGCTCGATAACTCATCAGCAAAAGCTTTCGCGCGCCGATTTCAGACAGCGCGTCGTGTATGAGTCTCTGAGAGCCCACAAGGATCTCTTGTCTATGAACGGGAGGACTTTTCGTGAATTTTCGCGCTTATTCCTCTCTAGCCCGCAACGTTTAATGTGCGAGGCTTTCCACCGCTGAACACACTCTTCGATATCCATCTCCAGACCGCCAAACCCAGAACGAACAAACGCAAGCAGCTCAGTAGTGTCCATCCGCGCAACAACTTGTCCCGGGTTAACGATGTTGCCTTCGCGCACGAAGACCTGCTCGACCCATCTCGCGTACTTGGTCGCAATATCGATTTCGATAGCCTCGATGCGGCCGTTGCTGGACACGAACTCCGGAGGGATTCCTGCAGGGCGCGGCCTATACAAGATGTAAACACCGGCCATGGCTGCCACGATCATAGCCACGCTCAGAATGATCAATCGACTTCGCATCGAACTCGATTCTCTCATCTGACAGCAATCCGACGGCGCGTCTCACGAACGGCTTTGATTTACGCGACGAGTATGTCTAAATATGACCATATGGTCAAGCATGAACGACAGAGTCAGCACAAGAGCGTGAGAGAAGGCCGGATTCGCAAACTCAAGGAGGCGCCAGCAGGGCGGCTCCCCAACCGTCGTGACCGGCGCAAGCTCGCAACCCGCCAGGCCCTCCTGGACGCGACTATTGCTTTGCTCTCATCGCGAAGCATGGATGCGCTGACCGTGGATGAAATCGCGATGCGGGCGGACGTGGCCAAAGGCACCTTTTACAACTATTTCCCCGACAAGAATGCGCTCGAGCGCGAGCTTTCTTGGTACGTTCGCGCGCGCATGGAAACCGAGATCTCGCGCACAAATGAAGGAGTCAGCGATCCGGCGGAGAGAATCGCGCGCGCATTCTGCTGCGTACTCCATTTTTGCCTCGGGGCGCCGGAACAGGCGGCCGCAATGATGCGGTTGTTTCCGCACGCGACTGATCCCGCAGCGCCGATCAACTCGGGTGTGCGCGGCGATGTGACGGAGGGACTCGCGCGAGGCCGTATCGTGGCATCGTCCGAAGACGTCGCGGTCGCCTGCATCGTTGGAGTGTTCATGGCCGGGGTGAATCGCGCCTTGGATCTCTCATCTGGCCAGTTAGGTCCATTTGCCAGCGATCTGGGCGCGATCATGCTGCACGGCCTTGGGCTCAGCCGGGCTCAGGCGGAGCGCATCCTGGCTCAAGCGGTCGAATCGGTGCTGCTTTGATTGGCAAGCGGTCATGGGCATCAAGATTCAGGCGCGCCCGATCTGTTTCCAGCACTTTTGGAGCGTGGGCACCGCGAAATGCTCTCGGACACTTATGCCGCGGAGGCGGTGGAGAATCGGTCGTTGATCCTCGGGCGGTCTTCCATTTCTCTTTGGACTCTTTAACGACTCAGGACTACGATTCCCCTAAAACGAAGCAGTCGTTCGCTCGCTTGAGCGAAATTGAGGATCAAGTTCGCGTGCGTCGAGGCAAGAGAAGCCCCTAATAATGCTTCACGGCGCTCAAAGGAGAAAGTGCGGGCCATGACCACAGTCGCAAGAAACTCGGAGGCCGTCCTTTACGACGAAAAGACATCTACGATATCGGCGTATGGTCCGGCCCGTTCGACGATCAAAGGGACGTCCCTCACCTCGGACGAGTTGCGCAAGATCGACGCCTACTGGCGCGCCAGCCTCTATCTGTGCCTCGGAATGCTGTACCTCAAGGAAAACCCGTTGCTGCGTGAGCCACTTACGGTGGGGCAGACGAAGCCACGGTTGCTCGGCCATTGGGGTTCGGACGCCGGCCAGAGCTTCACCTATATTCATTTCAACAGGTTGATAAACAAGTATGACCTAAATTCAATCTTCATCTCCGGCCCCGGGCATGGGGCGCCAGCAGTTTTGTCTAACGCGTACCTCGAGGGAACGTACTCCGAAGTATATCCGGCCAAGAGTCAGGACCTCGCCGGGATGCAGCGCTTCTTCAAGCAGTTCAGTTTTCCTGGCGGTATCGGCAGCCATGCCACCCCCGAAACACCGGGAAGTATCCACGAGGGCGGCGAGCTCGGATACAGCATATCGCACGCGTACGGGACAGTTTACGACC
>JBEKLA010000388.1:0-3057 GCA_050010455.1 Binataceae bacterium (SeqCode) | reverse complement strand
CCCGACATCGCCGACATCCGGTCTCCGGTGCCCGCCCCTGAGCCTGAGAAGGTCACCGGCTTGCCTCCCGAGAACCATGTGGGGGTTTACACCAACGGGGGTCGGGTGCTCGTCGGTCACGCTGTACGCGGCTCGCAAACGCTGGCGTCAAGGTTCGGTTCGCATCACGCCAAGCTCGGCAAGGTCGGCGGACGCGACGCCTGGATTGGCAAGAGCCTCGCCGAAATCAGAGGGTCCGACAATGGCTAAAGATGCGCTCGGACACGGCAGCGAGAAGCGCGGCGGCACGAGCAATCGAGACGCTGTGGACCACGTAATGCGCGCACTCGCCGCAGCACACGCGACGCGGCCAGTGACCCGTCACGGCGACCAGCCGTCAGTCGGCACCGATGAAGCGCGAGCAGCAAAGATCGCCGCTTGGCGCGATCAAGGAACGTCCGATGCGCAGGTTCGAGAAGGCATCCGTGCCTTGTTCAATCTGCCGTCGAAAGAGAAGTCGTAACAACAGGAGAGTGAAATGGCATTCCAAGGTTACAGAAGTCGCAGCGACCAGACGGTCGGCGCGAACGAAGCAACGAAGAAACGCGCGCCCGGCCATGAGCAGGCGCGCAATGATCCACCGCCGGGCGGCGAGAACAAGACGCCAGCGCCAGTCAGTGCCGCTCAGGTACTCAGCGCACGCGATAGTGCTTGGGGCCGCGCTCACGACGGCGCGGAAAATCCGGGAGCCAACAGCTACGGACAAGCATCCAGCTTGAACCCTGGACAGAAGGCCGATCCGGCTGCGGTCAATCCGTGCGCTCCGGTCGATGCCGTCAAGGATGCGATCCTTGCTGGCGGTGCGAAAGCTGCGCAGCGGTCCGACGACTGGCAGACCAGAAGCTCCGATTACACTTCGGAGCAGGCCGACCCGACTGCGTGGGGCAATCGCTCACGCGCAATGGATGACGGTAGTCCTGGATCGGTGATCCCGAAGAAGAACGGCTGATCCAGGTCATTAAGGGAGGTCCCCCGATGAAAGGCACGATACTGCAATACAACACGACGAGAGGCTTCGGCTTCATCCGGTGCGATGAAACGAAGGGCGATGTCTTTTTCCATTTTTCGCGTGTGATCGACGAGTTTGATCGCTCGGCGCTCGGTCCAGGAACGCGGGTCGAGTTCAGCGAGGCTGAGGGCCGCCTGCCCGGCAGGAAAATGGCGGTAGACATCCGCATCACTGACGATTGATGGAGAACCAAAATGGAAGTCATAGACAAAGGAAAATTCGTCGGCCTCAGCGATGAGCAACTCGACGAACTATCGGATCGCCAGCGCGAGACATACAACCGTCTCCGCGAAGCGGCCGAGGAAAAGGCTGCGGCGGATGCCGAAGCCGAGGCCGCGAGCAAATCTCTGCACGCCTCGTCTGACGGGCTGCGCGCATCGCAGGAAGCGGCTCGGCTCGAACCCAACAAGAGCACGTTCCTCGACGAACATCGAGCGATGGTCAACCAACGCAAAATTGATAGGGGCATCCAATGAAAACGCCAGTCCAAACCGTCAAGCTGACCGATCTGAAAATCGAGCTACAACCTCCGGTGAATGTATCCCCAATTGGGGAGACATTGGCTCAGGCGCGACGTTCGCACGATCCGTGCGAACGTCCGGTGGAGGCTGCGGCGACGGAAGCGAAGTTGGGGGACCAAGCAGCGTCGCCGCAGCCGAAGCCGGTCGTCGTCGATGTTCGGACGGCTCACCGTTGGAACGCGGAATGTCTACACCGCTACCGGCAAGCGAGCGAGCGGCAGTTGGTTGCTCGGGGTCGTTTCAATCTCGCACTTCGGGATTGGGAAAACGCGACGATGCAGACCGTTAGCCCGGATCAGCTAATCCGCTCGCACATCGACGCCGAGACGAAGCTGCGCGCTGATGTGAAAGCCGGTCTTGTCAGCCCGCGCAAAACTCCCGATCAGCCGGGACCATCCGCCATCGACCGGCTCGCGTTCTACTCCAAGAATAGCGGTCGGCGACCCGGTGGCGGCAATTCGTTCCGCCGTGGTGGTCAAGATAAGAACGCAGAAGTGCGTCGAGAAGCTCAGGCGAGAGCCGAGCTAGTCTTTAGAGCAAAGCAACTCGTCGCGGGTAAGTGACGTGCTCCGAAGATTTCTCAAAACCCTCTGTAACATCTGGGGCCGCCGCGCATGGCGGAAGTGAAGCTATGGGCCGCGCCAATTCCGCAAACCGCGCCACTAATCGCCAGGAGCGCGATAACATAGAGGCCGAACCCGGCTTCGCCGCGTCGGGCACGTCGCAATGGGAGCGGCAGGCCGCGCGCGGCGGCAGGGTCGATACCGGATCAATCGTCGATACCAGCACGATGTCGAGATTGGAACTACTGATCCACAAGCAGACGAAGAACATCATCAACATGACGGAGAAGGCGAACAGCGCACGCGACCCGGAACGTGTCGCGCACTGGCTGAAACAAATCGGCATCGCCAAAAAATTCCTCGACCGTCTTAGAGCGGAGCAGCGACGCTGAGATGCCGTCCAAACACAAAGGCGAGACCGACGAGCAATTCAGGGAGCGCAATCGGCGGTACATGGCGGCGCGCAAAGCTGCCGCGCGAGCGAGGTCGGGCATCACGCAAATCGAGCGCAGTCATCGCCACCACCATACGCCAGTGAGCCTCGTCCGCGCCAAGCACATCACAACGAATATGTGGCCGGAATGTCTGATCGGTCTCAGCGACGATGAGATGGTCGCCGAGATGCACAAGCGGAGAGGCAGGCTATGAAGCCATCCCACATTGCCATCGTCGGCGTGCTCCACGCGAAAGAGAAGCCCGACGTATTCCTGGACGCCAGCGGCATCTTACGCGCGCTGATGATGCGCGACGCCCGGATTTGGGCGGCGAGGACCGACCGATCCGAGAACGCCATCGGGGCACCCGACCCGTCCGACCCCGACGCCCGGATCGAGGCGGCGAAGGCGCGCAACGACGAAAGACGGGCCGCCAGGATACATGACGCCAGGGTAGCGGCTGGTTTGACAGTACGGCCTCGCCACGCCGG
>JBEKLA010000387.1:0-3072 GCA_050010455.1 Binataceae bacterium (SeqCode) | reverse complement strand
GGCCGCCGATCCGCAATTAATCCAGACGTTGCGCGGCGTGCGCGGGCTACTGGGCAACATCTTGCAGGCTGACGAATGCTGGATGCTCGATTCGCGCCTGTCTACGGTTGAGCTGCGGATGAATCGTCAGAGCAAGAACGCGCAGAAGATCGCCGAGCGCCTGGCCAATCATCCCAAGATTCGCCGCGTGATCTATCCGTCGCTGTTCACCGATCCCGACCAGATTCGAATTCGCGACGCTCAGACCGATTTTCCCGGCTCGATGCTGTCGCTGCTGCTGAAAGGCGGCAAATCCGCGGCGTTCGAATTTCTGCGCAATCTCAAGATTGGCAGAAACGCGGTCAGCCTGGGCGGCGTCGAGACCCTGGTCTGCCATCCCATGACCACTACCCATAGTGAGCTCGATGCGGAGGAGCTGCGAGCGGCCCGAATCACGCCGGAATTGGTGCGAATCTCGATCGGCACGGAGCACTGGCGAGACCTGCTCGAGGATTTCACCTCGGCGCTCGAAAGGTGCTAGTGTCGGCATAAGCAGATTTTCAACAGTCGGCAAATTTCGCTTATGCGTTTTTCTTGACAACGCGTAGCCAGACGCTAAGGTAGCGAGCGCGAGGGGTCGCCCGAGCCTTCGGCTCATGCGCGATACGCCTCGTGGGCGCGGCCCGACCGCGAGCATAGTGCAAGCTTGACTCGCTGATGGCTCAAAAAGTTCTAAAACCTTCTGCGAATAGGGTTCGTCCCTTAGTACCGCTCAAAGCGGTCGCGACCGGTTTTCAATCCACAACCGCCTCGGCGCACGTATCTAGGGGTGGGCTTAGCGCCGCGGAACGTCTCGATCCGCCGGATATGGCGCTGATCGAAGGAATGGCCGCCGGCGATACCGAGGCGCTTCGTAGGCTGAGCCAGCGCTATGGCCGCGCGGTGCTGTTCGCGGCCGAGCGAATTCTACGTAATGGGGCTGATGCAGAAGAGATCGCAACCGACGTCTTATGGCAGGCATGGCGGCAAGCCGCGAGCTTCGATTCGGCGCGAGGTTCGGTCAGCGGATGGTTGATGCTGCTCGTGCGCAGCCGCGCGATCGACCGATTGCGGACCAGCAACGCGCGCCGGGTTGCGCCGGAGGAGGGTTCTATCGGCGAACACGAGCCCGATCCGATGTTTGGCATCTACAGCATCGAGCGGCAAAAAATCGTGAAGGAAGCGGTTGCTGCGCTGCAGGAGAATGAACGCACCTTGCTGGAATTGGCGTATTTCTCGGATTTGCCCCAGTCGGAGATCGCGCGCCAGCTCGGGATCCCACTGGGAACCATCAAGACGCGCATGAGAGGCGCGCTGATCAAACTTAGAGCAGCCCTGGCGCACAGCGGAGTTAAGACGGGTAGTATCTGATCTGCCATGGAGCACCGAGCGCTAAAGGAGCTTTTACCCTTGGCCGCGCTCGATCGCCTGGAGCGCGACGAGCGGCAGGCGCTGGACGAGCATCTGGCCGATGGCTGTTCAGAGTGCGCTCGTGAGTTGCGTTCATTCAAGGAAACCCTGGCGGATTTTGCGCTGGTCGCAGCAGACCAGAGTCCGGACGCTCGCATCTGGAATCGTCTCGAGCTTCGTTTGCGCGATGCCAGCCAACGCGTGAAGTCGCTTGGCCCTGTAAACGGTCGCCGCGCCGCATCGCTGCGCGTTGGATCTCGCGAGGACCTGGAAGACGCGCATCGCGCGCACAAGCGTAGCGCAGTATCGAGGCCATGGCAGATTGCGACGGGTATCGCTACGGCAGCCGCCGCGGCGATGATGCTTCTCGCGCTCCAGCAATCAGCAAAACTGATATCGAACACTTCGCGATTCCGCCAGCAGATAGCGAACCTGAACGGCCGCGTCGGTGAGATGAAGACGCAATTGGCCGCGGCCGACGGCCAGTTGGCGCTGCTCAACGACGAACTGGGGAATCGCGTGCGCCTCACGCATATCCTGCTCTCGCCCGAAGGCCTGCGAGTGGAACTCGAAGGCAGCACGTTCTTGAATCGCGTACTGCTCGCCCCGGACGCTCACGTAGTGCACTTGCGGCCGCTGCGACGCGCCGGCGGCGCCACGGGTTTGATTACGCTCAGCTCGCGCGCAGGGAGCGCGATCGTGGAGACCTCGGGGCTGCCGCCAAATCCGCCCGATACCGCGTACGAGCTGTGGTGGATCGTGGCGCGGCGCACTCCGATCAGGGCTGCGGTGTTTGGTGCCGCGAGTGAAGGCGACAGCGTCGTGCTGGCAAGCCTGCCACCCGCGGGCGTTCGATTGATGGGGAGCGCGATAACTCTGGAGCCGGCAAACGGGGGCTCTCTGCCTAGCGGTCCGATGTACCTAAACGGAGAAGTCGCTCCCTAACGCGGCCTGAGCGAGCGAACGCCGCGAATCGCGTTTTTGCTTCGTTATGGCCGCATTGTGTGCATCTCCGCCTTTTTTAATAATTTTGTCGCGTGGGGTACCTTGACATGAGAGGCAGCAAGCGATAAATAATTCTTTCGCCCTTGGTGGCCGGGTCTTTGAAAACTGAATAGTAGTGCATGCCTTAATTGGGCGGCGGGAATCTAGATGATTAACCGGCCCGTCCGATTTCTTTTGTTTTTTGCGGTCGATCCACCCGGTTTCGGGCCTTAAGCCAGGCTCGATACCGGAGATTGCACTGAGCTTTTATGGAGAGTTTGATCCTGGCTCAGAACGAACGCTGGCGGCGTGCCTGAGACATGCAAGTCGCGGGAGAAAGTCGGGGCAACTCGGCTAGTAAACCGGCGCACGGGTGAGTAACACGTGGGCAACCTGCCCCGGAGACCGGGATAACCCGTCGAAAGACGGACTAATACCGGATAAGACCACGGACAGTTCGCTGTCTGAGGTAAAAGGTGGCCTCTGCTCCTGCAAGCTATCACTCCGAGAGGGGCCTGCGGCCTATCAGCTAGTTGGTGAGGTAACGGCTCACCAAGGCTAAGACGGGTAGCTGGTCTGAGAGGATGGTCAGCCACACTGGGACTGAGACACGGCCCAGAGTCCTACGGGATGCAGCAGTCAGGAATATTGCGCAATGGA
>JBEKLA010000386.1:0-3078 GCA_050010455.1 Binataceae bacterium (SeqCode) | reverse complement strand
CGCCGCTCGATGTCCCGCAATTCCCGCTCCACGCCTTCGTCCACCCGCGCCATCATCGCCTTCAGGCGCGGCATCGCATTCCTCGGCGTCGGCGGTGTCGATCCCGCCTGTGGACTGCCCATCACTTCGCGCAGGCGAGGATAGAGATGCAGCGTGACCGCATCGAACCATGGCTCCGGCCGCAGGTTTTCATCCCATTGCCGTAACCGTTGCGCTCTCCATCCCCTTGGATGTTCGCGAACATGAAACGCCGCTGCGGCGGCCTGAACCGCGACCCTGGCGTTCGCCGGCAAGTAGGGCCTGAAGGCATCCAGATATCGCTTCATGATTCGCATGCTGGACGGCTCATCGGGCCAGCGTGCCAGGCTCGCCGGATCGTATCCCATCGCGATCCAAAATTCGTTGCCCAATTCTATCCGTTGCGGAACGGCGCCTTCGCCGGCGAGATGCTTGAACCATTCGACCTGCTCGGCGACGCTTGAGGATTCCAGGTTCGGCACCATGATCACCTGGGCTCCAATCTGCCGGGAGAAGGATTCGTATTGCTCCATCGTCACGCCGCCGGGCTTGCCGCGCGCGATATTCGCTGCGGCCCTGACCCAGTAGCGCACATAAGCGGAGCTGTCAGAGCGCGCGGAAATTTCGATCAGTCCCGTGCGCCAGTTGTAAAAGTTGGCATCCGAGCCGCCGGAAAAGCGGTCCAGCCCGATGTGCGTCGTTTTCAGCGCCGCTATTTTGACCGGGTCATCGAGGAGGCGTTCATAAAACGCCGTCGTGGAGGCGCCGAAAATGGGTCCTTGCAACTGCCGCGGGTTTCCCTCGGGTTTGAGCGTAAGTCGGCCCGCGTTCGCAGGAACGGCAGCGGTGGCCAGAATGAAACAAATCGCCGCGAGCTGGAATATGAACAAGACTCGGCCCATCGGATCTTTACCTCCGCTGCAAAAACTCGCCCGATTGAACAGCGGGCGTCAACAACAAATTAACGACCCGGGGACTAACTCTGCCGTGGGGTATCTCAAACGGGTAAGTGGTAAGGCGAGATTAAGCAATCGTTGCGCTAGCCAGTCAGCATCTCAACTAGTTCGCGCCAGCAGTTTCCACGAGTCAACCTAGCTATGTCTCAAGGTCGCGCTCGCGGCCCCGCTCACTCAGTACTGCCGGGTGCCGCCTGTCATGACTGCGCTTTTGGTAATAACTATCCTGAACCGCGCCGTAAAAGATCGACGGTATAGCCATCGACACCCTCGAACGACTCCAGGTGTAGCGAACGCTCGTTCAGCGCGTTGATGGGGGCGAGGTTCGCCGAGGTCGGCAAATAGACGAGCGACGGCAGGACGTATCTCTTCCACCACTCCAGCATCAGTGCTGATGCGCGGGGCCGGTCTACGGCTCATGCCGGAGCGGATCGGCGCAAGCGGAAGGCGTCAGGGCGCCGCCAGCATCCCGCCTTCCAGCGGGATCGATTGGCCTGTGAGAAAATTCGCGGCGGGACTTGCAAGGAAGACGACGACGTCCGCGACCTCGCGCGGCTCGCAGAAGCGACCCAACGGGATGCGCGCCAGCTTCGCCTGGCGCTCCTTGGTGCGGGACGGCTCGTCCCAAATCCGCTTTGCCATGTCGGTTAGAACAATCGTCGGGCACACCGCGTTCACCTGGATGTTGTGCGGCCCCCATTCAACCGCCATCGTGCGCGTGAGCTGGTTGAGCGCTGCTTTCGACGCCGCATACGCGCCCAGTCCGGGCGTGCCGATGAATGCGCCGATCGACGAGACGTTGACGATCTTGCCCGCGCTCCGCCGGATCATCTGCGGCACCAGCAGTTGCGAGAGTATCAACGCCGCCCTGAGATTGACCGCGAACGTCGCTTCTAGGTCCTCCGCTCCGAGCTGCAGCAACGGCGCGACCTTGGCGATCCCAGCGTTGTTCACCAGGATGTCCCAGTGCGGCGAGTGTTTGAGCGCGAGTTCGCCGGCCCTGCGCGCGCCGTCGACGGAGTGGAGGTCGGCCTCGATAGCGACACATTCGCGGCCCGCACGCGCGACCGCGTCGCACGTCGCGGCAAGCCCCGCGCTATCGCGTCCGACGATCGCCACGTCGGCGCCGGCGAGGGCGAGCGCCTCGGCAGTCGCGGCGCCGATACCCTTGGAGCCGCCGGTTACGAGAGCGCGTTGCCCCTTGAGCAGTTCGGAAGAAACGGAACCGTCGGCCATCAAACTATACCTCCTCTGGGTGGAGCGGCTTGAGGCGCCCTCTACGATTCGAGGCTGCGGCGTACCACTGCAAATTCGAGACAATCCGGCAAGACTACCTAGCGCACCCTGGCATAGGAGATGATGTCGCCTGCGGTGCCGGAGATTGTCAGATGGCCGTCGCCGGGCATGCACATGACTGGGTTTGCCGCCGTCGTATCTGTGCACATTACGATGTTGTCACCGCCAGTGAAGCATGACGCACTGACTGAAGTCTGTTTGCTGCTGAGCGTGGCATAACCAGCGCAATTCGAGCCGGAGGTCATAGTGAAGCCGCCCAACGGCCCCCAAGAACTCATAGTCGTCGGCGGAACAGGCGGCTGCGGCTGCACTTGGAGGCAGCCGCCGGCCGTTGTCAGTGCGATAACGGCAAATATAACGGGATAGCTCCGCACCATTCACCTCTCCAGTATCGCTTTTCGATGCGAAGTCGAATTCATCCGAACGATGCTTCATGGGACCGATGTGTACAGGCACAAGGAAGTTAAAATCATCGCATTTGACGCGCATCTAATCGTAATTCTCGCAAAACCATTTTAAGCCCGATTTACAGTTGTAATCGATAAGTAAACGGTTGTGGCGATTCAAAAGCTCGACACGAGAATCCGTTCAACGGGGGTATCCCGGTCTTAGTGGGAAGTTGAAAGGATGGCGGTTCGCCGCGCGCGGTTCTCGTAGGATCGCCTTGAAGCAAAAGACCTTTGGAGAGAACCGCCGTGACAAAGAACTACCAGGTTATCAGCCGCCAGGACAGACGCGCGCTGGCGCGCTCGCTGGCCAAGCACGCGAAGCGCCGCCGCTGTGCGGCGAGTTTCACGCAAACGCTAGC
>JBEKLA010000385.1:0-3080 GCA_050010455.1 Binataceae bacterium (SeqCode) | reverse complement strand
AGGGAAGGCCCCTTCCGATAAGCCGGCCTTGGAGCCGTACTGGGGAAAACCCGCCGTACGGAATCTTAGGGAGGACGATGGAAACGTCGGCATCATTCGAAGCCCGGTCCGCGCCATCGTCCTACCCGACAATTACAATTCAGGCTGCAGTCGGGGTCTGAAATAATCTGTGGCAGTGTTGCCACCAGCGATGTGACTCAGGTCTTGCGATTGGATGTGCGGCTGCTCCACTTCGTTCGGCCGGGGTAGCTCCGGCCAGCCCGGTGTGACAGCGGTGTTTGTTGTAATAAGCCAGGTAATTATCCAGCTTCCGTTCGAGGTCGCGCTGGTTCCAGAAAAGCGCCCGATCGAGGTACTCGCGCCGCACCGTCCCTATCAGTCGCTCAACGAAAGGATGGGAAGCAGGGGTGCCGGGAATGGGGTTTATTCTCATCAACTCCAAGTATACGAAGGTTCGCACGCCATCGATGAAAGCGAAACAGTGGGTCGTTATGGTAGTGCATTTCAGTCCGCCACCACGAAACGATCTTAGAATTGGAGCGCCAGTTGAGGCTTGGCAGTCTGCCAGAAAATCGGCGGATTTTTCCAGCGCGCCTGAACCTTGCGCAGCACCAGCCAGATGAGTTTGGTTGCCGCTTTCTCGCTGGGAAAGTGGCTGCGGATTCTGACCGCCTTGCGCACTTGGGCGTTGAGGCTCTCGATCGCGTTGGTGGTGTAAAGGATTTTTCTTACTTCCGGAGCGAAGGCGAAGAATGGAATCACCTGCTCCCAGTTGCGCCGCCAGCTCTGCGCGATGGCGGGATATCTTTGCCCCCACGGGCCGCGGTCGAAATCCTCCAGCCACTCGCGCGCTACCGCGGCCGATTCGGCCTGGTAGACTGGTTTGAGCGCCGCCGCCACCGCCCGATGTTGCTTCCACGAAGCAAACTGCATCGAGTAACGAATGACATGCACGATGCAGGTCTGGATCACGGTCTTGGGAAACACCGAAGTGATCTCTTCGGGAAAGCCCTTGAGACAAATCTCCCGTGCCACAAAATCCTATTCGACCCCGCTGATCGATCCTTTGTGGTTCGAAGGGAGCTGGCGCTTTCAATTTGAAGGTCTCTGTGTTTTATCGCTACTAGAGGGAACCTCCCCTGTCCGTCGCAGCCGGTGCTCTAAACTCGTCACTATCTGTAGCACTTGTGGATCTCCAGGTTCGAGTTCATTGAGACGCCGGGCATAGGTCAGCGCCTCCGCGGGCTTGCCGTCCTGATCGCAAAAGCTTACCAGTGCCGCGAGCGAATCTCGGTGGTAAGGATGGACCTTGATATTGCGCTCGAGAGTTTCGATTGCCGTCCTGGTTTGGCCAGCATCATTCAGCGCTATCGCGTACACATATGTGTAACGGCCATTTGCCGGATCTATTCGCGCTGCGGCATCAAACAAAGCCAGAGCTTTTTGGCTCTGCTTCTGACGCACCATCAGCAGACCGAGCGCGTGAAGCACCGAGGCGTCATCGGGCGAGCGCTCCAATACACGGCGCAGCACGGCCTCGCCCTCCTCGTCTCGGTCCAATTCGCGATATAGATCGGCGAGGTTAACCGCAGCAGGGCCGAAGGAAGGGTCTAGTAATAGAGCAGTCTTAAGCTCGGCCTCGGCGCGCTCAAATTTACGTTCCTTGACGAAGAGCACAGCGAGGTTCAGATGAGCTTCGGGACGGTCCGCGTTCAATTCCTGCGCGGCAACGTACTCGTCCGTGGCGCGACTGAGAGCGGCGGCGAGATCGGAAGGCGTAGCGTCCGCGGCAGCGCTCGCGAGCACCTCCGCGGCCTCGATTCGAACCGCGCGTACTGGGTCCTTGAGAAGCGGCCCCATAACCGTGGCGCTCTGCCGCGGGTCCGAATTGGACAGGGCGCGCGCGCAAGCTCGTCTCACTAACTCTGAATCGTCAGCAATTCCGACACGGATGGCCTCGTCTGTCGGAGCGGGATCGTAGGCGGCGAGCAGCGACAATGCAGTGGCCCGTGCGATTGCAGGCTGCTTGCGATTCACAACGAGCGCTGTGAGTGACTGCTGTGCGCCCGGCGCACCGTCGGCTCCCGTACGCAACGCAGCGGCGAACTGTTGAAACCCAGCCGGCGCGCGTCCATACCATTTGCTAATCGCGTCCGAAGCCCACTGCGCGGACCTGTCGACATGACATTGGTTGCACGCGTTCGGTGTGCCGAGCTTCACCGACAGGTCCGGGCGCGGAATCCGGAGACTGTGGTCGCGTCGCGCATCGATAACCATGTAGGTCCTGGTCGGCATGTGACATTCGACGCATCGAGCGCCCCGGGATCCGATTTGGTGGAAGTGATGCTTCGGCGAATCGTAATTTTGCCCGGGATGGCATTGCAGGCAGACATTGTTGCCTTCTGCCCGAAGCTTAAGGCTGTGCGGCTCGTGGCAATCGCTGCACGTCACGCCCGCTTGGAACATCCTGCTCTGGATGAAGGAACCGTACTCATAGACTTCTCCCTTGATTTGGCCGTCCGAGAAATAGAGGTTTTCGTCGAGCAGCGCGACGCGATAGTCGTCGCTCGCCGGTTGGCCGTGGACGTAGTCTTCATAAATCGCACCGCGACGCGCATGACACCTCGCGCACATCTCGATTTCGTGCGCCGAGGCACACGGCGCGCTTCGGTGGGGATTGCCGGTGGCAGGATCGATTGACCATGCAACGCCGTTGCGTTCGGCGAGCGCGATAGTTAGCCCATGATCCGGGTCAAATTTCTGCCAATCGTCCTGTTTCTTCGCCCACGCCACGTGATTCGCTCCGGGGCCGTGGCAGGCTTCGCACGCAACATCCAGCTCGGAAAAAGAAGTCGCGAATGTCCGCGTCCGCAAGTCGTAGATCTTGCGCACGTCGGTCGAATGGCAGTCCGCACACATGTAATTCCAGTTCTGGTCGATACCGGTCCAGTGCAACGGATTCGAAGGCGAGATTTCCTGGTCTGGGTAAAGAAAGAACCATCGCTGGCCGCCGCGCTCGCGAGCGCGGCTATCCCAAGCGATACCGAGCGCCTGCAATCGTCCACCCGGCATCGCGATGA
>JBEKLA010000384.1:0-3095 GCA_050010455.1 Binataceae bacterium (SeqCode) | reverse complement strand
TGTCCGCGCTTTCCGGCGCGGACGGAAAGTAACGTAAGCTCTTTCCTTTCTCCTGCCTCTCGTTCTACGGCGCGTTTCCCAATCCTGCGCCGGGCGGGGTTGCGGACTCCGTTCCCGATAGATTATCAAGACATCGATGCGAGCCGGGCGAGGATCGGTGTTGCTCTTGGCGACGCTGGGGAGGTTTTGATGAAAGAGAAGCTTGTGCGCTGCTGGCGATCTCGTGTGTGGTCGGTGGCCCTCGTCTCGTTTGTACTGGTAAGTCTTGCCGCTTGCGATATTAACGCGGTGCCGCGGCGCGACGAGGCCGTGAAGGCCGCGTGGAGCGAGGTGTTGAACCAGTATCAGCGGCGCAGCGATCTCATTCCCAATCTGGTCGAGACGGTCAAAGGCTATGCACGTCAGGAGCAGCAGGTTTTTATCGCCGTCGCCGAAGCGCGCGGCAAAGTCGCGCAGATGGTGATCCCGAGAGACATCCTGACTAATCCGGAAGCGTTCAAACAATTCGAGCAAAACCAGGCAGGGCTAACCACCGCGCTGGGGCGGTTGATCGCGGTGAGCGAGAACTATCCAGCGCTCAAGTCGGATCGGAACTTCCTGGCGTTGCAATCGCAATTGGAAGGAACCGAGAACCGAATCTCGGTGGCCCGGCGCGACTATATCGAGGCGGTCCGCAACTACAATCTGGCGCTACGCACGATTCCGGATCGATGGGTCGCGGCGTGGCTCTATCCGGACGCGAAGGTGAAGGAAAACTTTACGATTTCCGAACAGGCTCAGCAGCTGCCGCAGGTCAAGTTCTGATGCGATTCAGGTCGCTCGTCGCGATGCTGGCCGTGATACTCGCGATCGCTGGCGTCGCGGATGCGGACGGCCCCCGGTTCCCATGGCTTAGCGGACAGGTGGTCGACGAGGCGGGCATTCTGTCGCCTCAAATCCGGGACCAGATTAGCGCGATGTCGGCGAAGCAGGAGCGCGCGACGGGCGAGCAGATCGTGGTGGTTACGATCAAATCGCTGCAGGGCTACTCGATAGAAGAGTTCGGCTATCGGCTCGGGCGCTACTGGGGAATCGGGCAGAAGGGGCGCGACAACGGCGCGATTTTGATTATCGCGCCAAACGAGCACAAGGCGCGGATCGAGGTCGGCTACGGCCTGGAAGGGACGCTCACCGATGCGCAGAGCCGGATCATTATCGAGGAATCGATTCTGCCGGCGTTGCGGCGCGGCGACTTCAATGGCGGCGTTCTCAACGGAATGCAGGCGATGCTGCAAGTGCTGGGCGGCAACCCGCTCAGCGCGGAACCGCTGGCACATCGGAGCGGGCAACTGTCGCCTCGGGCCGGGGACGTCTTCCTGACGTTGTGGTGTCTTATTTTCTTCGGCGTGTGGGGATTCATGATCGTTTCGTATTTTCGCCATCGCTATGACCCCCGTTACCTGCGCATGCATCGCGGCTATGGCGGTTCGTCGTACGGCGGCGGATGGTCCAGCGGATCTTCGGGCGGAGGATTCGGCGGCGGTTTTTCCGGCGGCGGCGGATCGTTCGGGGGCGGCGGCGCTTCGGGTTCCTGGTGATGGGATTGAATCAGCTTACGAGCGGAGAGCGCGAACGCATTAACGCGGCGCTCAAGAACGCTGCGGATCGGACCAGCGCCGGCTTCGCGCTTGTGATCGTCCCGATAAGCGATCGGTATGCGCTCTTTCCGGTTCTGTGGGCGGCGGTCATCGCGATTTCCGTGACCGGCATCGTCGCTTTATTGCGTCCCGGCTACACGATCCTGACCGGCTTTCTCATCAACGGCGGGCTCTTTATCGCGCTGGCCCTGCTACTGGAGTGGATGCCGTTGCGGATGCGGATCGTGCCTGGCGAAGTGAAGCGGAGGCTCGCGCGCGAGTTGGCGCATCACGAGTTTGCGGTGCGAATCCTCGCCCCAGCGACGCATCGCAGCGGCGTGATGTTTTTTGTTTCCCTCGCCGAACGCTACGTGGAAATCATCGCGGATCGCGAGATTCACGCACGCGTCGGCAGTGGGGCATGGGATAAAACGGTAGCCGACTTCGTCCGCGCAGCGCGCGAGAATCGGCTCGCGAACGGGCTGATCGCGGCGGTGGAATCGTGCGCCTCGATTCTCGAGACGCACTATCCTGCCAGTGGGGTTTCCGGATAGGGAAGAATTGATATGCGGGTGCTAACGAGTCTTCCTCAGGAGGATCTGCGCAAGGTTCCGGACGCGGCGCGGCAGGCCGAGGCGGCTGGCTTCGACGGTTTGATGACGCAGGAGAACCGCAACGATCCGTTCCTGTCGCTGGGCGTCGCCGCCGTCGCGACAGAAAAAATCGGACTCGGCACCGCGGTCGCGATCGCCTTCCCGCGCAGTCCGATGGTGGTCGCGAACGCGGCGTGGGATCTGCAGATCGCGTCGCGGGGCCGTTTCGTGCTCGGCCTGGGGCCGCAGATCCGCGCACACAACGAAAAACGCTTCAGCGTGCCGTGGGTCGCGCCGATTTCGCGCTTGCGCGAATATGTTCAGGCGCTGCGTGCGATCTGGAGCGCCTGGGAGAAGGGCGATCGGCTGCGCTTCGAGGGGCGGCATTATACGTTCACCCTGATGACGCCGAATTTCGTGCCGCCATCGCTGGGCCTACCGATGGTGCCGATCACGCTTGCCGCCGTCGGCCCCAAGGCGCTTGGGCTGGCGGGGCAGGTCGCGGATGGCGTGGTGTTGCATCCGTTCTGCACGCGGCGTTATCAGCAAGAAATCATTCTGCCGCGGCTGCGCGAACGATTGGCCGAGAGCGGCCGCAGCCTCGATCACTTTGAGGTCAGCGGAGGCGGCTTCATCGCCACCGGACCCGACGACGCCGCAGTCGCCAGGATGTTCGAGTGGGTCCGCACTCGAATCGGGTTTTACGGTTCGACGCCTGCTTACTGGCCGGTGCTTGAAGTCCACGGTCTCGGCGAGCTCGGTCGCAAGCTCAATGCCCTATCGAAGCAGGGCAAGTGGACTGAGATGACCTCCTCGGTCAGCGACGATGTTGTTCATTTGTTCACGGCCGTTGGCACGCACAGCCAGATCGCTCAAGCTATCGAGC
>JBEKLA010000383.1:0-3126 GCA_050010455.1 Binataceae bacterium (SeqCode) | reverse complement strand
AGTTTGCGAAGCGCTATCTTCGCTACTCCAACCTGTTTTACCGCAGGATTCTCAGAGTCCCCAAACGGTTGACCGCTTTCACCTTGTAGTCAACCCATCAAGATCCTGTGCATAGGGCCGGATGTACAGTTCCCGGCTTTTCGCAGTGGGACTTTACGGTGGATGGACGCGACGTACAGATACACAGCTTCGCGTCGCAAGGGTTCATGTACACGAATGTCAACAACTACATGTCCATGCCTACCAGTCAGGGCAGCTTCGCCTTCACGGACTTCGGGGCGAATGTTTCCGTCAAGGTCAACGACAACTTCCACGTGGGAGCGCAGATCTACGATCGCAACATCGGCGCGTTTGGGAATTGGTATCCCGAACTGGATTGGGCCGTAGCCGACTACAAGTTCAAAGACTGGTTCGGCATCCGGGCCGGAAAGGTGAAGACTACTCTGGGCTTGTTTAACGACACCCAGGACATGGAGTTTCTCTCGACCTGGGCTCTGATGCCGCAATCGGTGTATTCACTCGACCAGCGCGGCGCCACGATCAGTCACGAAGGTGGCGACTTCTACGGCAATCCGATCCCGTCATTCTCAGATCGCATCACTCTCGGATCAACTCGTCCTGATAGACAGGCCCGCCTGCACGGCTGGAATGGGGTCATCGGCTTGACCGCCTTCTAAGGTACTCCGCGTTCATGAAGATTGCCTCGGGATTTCGGCCTGCCGGTCGATGTGACCTGCTTGGCATCGACTCGCACGAGCCACATCGTCTCACGAGCCACATCGTCTCCGAGATTGATCCTGCTCAATTGAGCGCCCCACCGCCTCCAGACTTGGCGCGCTAATTCAGCGCTCCTCGTGGAAGACAACCCCGAAACCGGGGACTTGACCCGCACGAAAATCGTCTGGCCTTCGGACAACCCATTCCAAGTTGAGTGGAGGGACAATCTCCAAGAAGCTTAGAGCCCACTTGCCAAACCAGATATTTGATGTCGTTCTAGTCGATCTTGGGTCGCCGGAGTTGAGCGGCTACCAGATCTCCCGATTAGATCCGTTATTGGAAAGACGTTTTCCCGTCATTCTCACCTCCGACGAAAGCGCCGTTTCGAGAGATCATACCAAAGGCCTCTACCGAACTTAGGCTGGCTCTTCACGAAGCAGTTTCCCGGCGATGGCGGAATCGCGCTAACGGTGAAGGTGTATTGAGCAGGCTAACCTATGAAGCTGGTTTAGCGTGGTGAGTCGGAAGTTCGATAAAGAAGCCGAATTTTGGACGATCGGCTTGGACCGTGGCGGACGCCTCGCCGGCCTGCGTTTAGAGCGTGTTGGCAGAGCCGGACATGGGGCGAACCGGGGTCCGAAGCGAACGAGTGCGTCCACCGCGCCTTTTAACTCAGCACACAATACCGGCCAGCAACAGGGCCTTCAATAGGGGAGATATCTTGAGAGGGTCAGGCTATCCAATGGAACTGGTCTAGCCTGGCCCCTCCTCCGAACACTCCCGGGGCGCCCTAAGTGGCTGGTTGGGATTCGTTACTTATTCTGGGTCACGAGTTGACCGAGCTGTCCGGCCATGTCGCTCACTGCTTGCGACGCGCGCTGCACTTGCTGCGCTCCCTCCGCGGTCGCTTTCGCTGCGGTCGCGACTCCGGAGATGTTGTTCGCGATCTCGCCCGAACCCTGGCAGCTTCCTGGACATTCCGTCCAATCTCGGTCGTCGTCACCGTCTGCTCCTCCACCGCCGATGCGATCGTATTCGAAATATCATTGACCTGGTTGATGATCGTGGTAATCTCCCCAATGGCCTTCACGGCGTCCTTGGTATCGATCTGTATGGCGCCGATCTTCTGCCCGATTTCTTCGGTGGCTTGCGCCGTTTGTTTCGCCAGTTCCTTCACTTCGTTCGCGACCACCGCGAAGCCCTTGCCAGCCTCGCCGGCCCGGGCCGCTTCGATGGTGGCGTTGAGGGCCAGCAGGTTCGTTTGCTCCGCGATCGAAGTGATTACCTTGATCACCTTTCCGATCTCGACGCTCGACTCGCCCAGCTTCCCGATGCGCTGATTGGTTTGTTCGGCCACGCCCACCGCAGCTTTCGCAACCCGTGCGGCCTCATTCGAGCTCTTGGCAATTTCACGAATCGACGCCATGAGCTCGTCCGCGCTGGTCGCCACCACTTCCACGTTCTTCGAGACTTGCTCGCTGGCCGCCGATACGACGCTCGCCTGAGCGGCCGTCTCTTCCGCCGACCCAGCCATCTGCTGGCTGACCCCCGTCAGTTCCTCTGAAGACACGCTCAGGCCTTGGGAGTTGCTGGTGATTTGATCGAGCAGGTGCTTCAACTGCTCGGCTTCCTTGGCCCGGGTTTCCTGTTGTTCCACCTGTTCCTTGAGGAACTTGCTGATGTTGGTGCTAATAAAATACCCCAACAGAACCTGGCAGATCAGAAAGAAGCCGGTTCCAATCATAATCGACAAAATCGATACGCGTTTGGCGGCCGCGCCAGCATCTTGCCTCTGCTTCAGAAGTGTCAGCTCATCGCTGTCAATTTCGGTTGCAGTCCCGCGAACCTCATTTCCGAGACTGGCGAGCTCGCCTTTGGCCATCTGTTTGGCGGCAGCGGCAACGCCCCTCTGCTTGCGCAGGGCGAACAGCGCGTCCTGAAGCTCGTTAGTCTTTGTCACGGCTGTTCTCAGGGAATCGACGCGCTTCAATTGCTTGGCGTCGCTGGTCGCGTCGTTCAAATCTTTCAGCACGCTTTCTAGAGCCTCGCGGCTGGCCTTGGTCGACTCCAGGAACGATTCGTCTACCGTCATCATGTAGCCGCGGCCCTGAGACTCGGCGTCGGTATAGGTCATCAGCAGCACGTCAATTTGCTGAATCAGCTTATGGCTATGCTCCACCTGCTCATTCGCCGCCGAGAGATCCCTCACGCCGCGATACGAAAATGCTGAAATCAGGAGCACGATCACGGCCCCCAGCACGAATCCGGATTGCATCCGGCGTGGGATCGAAAGCTTCGACCATATCCCTTGAATTCCCGGTGTACCCATTGGTCCTCGTTTCAAATCTCGCCTTCGATATTCAGCACTTTCGCGGTATCGAGGGCCAGTAATAATTTGCCATCCAGCTT
>JBEKLA010000382.1:0-3138 GCA_050010455.1 Binataceae bacterium (SeqCode) | reverse complement strand
CGCCGACCTCCGCATATTCCCAGATGTTGGTGCGGCCGTGCTGACCCGGTTCGAACGTGTTGGTCTCTACCGCGTCGCCGTTCTTGAACACCAGCACAAGCTCGTGACGGCAGCGGTAGAAACTATCCTTCGCCGCGCTCGACCGACTTCCCTTAGCCCAGACGACGATGTCTTTGAGCGCAAGCCCGACTTCACGGCTTGCCGTGATCAGCTCGTAGAGGTGCCGCCAATCCATGAACACAAACAGGATGGCGCCGTCCTTGGTGTTTTCCTTGCTGCGCTGCAGGAAAGCCGTGAGAAAGGCGATGAATTGATCTGCTGACATTTCGGCAGAGGCCGCCGCGATGTTCCCGTCGCCGACGCGATCGTGGGCGGCGCGTCCCTCGATCGCAACGTTGGATGGCGGACCGGTGAGGACGAGATCCGCTTGCTTGCCCTCGAGCAAAAATTCGTAGCTGGTCAGGTCACGTGCATCGCCACAGAAGAGGCGGTGCGGCCCCAGGACCCACAGGTCGCCCACCCGCGAAACGGCTTGGCCCTGCAGGCTGTTCGCCGGAAGTTCGTCTTCGCGCCCGGGCTTCTTTGCCTTGTTTTCCGTTGCCTCGTCGAGCATGAGGTCGATCTCGCCGAGCGAAAACCCGGTCAATTCGATGTCGTCGAACTGCAGTTCGAGCAGCCCCTTCAGTTCGGTCGCTAGCAAGTCGCGGTCCCAACCCGCCAGCTCAGCCATCCGATTGTCAGTTATCACGTAGGCGCGCCGCTCGGCCGCGGAGAGGCTGGACAAACGAACCGCGGGAACCTCCTTCAAGCCGAGCATCTTTGCGGCTTCGACCCGCCCATGGCCGGCGATGATCTCGCAGTCGTCGGAAATGAGGACGGCATTGACGAAGCCGAACCGCTCGATCGACTTCACAATCTGTTTCAGCTGCTTCTTGGAATGGGCGCGGGCGTTGGTCGCAGATGGACGCAGGCGCTCGGGCGGAAGGTATGCGATCTGAAGATCCGTCAGAGAAGATGCCGACCCGGACGGCGTCCTTGCGCTGACGACTCCCGGAATCCCACGAACGTTGGGAAGATCCGCACGCTTGACCATGGTCGGTTCCTCGGCTTCGGGTTTTTTGCCCTGACCAGGCCCCATGGTCCGGTGCAGGCGTCCTGGCGAGGGGATGGCCCTGAGCACGGCCCATGGCGGCTCGAACGAGCTATCCGCGCCCACAATTACAAATTTATCGTGAACGACAACCAATCTCGGAGGTAGCAAATAGACGTTGGAATCGGAGGTCGGCGTTGGAAGCCGCCGGGGCCGGACGGGTCGGGGGTAGCGGACCTGACCAGCGCGCCGCGCAATTTGCAAAGAAGATTCGCCTCGGAATTCCCCAAAGGAAATTTACCTTGGCGATACGCTAAGAACAATCCACGTTCCAAATTCGCGAGAAAAGAAAATTGGCGATGTCGGTTAACATCTCTACTGTCGTTGACAACTGGCGCCGGGCGCGCGGGCGGATGGTCGACGCTGCCGGCTCCCAGGTGCCGCGGATCTGCGCCTCGCGCCTGGTCAAAAAATCCGAAAGCCTATGAAATTGGACGAGCAGGACTCGAGATTTGGCGCCAGGCCCACTCAACTCCCGAGACATCGCGTCGGCGCGCGCGTAGCAGTGGTTAAGTTGCAGTTCTTTGTAGAGCGCGGTCTTTCGATACTGCCGTGCCCACTCGCGCTTATAATCCAGCCGTGCCGGCGCGCGTGCGTATCGCCACCTGGTATCTGCGCCTTTTGGCGACTGGCTATATCGGAACTGAGTCTCTCGTCCTTTCGGACTTTGTTGGTAGCGATAACGGGTCTCGCGTCCTTTCGGAGTTTTCTCATAACGGCGCTGCGTTTCCCGATGTTTCAGCCGTCGTCGCGCCTGCGCCGCCTCCCGCTCGGTGCTCGTTGTGGTGCACGTCTGTTTCTGGGCGGCGCAAACGACGGGTCGGCTGTTGCCGGCTTGCGGAGTGCTTTTGACGCTTCTGTGCTCCGCGCGTCGATCCGGACGTGCCAGCGGCACGCTCCTGTTGGTGTCCGCGGGGCGAATTGTGATCCGGACGACGCGTTCCCTTGTCCTGGCCGCGCAGGTTGAACGTCCTCCCGAACAGAGGAATGCCGATCTCGCGCTGATTGCTGTTTACGCGAGAATATGAGACGAAGATCTTGGCGCGATTGCAAGCGTGGGCAACGCCGCGTTAATCACGTGAACCGGTCGACCGCCTACGGCGGCCCGTTGAATCTTGCGGTGTCCGATCGACCGTTATAGGTTCGGCCCATCGTCAAGAGTTCGGGCTTCTGCGAAATCGGCCCGATGCCAGCCTGCCTCTCCGAGCAAGGTGGATCGCACAGACGAGGCGGCACCATGGCGCCGCAAATAACCGGAGAAATCACCATGGCCTACTTGACCAAGATGCAGGAAAGAGAGCGGTTCCTTGCAGAGTTTTTGCGACGCCTACGTGAGGCGCCTCCAGGCACTCGGGTCCATATGCGGGTTGGCGATGTGCTTCCGCAAGCGCAACAGGCCACGCGTTTTGATCGTTATTGTTAACGTCTACTTGACTTCGCTGTTTGGTTTTTTGGCTTTGATCGCCAAGGCGAACTGGATCAGCCGCCGAATTGCCTCCGGCCTCCCAGGGTGGTCGGGCTGAGCTTTCCTCCATTTATCGATCGCGGCCACCCAGGAGGGTAACAGCCGCACCATCACTGGCTGGGCTCCCACAAACGGCCTGCCGCGACGTCGCTTTTTTCCGATATTGGATATTGACTCGCCCATGAATTTACGATATTGAAAAATGGCGAGCCGAGCAAGAGTTGACGCTCTTGCCCGGCTCTAACCCAAGCCAATGGAGGTGACCATGGCTCAGGCTGATAACGTATCTAACCTAGTTCGCGCCCTTACTACAGGCGTCAAGCCATCCAGGAACTCGATCCAGGCAGTACACGCTGCGTTCGTCGGCGCCGTAGCGGCGAACCCGCCATGGCCGATCCGCGGCGACCCCGAGGCTATTGATCTCGAAAAGCGCGCCGATCACCTGAGAAGCCTGCTCTGCGCTCTGTCGTTGTATATGACGGCAGTCCTCGACGACACCGCGCAGAACGCCCTAGGCGGGCTC
>JBEKLA010000381.1:0-3151 GCA_050010455.1 Binataceae bacterium (SeqCode) | reverse complement strand
GGTTCGCGCGGGCCGGAGCCGGGTTTGTTCACCGCCCGGCCGGTCGTTTTAGCTTTGTGTGGCTATTTGATTATTCTGGCATATTCAGAAATTCGCCACACACAGGCCACCAGCGCGAGAACAAGAACCAAAACAGCCGTATATCCGGCCTGCTTGTCCGCCGCTATCGCGAAACTTCGCGTCGAGTTAAGATAGCCGTCGCTGCCTCGCTGGGCGGCACGCTGCGGCCTAGAGTTGAGGGCGCTGCGCGCGCCAGGGCTTGGCGGCCTCGAAGGCGGCGGCGGCGCGGAACACGCTTAAATCGTCGAAGGTCTTGGCGACGATCTGCAAGCCGGTCGGCACTCCTGAACTTGCGAATCCGCTCGGTATGCTCGCCACCGGGCACTGGCTCACCAGGTTGAAGGGATAAGTCATCGCCCACTGAATGTATGCGGAAATCTTCTTGCCGTTGATCGTGAAATCGGGATCATCATTCTTGTGATCCGCCTTGACCGCCGGCACCGCGAGGGTAGGGCAGATCAGGATGTTGTACTGGTCGAGAATCGGCGCGAGTTTCGTGTACATCTCGGCGCGCACCTGGGTACATCGGTAGAAGCGCACGGCGCTAACGCGCATGCCGCGTTCGAGGAGCTTGACCACGAACGGATCCATCTCGTACTGCCATCGCGGCAGCAGATCGCCGCATAGCGCGGCGAACAGGCCCTCCCAGTAAGTGTTCCAGGCGTCGAGGGTGCCGTAGTTCCATCCGACGTTGACTTCCTCGACCTTGCATCCCAGGCTCTTGAAAACCTTGGCCGCCTCGCGCGTGTTCTTCTGGACTTCGCTATCGACCTCGTAGTAGCCGAGGTCCATCGACAGTGCGACCTTCCATCCTTTGATGCCTTCGAGCGTCTCCGGGATGACCACCTTTTCGCGCACCGTGCACATGTCGGCCGGATGCGGGCCCGACATGACGTTTTGCATCAATGCGGCGTCGGCGACGCTGCGAGCCATCGGGCCGTAATGGACGAGGGTCTCGAGCGGGTGCTCGCGGTCGAGCGGATTGCGGCCGAACGGTGGCTTGTAACCAAAAATGCCGTTGGCGGAGGAGGGGATGCGAATCGAGCCGCCGCCGTCGGTGCCGTCGGCGATCGTGGTCATCCCGGCCGAAAGCGCCGCGCCCGCACCGCCGGAGGAGCCGCCTGGGCCGTAGTCGAGATTCCAGGGGTTTCGCGTGATACCCCACAACGGACTGTGGGTCGTGCCAGCGTGGGCGAACTCGGGCGTCGTGGTGCGGCAATGCATGATGCATCCGGCGGCGAACAAACGCTCGATCGTTGGCGCGGTGTTGTGAGGGCGGAAGTCTTTCAAGGTCTTCGAGCCCAGGGTGGTGATTTCGCCCTTGACCACGTGGAAGTCCTTGATCGCGATTGGGATGCCTTCGAGCAGGCGCGGCCGGCCCTTCGAGTATCTGGCCTCGGCTTTCTTGGCCTGATCGAGCGCACGGTCGTAGAAGGTGTAGGTGAACGCATTAATCTTGGGATTGACCGCCTGCGAGCGCGCGATCAACGCCTTCAAGAGCTCGACCGGCGATAGCTTCTTCAATTTGAACTGCGCCAGCGCCTCGGTTGCGGTCATGTAACACAGGTCCAGGTCGATTGAAGCCATCGTCTGCCTCCTGTTGAGCGGACGCCGGGCACGCCGCTTCAGGCCGTTCCTTATCGGATCGAACCGTGTTTTGACAAGGCTGTGAAGCCCCTTATGCGAAGTGGTCCCAAGCCGCAGTTTCCATTCCTTAGGGGTCGGAGGCCGCGCTCTGATAGACCTTCGTTTCAGTCGGAAGTGTTGCAACTTTGAAGACAGCGCCGAGGAGGCCGCGGGCGGAACTGGGCTGCCTGAGACCTCGCCGCCCAGTTCCGCTCGGCGCTTCATACGTCAGCGTTTTCAAACTTGCAACGCTTCCAGTTCGGGATTATCTTCGAATCTCATCCCTTCCCCCGATCAGAGAGATTCGCGCGTCGTGCGGGGTCAAGCGATGCGCCGGACGGGGCGCGCGATATCGCTGTGGGCCGCCGCCTCGAGCTCACGGCAATGGTTCTGCCACGCCTTCTGCTTGACGAGCGAGATTCGCCGCGGCGCATCGGCGCGCGGACCGTTGACGCCGCCCGGCGAATCCTTGGCTGCGCGCGGCAGCCGGCGCGTGCCACCGCCGCGAACCAGACCATAGATAAACAGTTGGTAGAGCTCAGCGTAGGCTTGCGACATGGTCAACCCGCACGACGCAAGCACACTCGGATCCGACATCCGGGCCACCGCGTGGATCATGAAGTCGGCTACCAGCTTGGAGTGAATCTCGCCGAACGCGCCTTCCCGAGTGCCCGCCGCGAGGATCGCCTCCAGGCCTGCGATGCGCAAGCGCTGATGATGCTTAAGCCTGCGCCGGCCGGGATCGAATCGCGCCAGGTCGCGCACGAACTGGGGGCTCGCCGTGCGCGTGGCGCGCACCGCGACGTCGAGGTACCCGGCCACCGCTGAAATCCAATCCGGCGCCTGCTCCGCGGCGATTCTGCCCTGCTCGCGAATCCGGCTGAAAAAGCGCTCGATGATAAGCTCGAACAGCTCCTCTCGGCTGGGCGCTAAGGCATAGAGCGTCTGCTTGGAGCATCGCAGCCGACGCGCGAGGTCTTCGGTCCGGAACTGCAAGTAGCCGTCTTCGAAAAACATCGCCTCAAGATTATCGATGATCCGCCGAAGCCTGGGCGAGAGCGATTTAACGCCATCCGGCGCGGGTTGGCCGATGGCCGTTTGTCCAATCCGCCGCTGCATAGCGCCTCCGATTCCTACCTCAGGCCCGGGCGCTGAGGGCTTGGCCGCGAACATAGCCGACACGCGAAACCCGTGTCGGAAGGCCGCCCCCGACGTTTGCCAGAGGACGGGCTAATAGCGGGAAACTAGCGGATAAGAATATTTCGATTGACATCGTACCATTTCCGTACTAGGCGTACACCAATCGTACGCGCAGCGTACCATAAGAGTTTATGCAAGGAAACAAGGAAATGAAGGAGGTGCAGGTATGAGCGACACGCCCGGCACTTATGCTCACGGAAGCAGTCCTGTAACGCTCTGGCGTTACCAACCCAATCCACGCCTAGCGGCCGCGCTTCGCAGGTGG
>JBEKLA010000380.1:0-3151 GCA_050010455.1 Binataceae bacterium (SeqCode) | reverse complement strand
GCGTGAAGGGGCGGGACGGCTGGCTCATCGGCGCGGCACGCGGGTTGCAATCTTTTGTCGCAACCCGCGTGCCGCGCGCTTTCTCCTGGCGGCGGCGGTGATTCCCCTGACGGAGACGAGCAGTAATAATAACCGAATCACTCGCCGAGGCGTGACCTGTGCGGCGGCGGGCGTTAGGCTGATAGTGATTGGAGGCAAACCGCGATGCAGGAACTCGAGCGCGTCGATCCTGAAATGTATCAACTGATCAAGCAGGAGGAGCGATACCAGATCGACTCGATCCGGCTGATCCCGTCGGAGAATTACGTATCCAAGGCGGTGCTCGAAGCGACCGGCTCGGTGCTTACCAACAAGTACTCGGAAGGCTATCCCGGCAAGCGCTATTACGAGGGCCAGCGCTATATCGATCAGATCGAATCGATCGTGATCGAGCGCGCCAAGGCGCTGTTCGGCGCGCAGCGCGCCAACGTGCAGCCGTACTCGGGATCGCCGGCGAACCTGGCGGTGTACTTCGGATTGCTCAAGCCGGGCGACGCGATCATGGGGCTGGCGCTGCCGCACGGCGGGCATCTCACGCACGGATGGGACGTCAGTATCACGGGCAGCTTCTGGCGTCCGGTGCGCTACCTGGTCGACCGCGAGACGCATCGGATTGACTACGACGCGGTGCGCGAGCTCGCGCTGCGCGAGCGGCCGCGGATAATCGTCGCGGGAGCGACCGCCTATCCGCGCCAGTACGATTTCAAGCTGTTCAGCGAGATCGCGAAGGAAGTCGGCGCCTACTTCATGGCCGACATCTCGCATATCGCGGGATTGATCGTCGCCGGCGCCCATCCGGACCCGGTGCCGTACGCCGACGTCGTGACCACGACGACGCATAAGACGCTGCGCGGCCCGCGCGGCGCGATGATCCTGTGCCGCGAGGAGGTCGCGGATCGGATCGACAAGGCGGTGTTTCCCGGCCTGCAAGGCGGTCCGCATAATCACACCACGGCGGCGATCGGCGTCGCGCTCAAGGAGGCGATGACTCCCGAGTTCAAGGCCTACGGGCATCAGATCGTGCGCAACGCCAAGGCGATGGCGGCGGAGCTGATGAATCGCGGCTTCGACCTGGTTTCGGCCGGCACCGACAACCATCTGATCCTGATCGATCTGACCAACAAAAAAGTGATCGGGAAGAAGGCGGCGAAGGCGCTCGATAGCGCCGGGATCGTGTGCAACTACAACACGGTGCCGTACGATCCGCGCAAGCCCTTCAGCCCGAGCGGGATTCGGCTTGGCACGCCGTCGGTTACGTCGCGCGGGATGGGCGAGGACGAGATGCGGCAAATCGCCGTGTGGATCGACGAGGTGATCGCGCGATGCGACGATCAGCCGGCGATCGATCGGATCGCGGGCGCGGTGCGCGAGATGTGCCGCCGCTTCCCGGCGCCGGGATTGACGGTCGCGTGAGGGGGCGGTAACAAAGGCAGCGGCGCGGTATGCCCCGCGAAGGAGCGAGCGATGATCAAGACAGGCGATAAGGCGCCTGACGTGAGCTTGCGCGATTCGAACGGAGATCTGATCGCGCTCGCTTCGCTGTGGCAGGCGCGTCCGGTCGCGATTGCGTTTCTGCGCCATTCCGGATGACCGTTCTGCCATGAGCATCTTCGCGCGTTGCGCGAGGCTTATTCCGAGTTCCAGGCGCGCGGCGCCGAGGTCGCGATCGTAACCGTCGACGCGCCGGCGCAAGTGGCGGCGCTATGCCAACGCCATAAGTGCACTTTCCCATGTCTCTCCGATCCGCGGGCTGAGGCGTATCGCGCCTTCGGGCTCGAGCGCGGCGGCGTCGCGCAGGTGCTAACGCCGCGACTCGCCTTCAGAGCGGCGGCGGCGGCGCTCAAGGGAAACTACGGCGGTCCGATCGGCGATATCTTCCAGATGGGCGGTACGTTCGTGATCGATCGGGAAGGCGTGGTGCGCTACTGCTATCGGAATCGCGACGCGGCCGATAACGCGCCGATCGGCGAGGTGCTGGCGTCGTTGCGAGCATGACGCTTCTTATGCCGTCATCCTGAGCGTTGGCGAAGGATCTCGCCCGGTCCTCCGGGCGCTCAGCGCAGGGCTTGCGCGCGCATGAGCGCGCGAGATCCTTCGACACGGCTCGCGTTCCCTTCGGCAGCCTCAGGGCTTCGGCTCACCGCCGGGCTCAGGATGACGGAGAACAAACTCTGAATACCATCGCAGCCGCGGGATCTACGAAGCGATTAGGTCTGAAAAGCATTGGCGGAGAAGCAGAAATCGCTTCGCGTAGATTTCTCGCTTCCTGGGTAAACTGTGCGCTCCATGAGCCCTCACCCTGACCCTCTTCCGCGGCAATGCGGGAGAGGCGATATGAAGGAAATGTCAGATGGAGCGGCGCGGCGTCAGTTGCTGTTGAGGAAGTCGGTGACGACGCGGTTGAACTCGTCGGGCTTCTCGAGCATCGGGCAGTGGCCGCATTCGTCGATCACGTGCATCCGCGCGCCGGCGATCCTGGAGGCGAAGATCTCGCCGTTGGCCAGGCTGACCAGCCGATCCTCGCGCCCCCATATCAGCATCGTGGGCGCCGCGATGGCGTCGACCCGCTCGGCCATCGGCGTCGCCAGGATGGACTGCAAGGAGCGGAGGGTCGCATTCTGGCGGGCCGGCTCGTCGGGGCGCTCGCAGTCGTCGATCGCGCGCGCGATCATCTTGTCTACCCGCGGCGAGGGGCCGAAAAAGATGATGCTGCGGACCATCAGATCGATCAGTTCGGGCGTCGGCTTGAGGTCGAGCTTCGGGGCCATCTCAGGGTTCGCGGCGATAAGCTGGAGAATCTCCGCCTGATTGGTGCCGGCGGCGTCGACCAGCACCAGCCGGTCAACGCGGTCGGGACGCTCGAGCGCGGTGAACGCTGAGATATGACCACCCATCGAGTTGCCGACCCAGTGCGCGCGTTCGACGCCCAATCGATCCAGCGTGGCGCATAACGTATCGGAGAAGAACTTGATGCCGTAGGGGAGGCCGGCGGGCTTGTCCGAGCGGCCGAAGCCCGGCAAATCAACCGCGATGGTGCGGTGGCCGGCGGCGAAGTGGCCGAGGTTTTCCTCCCAATTCTCCTTGTAACCGCCGAGTCCGTGAACGAACAGGA
>JBEKLA010000379.1:0-3181 GCA_050010455.1 Binataceae bacterium (SeqCode) | reverse complement strand
CCCGCGATCACGCCCTTATCCCCTGCCTGGCGCTGGCGCAGACCGTGACCGTCGCGGATCTCGAGCGCGAGGGCCGCATCGCGCTCGACGGCATCCGTATTATCGAGAACGATACTTATAGTATCGTAGCTGCCAGTGAAGCGGCGCTGGTGGCTTCTGGCACCGCGACTCTGGAAACCGCGCTGCTCGGATGCCCGATGGTAATCTGTTACAAGGTTTCGCCGCTGACTTGGGCCGCGGCGCGGCTGTTGGTTAGAGGAGTTCATTTCGCCGGGATGCCGAATATTCTCGCCGGCCGCGAAATCGTGCCGGAATTGATTCAGGGACGGTTCACCGCGGTCAATCTGGTGCGCGCGGCCGAACGCGTGCTGGCCGAACCGAATCGCAGCGCGATTGTCGCCTCGCTGAGCGAACTTCGATCGCGGCTGGGAACGCCGGGAGCGGCGTCGCGCGTTGCCGACATGGCGCTGGAAATGATGGCATGAGGATCTTTCCGCCGACCTACCGCCGTTTGCTCGGCTATCTGCGCCCGTACCTGTTTCCCTACGTCGCGTTGGCCGTGGCCGCGATGCTGGTGCTGAGCGCCACCAACGGCGCTGTCCCGTTCCTCGCCAAAGTACTCATCGATAAATTCACGTCGCTAAAGAACCTCGACACGATATTCACGCTTGCGATCGAAATCCTGTGCATATTCCTAATCCGCGCCGGCACTGATTTCGCAAGCGACTATCTCACCGCCTATCTGGGTCAGAAGGTCGTGCTCGATCTTCGTTCAGAACTCAACGAACGCCTGCAGCGGCTGCCGCTGTCGTTTTTCAATCGTACGCCGAGCGCAACATTGGTTTCGCGGGTGATCAACGACGTCGGCTTGCTCTCGATCGCGGCCACCGACGGTATCTTTTCGATCGTCGGCGACGGCACTTCGCTGATCGCGGTCATCGCCGCGGCGTTTTATATCGACTGGGCCCTGGCGCTGATCGCGTTCGTGGTTTTTCCGGCTGCGGTTTTGCCGATTATGCGGTTCTCGAAACAGATGCGTAAGATGACCCGCAGCGCGCAGAAGCAGCTCGGCGGGCTCTCCGCGCTGTTGCAGGAGACTATCCAGGGCAATCGCGTGGTCAAGGCGTTCGGGATGGAAGACTACGAGCGCCGTCGCTTCAACGCCGAGTTGCGGCGCCTGTTCAGAATCTACATGCGCGTGGCACGTATCAAGGCCTTCACGACGCCGATGATCGAAGCGATGGCCGCGTGCGCGGTTGTGGCGGTAATATATTTTGGCGCTGAGTCGGTAATCAGCGGCCGCCGTACGGTTGGATCGTTTGGCGCCTTCTTCGTCGCGATGCTTTTAATCTACGAGCCTTTCAAGCGCCTGACGCGGACCAACAACACTATCCAGCAGGGCGTCGCCGCGGCCGACCGCGTGTTCGAGGTAATCGATCAGCCTACCGACGTGGCCGAAGCAAGCGATCCGCTCGTGCTCGCACCGGGGCGCCATTCGATCCGCTTCGAGGGTGTCGGCTTCCGCTACGGCGACGACTGGGTGCTGCGCGATATCAACCTCGAAATCGGCGCCGGCGAGGTCGTGGCGCTGGTCGGGATGAGCGGCGGCGGCAAATCGACCATGGCTGACTTGATCCCGCGCTTCTACGATCCTCAGCAGGGCCGCATCACGATTGGCGGGATCGACATCCGCCGCTTCTCGCTTAGCTCGCTGCGATCGCAAATCGGGCTGGTAACCCAGCACACCTTCCTGTTCAACGATACCGTCCGCGCCAATATCGCTTACGGCAGTATCGAGAAGAGCCTCGACGAGGTGGTGGCCGCCGCCAAGCTCGCCAACGCCCATGACTTCATATCGCGCCTGCCGCAAGGCTATGAAACGATGGTCGGCGAGCTGGGAGTGCGGCTCTCGGGCGGCGAGCGCCAGCGCCTCGCGATCGCGCGCGCGTTGCTCAAGAATGCGCCGATTCTGATCCTCGACGAAGCCACGTCGTCGCTTGATTCCGAGGCCGAGCGCCTGGTGCAGCAGGCGCTCGAACATCTGATTGAGAATCGCACCACGCTGGTGATCGCCCATCGCTTGTCGACGATACGCCGCGCCGGGCGTATCGCGGTGGTGGTGCACGGAGCGATTATCGAGCAGGGCACTCACGACGAACTGATCGCGCGCGGCCGCGAGTATCGCAAGCTGCACGATTTGCAATTCCAGTCGCCCGAGCTCGACGGCGACGCTGCCTTTGACAAGCTCGTGAGCTAGCAGGCTGCTCTCGTGCTTGAAAGTTCGTGCCGCCGGACTTGGCGCCGCACCAATATCGATGCCGCATGCCTTGTATAACGCGCTCTGGTATCCGGCGCTGCCGTTCGCGCTGATTGCGACGGGCGCGCGCGACCGCGCCGATCGGCGCCAGCGCCTGGGACGGATCGACCCCGGCCTTCTCGATGGAGCCGGCGCCACGCGCATCTGGCTTCACGCCGCCTCGGTAGGCGAAGTGGGCGGCGTCGCGCCGCTCGCGCGCGCGATGATTCGCGAGTTTTCCGGCGCGGAGATGTTCGTTACCACGATGACGCCGACAGGCCGCGAGGCGGCCCGGCGCGCGATTCCCGGCGCGCGCGCGTGCGTCCTCGCACCGCTGGATTGGCGAGTCGCGGTCCGCGGCTTGTTGCGCGCGATTCGGCCACGCGTGGTGCTGATCGCGGAAACCGAACTGTGGCCGAATTATCTGATCGAGCCGCCGCGCCTGAACGCGCGCGTGGCGATCGTGAACGGGCGCATCTCGGAACGCTCGATGCGGCGCTATCGATGGGTCGGCTCGCTGATCGGCGGCGCGCTCGCCGGCGTCGATCTTATCCTGGCCCAAAGTCAGGCCGACGCCGAGCGCTTCGTGGCGCTGGGCGCCAATCACGCGCGAGTCGTGGTCGCGGGCAACACCAAGTACGACCTCGACCAAACCTCGGCTTGCGCGCCGATCCGGCCCGAGCTCGACGCCATGCTCGCCGGCCGCCCGACTTTGATCGCGGGATCGACCGCGCCCGGCGAAGAAAGCCTGGTGCTCGACGCCTATCGCAAGATACGCGAGCGTTTTCCCGATCTTCTGCTGGTGCTTGCGCCGCGTCACGTCGAGCGCAGCGGCGAAATCGAGGGGCTGCTTCGCGACGCCGGCGTGGCGTACGTCAGGGCGGG
>JBEKLA010000378.1:0-3196 GCA_050010455.1 Binataceae bacterium (SeqCode) | reverse complement strand
GAGGCGGCGCTAACCCAGATTGCCGCGCTGTGCGCGAAACAATCCCTGCAGCCGCCGCCGTTTGCGCCGCGCAATTTTGCCGGCGAGCATCCGAGCGCCAACGAACTTCGCTCGCGCAAGGATGACCTCGAAGGCGTGATCTCGGCGACGCTTACCTGGCGCACTGCCGAACGCGCCCGGCTTCCCGCCGCGACCGCCGACGAGATCGAGACCATCCTGCGCCGCTACATGCACGAGCAACTTCAACGCGACATGTCGCTGACCGCGATGCCGCTGTTCAAAGAGATTTCCAAGGGCGCCCAAACCGCAACCAAGTGAGGAACCGTCCATGCTGTCGCCACAAGACGATTTTATCGGCCATCAAATCGCGAGCACCTTCGACCACGTCGGAAATAGCGATCCCAACTGGATGGAACGGATGTGGTGGACCGGCCATCCCGTGCCCGCCGGCGACGTTATTTTCGATTTGGGCCTCGGCTACCATCCGAATCGCAACGTGATGGACGCTTTCGCCGGCGTCACGGTGGGCAACACTCAGCACAACATCCGGATGTCGCGGCGGCTGCGCCCCGAGCCTCTGGCCACGCGCGTCGGTCCGCTCCAGATCACGGTGCTTGAAGGCCTGCGGCGCCATCGGCTGACGCTCGCCGAGAACGCCTCAGGCATGAGCTTCGATCTCGAGTTTTCCGCGACGATGAATCCGCACGAGGAAGCGCAGCACTTCCGCCGCCGCCATGGGAAGGTGGTTGAAGATATCGCGCGGGCGCAGCAGTTGGGGCGCTACAGCGGATGGATCAAGGTGGGCGGCCAGCGCTTCGACGTTACGCCGCAGAGCTGGTGGGGCCAGCGCGATCATTCCTGGGGTGTTCGCGCCGAGATGCGCACTGACGAAAGCAGCCCGCCGCTGACCAGTTGGCCTGCGTTTTTCTACACCTGGACCACGGCTCAATTCGCGGATCACGGCCTGCAGTGGTATTTCAACGATCGCGCTCCGGGCGAATTTATTTACCTCACCGGCGAAGAGGTCGCGCCGATCGGGAAGCAGGCGAATCGCGGCCGCCGCATGGTCTCGATCCTCCACGACATCAAATGGGCCAACGATCCGCTGGGCCAGACCATGCAAGAGGGCGAGATGAAGCTCACGTTCGCCGACGGCACCAGCCGCTCGGTTCATCTGCGGGCGCTGCCGGCGCGTTACTATCTGAAATCCGGCTTGTATGGCGGCTATCGCGGATGGTTCCACGGCGACGACAAGGGACCATCGTACGTCGAGCATGACGTTTGGGATTTGAACGATCCCCAGGTGCGGCGCGTTGCCTGCACCATCAACGATCGCGTGATCGAAGTTCGCGACGGCCAGTCAGTCGGATACGGCATCATCGAGATCGGCGTTTCGCGCGGCTATTCGCGCTATCAGTCGGTGCAAGAACATCCAGTGCTGTGACAGGAAAAGCGACTCATCGCTACCGTTCGGGTTCTCCGCGAGCGCGACCGCGGAGTCATGTTGGGGTCAAAAAAGCCACTTGCTCTTGACATAATTGGCAAACACTGGCATTCACCCCATGTTGCGCATTAGGAAGCATAATAAAAACTAAGGGAAAAACTGACGCTTTTGGAACCAAGGGTCGGCTGGACAATCGAAGCGAAAGTCGGCTATTAGGCGAAACTCGCAGCGTAGATGGCTGCGTACGAGCAAACAGTTAGTTTCGAAGTTATGTAACCGTCCTCCCGGGACGGCGATTTTGCGGAGGTAAACTGTGCACCCAACTCTCGCTAACAGGAAGAGGGATTTCGTCAGAAATGGCGGTAGGCTGCTGCTTGGACTCACGCTTGTGATGTCGGTGGCGGCTTGCGCCGGCAAGGCGGAACTCGCGGCCATCGATGCGCGGCTTAAAGGCTCCAGCGAGGGCCACATCCTGCCTCAGCGGGAAGACACCTACTCTCTCGACGTGGTCGACAACGACAACGCCTGGGTCGTCGGCACTTACGGCATGATCCTTAAGGTGACCGGCGACGGCAGTAAGGTCACGTTGGTCCCCAGCGGCACCCACTCGCCGCTCTTTTGCGTTAGCTTCAATGGGCCCAACAACGGAGTGATCGGCGGCGAACGCGGCCTGATGATCGGCACCACCGACGGCGGGCAGCATTGGGAAAAGCTGAATCTGCCGGCCGACGTCAAGGACAACAATATTCTCTCGATCGCCCGTGGTAAGGACCGCAATCAGATCTGGGCGGTCGGACCGTTTGGCACCGTCATCCACTCTGCCGATAACGGCAAGACCTGGGAAAGCCTCGGCCTCAAGAAGGACATCACGCTCAACGACGTGTTCTTCTTCGACGACAAGGAGGGCTGGATCGTCGGCGAGTTCGGCACGATACTCCACACCACTGATGGCGGGCATACCTGGCAGGAGCAAAAGGACGTCTCCGGACTGCCCAAGTATACCCAGGACGTCACCGACGAAGAGGCTCGCCGCCGCGGTATCCCGACCCTTACCGAAGAAGACCTCTACCTGTTCCAAGCCGTCTTCTCCACCCCGAAGGATGGCCTGGCCGCCGGTGCCGGCGGCTTCATCCTCGGTACCAACGACGGCGGCCAGCACTGGCATGTAATGAAGACGGGCACTCAGAACACGCTGTTCAGCCTGGCTTTGAGCGGTGCGCACGCGGGCATCTCGACCGGTATCTTGGGAACTTTGGTGAAAGACCGCAACGATAATTGGACGGTTGACCCACAAGTGGCCGAGCGCGTGTTCACCTGGCTGCGCACCATAAAGTTCGCGCCCAACGGAAACTTCGGCTTGGTCGCCGCGGGGAGCGGAACGATTCTGGTGACGCACGATAGCGGCGACACCTGGGAGCCTATCAGCCGAGAGTTGCTGGCGAAGGCCGGTGGCTGAGACGCGCTAATTGGGATGGGCTGGCAAGAACCCAATGGCTCTGGAAGTCAACGTTAAATCAAACAACAGTGCGCTAGAGGTCGATAATGACGACGCCTATTGATGAAAGTAAGCTGCCACTCGCTGAGCAATTCGTCCACAAGCTGGTCCACTTCTCACTGAGGTACCGGTGGTTCTCGCTCACCTGGCTATTGGCCCTGACGGCTTTCTTCGGCTACCACGCCTTCTACGTCCAGATGTACAGCCAGTTTGCCGACCTGTTGCCGCAGGCCCATCCTTACATCTTGGCCTATAAC
>JBEKLA010000377.1:0-3214 GCA_050010455.1 Binataceae bacterium (SeqCode) | reverse complement strand
ACAGCGCCTGGCGCAAGTGGGCAGTTGGTGGTGGGATCCCCAAACCGACAGCGTTACTTGGTCTGCAGGACTGTCTTATATTGCGTGGCGTGATCCCATGCTGCCCCCGTCCACATACAAAGAGCACCTCGGGTTCTACACGTCGCAAAGTTCAGCGCGACTCGATGCGGCCATACAAAGCGCCATTCAGACGGGAGTACCTTACGAACTCGACCTGGAGATGGTCCGTGCCAACGGCGCCATCAGGTCGGTCACCGGCCGAGGTGAAGTAGAGCGCGATACCGATGGCCAAATCGTATTGGTACGCGGCACCGTCCAGGACGTTACTGAACTCAAGCGGGCGGAACGCGAGATACAGCTGCTGGCGCGGGAAGCGAAGTTGGCAAACGCTTACAACCGGAGCCTGATCGAAGCCAGCCTCGATCCGCTTGTGACCATCGGTCACGACGGCAAGATCACCGACGTGAACGCCGCGACGGGGACCGCCACTGGTCGCTCGCGAGCCGAACTCATCGGGACGGACTTTTCGGATTACTTTACTGAACCGGAGCAGGCCCGGGCAGGTTATCAACAGGCGTTCCGGCAAGGATTGGTACGTAATTACCCGCTCGAGGTCCGCCACGGCGACGGTCACACGATACCCGTGTTGTACAACGCATCGGTCTACCGCGACGACGCTGGTGGCATCGTCGGCGTCTTTGCCGCTGCGCGCGACGTTACTGAACGCAGGCGCGCCGAGAACGAGATCCGCCTGCTCGCACACCTTCAAGCCGTGGTGGCCGAACTGGGGCAGGAGGCGCTTCGCAGCGAAACCTCCGGCAAGGTACTCGACGACGCGGTCGCTCTGGTCGCGCAGACTCTCGACGTCGAGTATTGCAAGGTGCTGGAGTTCCTTCCGGATGGCAAAGCCCTGTTGCTCCGATCCGGCGTCGGTTGGAAGGAAGGACTCGTCGGCCACGGGACCGTCGACATGGGCACGGATTCCCAAGCCGGTTACACCCTGCTTTCCGATCAACCCGTGATCGTCGAAGATCTTCGGAGCGAAAGGCGTTTCAGTGGATCGCCGCTGCTTCACGAACATGGCGTAGTGAGCGGCATGAGCGTCATCATCCCTACCAGCGAGGGCCCTTATGGTGTTCTGGGGGCACATACAAGGAAGCGACGAGCTTTCTCTACGGACGAAGTCAATTTCCTCAAGGCCGTAGCGAACGTGCTTGGGATGATGATCGAGCGCCAGCGTGCCGACGACGCATTACGCGAGAGTGAAGAGAACCTGAACCGGGCGCAGAGGATTGCCCACATCGGGAGCTGGCATCTGGATGTGGCTGAAAATCGGCTTGCTTGGTCGGATGAGGTGTTTCGCATATTTGGAGTACCCAAAGGCACAAGTCTGACGTATCAGGCTTTTCTTGAGTCGGTCCACCCCGAAGACAGAGAAGGGGTCAACAAGGCCTGGACTGCCGCCTTGCATGGGGCACGTTATGACATCGAGTTCCGGATCATGGTTGGCGGCGAAGTGAAATGGGTTCGAGAAAGGGCAAAGGTCGAATTCGGCAAAGACGGTAAGGCGATCGAGGGACTCGGCACGGTTCAAGACATCACGGGACGCAAACGCGCGGAAGCCGAAATACGCGCCCTCAACGCCGACCTAGAACAGCGCGTCATTGCGCGAACTGGCCAACTACAGGCAGCGAACAAGGAACTGGAACAAGCCCGGGAACGGGAAATCGAGATCGGCTTCAGAATCCAGCAGACCCTGCTGCTCGATCAACCGCCCGTGAACGTTCCCGGACTTCGAGTGGCCGCGCTGACTATCCCCTCCCAGCGAATCGACGGCGATTTCTACATCTTTCTGCGGCACTCGGATGAGTCTCTCGATGTGATTGTTGGAGACGTCATGGGGAAAGGGGTTCCCGCGGCGCTCTTGGGGGCCGCTACGAAGAGCCATATCCTCCGAGCTCTCAGCGACTTGATGGTCTTGTCCAAGGATAGTAAGCTTCCGGAGCCCAAAGAGATCGTGATGCTCGCCCATGCTGAGTTGGTGAAGCACCTGATCGATCTGGACAGTTTTGTGACCTTGTGTTACGCCCGATTCGACATGAGTAGGTGCAGTCTCGATCTCGTCGATTGCGGGCATACAGGGATCGTTGACTTGCACGGCAGGACAGGGCTCCATGAGATACTGCATGGAGACAACCTGCCCCTGGGAGTCCGGGAAGGTGAGATCTACGATCAGATCTCTGTTCCATTCGAGCCCGGAGACTTGTTCTTTTTTTATTCGGATGGTGTCACCGAAGCGCGGAGTTCCACTGGCGAGCTGTTTGGGCCGCAGCGTCTGGAGGAGTGTGTTGTGAGCCACAGCCAACTGGAGCCTGCGTCGTTGGTGGAAGCCGTTCGCCAAGCCATCGCTACCTTCACTGGGTCTTTACAGTTAACCGACGACTTAACCAGTGTGGCAATCAGGGTGCAAGAAAAGCAGCTCCCCATCGCACGGCAGGAACTGGAGATCGGCAGCGATCTCAAACAACTCCCACACGTGCGCGAATTCGTGCGCGGTTTTTGCCGCAATCTTCCGGGTCCACCGCTGGACGAAGATAGCGTTGCCGCTCTCGAGCTAGCGGTCAACGAGGCTGCCAGCAACATCATGAAGCACGCCTATCATGGCCGCGAAGATCAACCGATTCATCTCGACGCCGAAGCCTTCCCAGGCCGTATCGAGATCCAGTTGCATCACTTCGGAGATCCTTTTGACCCCTCGACAGCGCCGCCGCCGCCGCTCGATGGCTCGCGCGACTCCGGATTCGGCGCTTATATCATCGCTAGGAGCGTCGATGAAGTAAGGTACTATCGCGATGAACGCGGCAGAAACTGTGTTGCGCTGGTTAAAGCCCGCAAAGCGGGAGGAAAGTGAGACTCGATGGAAATAGCCGTTGACAATATAGACAGCGTCGCCGTCGCGACGATGCCCATGGATGAACTGGACGCAAGCAACGCCGGAGAGTTCAAGCGCGACATTGCGCCCGTCCTGCAAGCAAACACTAGGCTGGTGCTCGATCTGAGCCGGCTGCGTTTTGTGGATAGCTCCGGACTCGGCGCTATGCTCTCCTGCCTCCGTCAATTGAGCGCCAAGAGCGGAGACCTGAAGCTCTGCGGCATGTCGAAACAGGTGCGAGGGCTATTCGAACTCGTGCGCATGCATCGGATTTTTGATATT
>JBEKLA010000376.1:0-3232 GCA_050010455.1 Binataceae bacterium (SeqCode) | reverse complement strand
GTCATTCCGAGCGCAGCGAGGAATCCCGGCTGGCGTCGGCATGGAATGCCGCTTTTGCGGAGAGCGCGGGACAAGTAAAATCATAGCAAGCCATGGCAGCCTCATTTAATTTTATCGCGCGCAAGATTTTCGGCTCTAAGAACGATCGCGAGATCAAGCGCCTAGGTCCCTTCGTCGACGATATCAACGAGCTCGAGAGCCGGATGGAGGCAGAGAGCGCCGATCAGTTGCGGGCGCGAATCGCCGAATGGAAAGCCCGCATCAGCGCGATCGAGGAGCGCGAGGAACGCGACGAGGCGCTGCAGGAGATTTTACCCGAGGTCTTCGCGGTGGTGCGGGAAGCGTCGAAGCGCACGCTGGGCCAGCGCCACTTCGACGTCCAGCTAATCGGCGGAATGGTGTTGCACGAGGGCCGGATCGCCGAGATGAAAACCGGCGAGGGCAAGACCCTGGTCGCGACCCTGCCAGTCGTACTGAACGCGCTCGCGGGCCGCGGCGTGCACGTGGTCACGGTCAATGATTATCTGGCCAAGCGCGACGCCGAATGGATGGGCCAAATCTACCAGTACCTGGGGTTGAGCGTGGGCGTAATCGTTCACGGGCTCACCGACCAGCAGCGCAAGGAGTCCTACGGCTGCGACGTCACTTACGGCCAGAACAACGAGTTCGGCTTCGACTACCTGCGCGACAATATGAAGTTCAGTCTCGAGGATTACGTCCAGCGCCCGCATCATTACGCGATCGTGGACGAAGTCGATTCGATCCTGATCGACGAGGCGCGCACGCCGCTGATCATTTCGGGCGCTTCCGAGGAATCGACCGATACCTATTATATCGTCGATCGCGTGATCCCGCGCCTCAAGCACGAGGCCGACTATACCGTCGACGAGAAGCTGCGCACCGCGGCGCTCACCGAAGAGGGCGTATCGCGCGTCGAGAAGCTGCTCGGAGTCGAAAATCTCTACGATCCGCGCAACATCACGCTGGTCCATCACGTGAACCAGGCGCTCAAGGCGCACACGCTGTTCAAGCGCGACGTCGAGTACGTGGTCAAAGACGGCGAGGTGATCATCGTCGACGAGTTCACGGGGCGGCTGATGCCGGGGCGGCGATGGAGTGACGGGCTGCATCAGGCGGTCGAAGCCAAGGAAAACGTCAAGATCGAATCCGAGAACCAGACCCTGGCCACGATCACCTTTCAGAATTACTTCAGGATGTACGGAAAGCTGGCCGGGATGACTGGCACGGCCGATACCGAGGCGGTGGAATTCCAGCAGATTTACAACCTGTCGGTAGTGGTGGTCCCGACCAACATGCCGATGATCCGCATCGACCATCACGACATGGTCTACAAGACCGAGCCGGAAAAGTTCGACGCCGTGCTTGAGGAGATCGCGGATTGCTACGAGCGCGGCCAGCCGGTGCTGGTCGGTACGGTTTCGATCGAGAAATCGGAGCGGCTGGCTGCCCAGCTCAAGAAGACCGGCATTCCCCATCATGTGCTGAACGCCAAGAACCACGAACGCGAAGCGGAAATCGTGGCCCAGGCGGGACGCTTCAAGGCGGTGACGATCTCGACCAACATGGCCGGGCGCGGCACCGATATCGTGCTGGGCGGCAACCCTGAATTCATGGCCGCGGCTCAGGCCGGAACCAGGGACCCGGCCGACCCCAAGTATCAGGAAGCACTAGTCCACTTTCGCGCCCAGTGTGCCGCCGAACGTGAGCAGGTGCTCAAGGCGGGCGGGCTGCATATTCTCGGCACCGAACGCCACGAGTCGCGGCGAATCGATAACCAGTTGCGCGGCCGATCGGGGCGGCAGGGCGACCCCGGATCGTCGCGCTTTTACCTCGCGCTCGAAGACGACCTGCTGCGGATTTTCAGCGGCGATCGCCTCAAGGGCCTGATGAGCCGGATCGGGATGGAGGACGGCGTCGCGATCGAGCATCGATGGATCTCGCGGGCGATCGAAAACGCCCAGAAGAAGGTAGAGGCGCACAACTTCGATATCCGCAAGCATCTGCTCGATTACGACGACGTGATGAACAAGCAGCGCGAAGTGGTCTACCATCGCCGCAAGGAGCTGCTCAGTGACGCGCCGCTCAAGGACGACATCCTCGACATGTGCGACGAGGTGATCGCGGATATTGTCGCTGCCCACGCGGACCCCGAAGTCGCTCCCGCCGAATGGGACTGGAAGGCGCTCGACGAGGCCTTCTACAAGCAGTTCAAATTCCGCTTCGAATTCCGCCACGACGGCGAGGTGCCGGCGAACCCTGGGGCGCTGGCCGAGCTCGCCGAAGAACGCGTGCGCGCGGTCTACGAGGAACGCGAGCAGGCTTTCGGCGCGCCCGTGATGAGGCAGATCGAGAAGCTGGTGATGCTGCAGACGCTCGATTCGCTGTGGAAGGACCATCTGCTGGCGATGGACCATCTCAAGGAGGGAATCGGGCTGCGTGGCTACGGGCAGCGCAATCCGCTCACCGAGTATCAGAAGGAAGGCTTCTCGATGTTCGAGGCGATGCTGCGGGTGATGCAGCAGGACGTGGTCGAAAAGACTTTCTCGGTTCAAGTCACCCAGCAAGAGGATGTCGGCGAGATTCAGCAGCAGCGTCCCCGCCAGACGGTGGCGAGCCACGGCGGCCAAACCGAAGCGGCGGCAGCGGCACCGGTCAAGCGCGAGGGCGACAAAGTCGGGCGCAACGATCCTTGCCCCTGCGGCTCGGGCAAGAAGTATAAACGCTGCCACGGCAAGTAGCCGCGAATCGCCGCAATCATTCTTAACGCGCGAAACTCGCCGCGGCGGGCTTGCGCGCGCGCTCGCGGCGCGGTAGATGGCGGCTCGGAGGCGGCGATGGACGTTGAAGAGCAAGCGCGGCCGGTCAGGGGATTTCGTTTCGCGGGGGTCAGTGCCGGCCTGAAGGCCGTAGCCGGCAGAGACGATCTCGGCCTGATCGTGGCCGACGCGACGGCCGCGGCGGCCGGCGTATTCACCACTAATCGGGTCAAGGCGGCTCCGGTTATCGTGGCCGAAGATCGGCTGCGTGCGGGGCGGATTCGCGCGGTGGTCGCGAATTCGGGATGCGCGAACTGCTTCACGGGCAAAGCCGGGATGAAGCTTGCGCTCGATTCGTGCGCGGCGGTGGCCAAAGAGATTTCGTGCCCGCCGGAATCGATCGTGCCGTGCTCGACCGGCGTGATCGGCCATCTTTACGATCTCGGGAAATATCG
>JBEKLA010000375.1:0-5573 GCA_050010455.1 Binataceae bacterium (SeqCode) | reverse complement strand
CCTTTCGATCGCGGTTGGCAGATTCGCCCGCGGCAAAGCTCGGTACCGGAGAGTCGACCTCATGGAAGTCGTGCAGCAATGTGGTCCCGAGGCTGTCGGAATCGTCAGCCTGATCGCATTTTTGGTCGGAGTCATCTTGGCCTTCATGGGCGCCGTGCAACTCTCACGCTTCGGCGCTTCCATCTATGTCGCCGACCTAGTGGGAATCGGAATGGTGCGGGAGATGGGTGCGATGATGACGGCGATCATCATGTCGGGCCGCACCGGCGCTGCGTTCGCCGCCGAGCTAGGCACCATGAAGGTAACCCAGGAGATCGACGCGCTCACCACTATGGGTATTTCGCCGCCCGAATTCCTCGTGCTGCCGCGTGTGCTGGCGCTCGCGATGACAATGCCGCTGCTGTGCTTGTTCGCTGACTTCCTCGGGATTCTAGGTGGCGCATTCGTCGGAGTGGTGATGCTAGATCTCTCGTTGTCCTCATATATCCGTGAGACAATTTCGACCCTGACCTTTGTCAATTTTGCGGGCGGCCTGGTTAAGGGGACGACTTATGGCGTGTTGATCGCGCTGGCGGGATGTCTAAGAGGCTTGCAGTGCGGCAACAGCTCTTCGGCTGTGGGCGATGCGGCGACGCAGGCGGTCGTTATGTCGATCGTGATGGTGATCGTGGCATGCGGGGTCTATGCAGTCGCTTTCAATTTTCTGCACATTTGAGATTGCCGTCGGCGGTCCGCACAGTATGCTGACTCATTCCACAAACCCCCGCGTGCGCAGATTCCTGACGCGCAGCGCGTAGGAAAAACGGAGCAAACATCAGCCATGGCTAAGCGAGTAAGTTCCACTGCAATCGGCGGCTTCGTGATCGCCAGCTTGGCGCTGGCCGCGGTGGTCGCCGTGGTGCTGGGCTCGGGAGAGTTGTTCCGCAAGCCGCATCTCTACATCTGCATGTTCCAGGGCAACCTGAGCGGATTGAAGGTGGGCGCCGCGGTCAAAATCCGCGGAGTCCAGGTCGGGACCGTGGAGCGAATCTCCCTGCGGCTGCAGGCCGGGCAGGGCGAGCTTCGGCAAGTCAACATCGCACAGGCTCCGATCCCCGTGATCCTAGCGCTTGAGGAGCGGGAATTCAGGGCCAAGGGAGGCACGACGCAGTCCTTCAATCGCGAAGAATTCGACCGCTTGGTAAGGCAGGGGCTGCGGGCGCAACTTAAAATGGAAAGCCTGCTGACCGGGCTGCTTTATGTCGGCCTTAACTTCCAACCCAACACCCCGCTCCACCTCTATATCGCACCGGGCACCAGTCCGTATCCCGAGATTCCTACGATTCCGACAGAGTTGGAGCAGATCCATGAGGACGCGACCAAAGCGCTGGCTAAGCTGGAGAAGGTTGATTTGGACGCACTGGTTACTTCGATTACCGAAGCGGGCGTGTCGGTCAAGCAACTGGCCGGCGATCCGGAGCTTCACCAGGCCATTGCCTCGCTCAATCAATTAGTCGGCGATCCCGATCTCAAGGCATCCGTGGATAAGCTCGACGAAACCCTGGGTAATGTCAATAAAGCTGTGATCTCGGCCAAGAACGCGATCGACCGGACTGGCGCGAGGATCGACCCTTTGATCGCGAATCTTGAGAAGTCCTCGACTGACCTGCAGGAGGCGCTAGTGCAGGCGCGCTCCACTCTGGCGTCGGCGCAGCTTCTCGTCAGTCCGAGCTCTCCCATGACTCACAAGATCGACCTGACGCTCGAGGAGCTTGCCGAGGCGTCGCGCTCGATTCACGACTTGGCCGACTATCTGCAGCGCAATCCCGGCGCGTTGATCCGCGGCAAATACGTGTCTGATAGCAAATGAACATGAAAATCCATCGATTGTCGCGCCTGATCGGTGCCAGCGCCTGCGTCGCGGCCGCGGCCTGTTCTTTCATGGCGCCCCAGCCGGACCTCACGCAGTACTTCATACTGTCTCCGACTGCTCCAAGCAGTTCGAGCGCGACGTTCACGGCCTCGACTGCGCGCCTCTCCGTCGGAGTCGGACCGATTAGCTTTCCCGGTTATCTCAGGCGGCCGGGTGTGGTGACACGCACGACATCGAATCGTCTCATCGTCTCCGACGAGAAGCGCTGGGGCGAGCCTCTGGATCGGAATTTCGAAAGCGTGCTGGGTCAGAATCTGTCGCAAATACTCGGCACCCGGAAGATTACAAACTATCCATGGTACGCCGACACCCATATCGACTATCAAGTTGCAGTGTGGGTTGAGCGTTTCGAGGCAGCTGAGGACGGCCGGTCCTGGTTGACCGCGCTCTGGACAATTAAGGATGGGCAGGACGGACACGAGCTGGCTGAGCCGCCAAATTGCCGAGCGCATCGCGGAGCTGAATACGATCTCAACACGACGCGCGGCGCAAAATTCGAAGGCCAACTGACTAGACCTGCGCTAACCGACCTTTCGTCCGAGCAGAATGAATTCCTCTGGTGGACTGGCCTCTGAAACGGCCAGCGCTCACGCAATGGCGGGACTTCAATCGGAAACACCCGCAAACGATACAAGAGATCCTGGCGAAACCTCCTTCGTCAGGTCGCGATTGGTCGCAGCGATGATGCGAACATTGACCTTGCGCGTATGCTTGTCGCCGATGCGCTCAAGCTCCTTAAAGGCGGGCTATTTCGTGCCGGGCTGCAGAGAATGCCGTAGTGACCGGAGTGTGTGGCGGAGAGAGTTGATTCGAACGCTCCGGCGACTCGTAAACCGTCGATGTCGGAAAATGCGGCCTAAAACCTTCAGCCGGTCGAGCGATGGCGGGCAGGTCCTTCGGCGGGCGCCAAGTTATGCACTGAGTTCACCAGCGATACGTGGGTAAACGCCTGCGGGAAGTTGCCGAGTAACCGGCGCGATACCGGGTCGTATTCTTCGGAGAGCAGTCCAACGTCATTACAAAGCGAGGCGAGCCGCTCAAAAAGCTGACGTGCTTCGTGATGGCGCCCCCCCAGCACGAGATTATCCACCAGCCAGAATGAGCATGGAAGAAAAACTCCTTCGCCTGCAGGCAGTCCGTCCACATCTGTCTCGGTGCGATAGCGCATCACCAACCCCTCGGAAATCAGTTCACGCTGGATCGCCTCAACGGTTCCCACCACTCGTGGATCGTGCGCCGGCAGAAAGCCGACCAGCGGAATCATCAGCAATGCCGCGTCAAGCACGTCGGTCCCGTAGTACTGGACGAACGCGTTGCGCTGGCGATTGAAGCCCTGCCTGCAGACGTCGCGATGGATCCGATCGCGCAGTTTGCGCCATCGATCGAGCGGTCCTTCATGTTGGCCTCCTTCTACCGCTTTTACCGCTCGATCGAGCGCGACCCACGCCATCACCTTCGAATGCGTGAAATGGCGCCGCGATCCTCGGACTTCCCATATTCCCTCGTCGGGCTGGTTCCAGACCTTCTCCAGATGCTCCATCAGCGCGGTCCGGAGATGCCATGATTCTGGCGGCGAACTGGCGCCGCTGCGGCTGCATAGGTGGGCCGCGTCCATGATTTCGCCGTATACGTCAAGTTGAAATTGTTCGTGTGCCGCGTTTCCGATGCGCACCGGGCTGCTTCCTTCGTAGCCCGACAGCCACGGAAGCTCCAACTCGGTAAGCCGGCGCTCGCCCGCAATACCGTACATGATCTGGAGGTCGTCGGGGCTTCCGGCGGCCGCGCGCAGCAGCCACTCACGCCAAGCGAGCGCCTCCTCCGTGTAGCCCGAAATCAGCAGCGCATACAGAGTGAAAGTGGCGTCACGAAGCCAGCAGAAGCGGTAGTCCCAGTTGCGCGGACCGCCGATCCATTCCGGAATCGCGGTCGTCGGGGCGGCGACGATACCCCCGGTCGGGCCGTAGGTGAGCGCCTTCAGCGTGACCAACGATCGCAGCGCCAGGTCGCGCCACAGTCCCGTAATCGTGCATCGCGATGACCACTGGTGCCACCACTCTTCGGTCTCAGCCAGCGCCTGCATCGGATGCTTCTCGCCCGGCTCATTTTCGTGCGAGGGATACCAGGTAAGCGTAAACGGAACGCTGTGTCCTTCCGCGACGGTGAACTCGCTGCTTGTAGTCAGGTTCTCACCGCGCATGGGGGCCGGCGTTCTGAGCTTGAGCGCGTCGGGACCAGCGATCGCGCGCAGTCCGTGAACGCCGCTCGTTACCCACGGCACGATATGCCCGTAGTCGAAGCGAAACGCCACCTGCATCCGCATTGGCACCTTGCCGCGAAGGCCGCGGACAATTCGAACGACGTCTACCTGTTGATGACGCTCCGCGATCGGCATGAAGTCGACCACCACAACCGCTCCGCTGTCGGTCACGAATTCGTTTTCCAGGACAAGGGTCGGCCCGCGATATCGGCGGCGGACCGTCCGCACGACGTTGCTCGGCGCAATTAGCCAGTGTCCGTTTGCGGGACTCCCCAGTAGTGCGGCGAAGCAAGCACCCGAGTCGAATCGTGGCATGCACAGCCAATCGATCGAGCCGTTGTTTCCCACCAGCGCGGCGGTGCGAGTGTTTCCGATCAGCGCGTAGTCTTCAATTCTCAGGCTCATGGTTGATTCCCGTCCAAACAGCTTCCGCTTCGATGGCATAACATGCTCGCTGCAAGAGGTCCTAGCGGCTGCAGGAGCGTGCGCTCGGGGTCCGCTTCGCCAGGCTAAAGGCTCGCGGAGTAAGCCATCCAAGCTGCAAGGCTTCTGGCTCTTGCCTTGGTGGGACTCATTTCCCGCTGAACGCGCCAGCCTTCGCTGGACGCACACTTAACCCGGCCGCGTTCGGTTCCGCATCTGACCCCGTCTTGAACGGACTTCACCACGAGTACAGCTTCATGGCACGCGCTGCTTGACTGTCGCAGAATTTTTGCGGACGACAGGCAGGCTTTTGCGGTACTCTGTGTCATCGGGCCGCAACACCAATCATCCCACGACCGTGACCCCTAAAAACCTATCAGGGCTTGCGCCACGGGCGCTTGTGCGGGGCGCAATCTCAAAATCTGGCTCCTAGGTTGAAGGCGCGACACCTCGCGCTCTCGGAGCACCTCGATGCTGCGAGCCGGCTAATGTATGCACGACTGGTTGCTGGTAAAGAAACTATTGTTCTGCCAATGGTTGGAATCGCACCTAGCGTTGCCATCGTCCATATCCGTCACGCCGTTGCCGGTGGACTGATTGCTCTGAATAAGTTGGCCCGTGGACCCGTTGTCAACAAACATTCCGAGGTCACTGTTTCCATTGGTGGCGTTCCCATCGATCCTGTTATTGGTCGAGTCAGTAAGGTAGATGCCGATCCCGCCCGCGTTCCCCCCTTCGGCCCGGTTCCCTTGGAGTTCGTTGCCACTGCCTCCTGCCAGGGTAATCCCGTTGAAGCCATCGGCGGTGGCGTCGTTATTCTCAAGCTGGCCGTTGGTGGAGTTGTTTAGAACGATGCCGTTCGACTTGTTTAATACCACCACATTCGAAGTCAAGCGCAATCCGCTGACGCTTCCGGTGGAGGCTGCCAGGATGCCATCGTCCGTGTTGCTCGCCGACGTTACGTTTCGCACTTCGGAATTG
>JBEKLA010000374.1:0-3234 GCA_050010455.1 Binataceae bacterium (SeqCode) | reverse complement strand
AGTCCAGCGCAGGGCCAGCAGCTCTCCCGAGCGGGCACCGCTCACGAAGGCGGTCTTGATCAGCGTCCGCCAGATTCCGCCACTAGCCGCTTCCAGCAATCGACCGATCTCCTCCGCCGTCAAGATGCGCTCGAGGTTAACCTCCTCGCCGCTACCATCGGCCTCTGCGCCCGGCCTGATTTCCTTAGCCGCCGCGACCGCACGATCAACGCCCTCTACAGGGTTCTTCGCGCACTGACCGCGCTTGAGCGCGAGCCGAAACACCGCCCCCATGATCCGCAGTATCGTGTTGATCGTCCGGTACGCATAGCCCCGCTCGCGCAGCCCGTCACGGAACTGTTCGATTGCGATAACCGCAACCCGATCGATCTTGCAGGCGCCGAAAGCCGGCAGAATGTGCTGGTCCAGACGCGCGCGCAGGTCGCACACGTGCGAGGGGCGGCGATCGCTCTTGCTCCGAAACCAGTCTTCGGCCACTTCCGCGAACCTCGGTACCTCGGCCGGTTCGACGTAGTCGCCGCGCGCTGCTTGCAGCGCGGTTTGCGCCAGATATCGCTCGGCGGCCTTCTTGGTCTGGAAGCGCACCCGCCGCCGGGGGCCGTACAGCCCCTGCGGGCGATAGTCCAGCTCCCACAGGCACTCGCAGTCGCCGCCAGCGCAACTGGGCAGGTGAAACTTCGCAATCCGTGCCATCGCTTACCCGACCGACATCACTAGCGTGGTCGCCCCGCTCATATCCACTCCATCCGCAAGGCCCAAACACGCGCCGAGTTGAGGCGCGGCGGCCACCATCGTTCCCTCCTCCACATCTTCCGCAATTTCGGCCCACGTTGCCGCACCGGCGGCCCACCACGGCTCTTTCGCCCCAGTCCCCGCAACCACCCCCGCCGATGGGGAACGATTCACCAGGCTCGTCCGGCTGCGGTGGCCCATTTCGCCTCAAGTTCGGCTGGCATGTCGTTCCGCACCGCAATCTCGATCACTGCCGGCGCCGATCAGGTGCTTGCGGTCTACAACCATCGCTTAGCGCAAGCCGACTTTGTGATGCTGGCGGCGTCGGCCACACCCAGCGCCTGCCCGCGCCGCAGTTGCTTTCGCGCTCGCCGCCGCGGCCATCACGCCCGGGTTCCTTGCCCAAACTACCAGCCGCTCAAGCGGGCAACTTTTCATGCTGGATCAAAACACGCGGAAATCGTCACCAAACAGGCGGAAATCGTGCGCAAACGGGCGAAAAAACTCGGAAAACAGTTGACTGGTCGATAACCTTGGCTTCAATCAGCCCATCACAGCGTCCCTGTGCTTACGTCGGGAAGGCGCATGTGACAAAAATTCGAATTTCGCGGATGCGCGCGCGTGCCTAGCGCCGCGGTCTACGCCGCGCCAGTCCCAGAGATTTAGACCCCCTCCCCCCTCCTAACCTGCGGACGCGCGTGCGTGGCTAGCGCCGCGGTCCTGCGCCGCCCCGTTCTAGAGATTTTGACCCCTCCCAGTTAATCCGGCCGCTTTCGGTTCCGCATATGCTTTTGGGCGCTTCTCGTGTGTGGGCGAATTGTCAAGCCTGGCAATAAGTAGCAATTCGCCACACACAAGCGCGTCGGCGTAGCCGACCTCTTCGAGCACGCCGCGGAGCGCGGCGGCTTGGCGCGCCGGATGCCGGCGCCAGTTGTGGCGCCAGCGTAGGTGCGGCGGTTCTCAGTTCTCCGCACATCGCGGACGACGGCGATCGGGCCATTGAAAACAAGGGAAAAACGGCCGAAGCGCCGCCCGGTCCCCTCGGACACGCATTCGAGACGAGCCAAAAAAACAATGTGCAGACAAAGAGTTAGGACCAAAGGTCTGGCAGCGGGGACACCCGCTTTACCTTGCCATCATTTTTCTTTCCCGCTTCTCCTGCCTCAATGGTCTTCCCGAGGCTGCTCACTACGATATCACCCAACCAAAAATCCTCGTAAAGCCACAGCGCAGAACGTACCATCGAATTGCAACGGCCCCCTCGCCAGGGTGTCGAACTCCTGCGGCGGTGACGCTATCCTGCCGTCGTTCGGAATACGCCCCATCTGTCGGTCCTACGTCGTCGCCGAGGAGATATCGTGCTCACCGCATCCGCATCGATCCTCCGGCTTTCTTCTGTCGCGAGACGGCGTTCATCTCGGCCTTCTGCCGTCGGCCGGTCATGGCCTGTCTCTCAATCCGTGCCCAACATGTGGCCCTACCGTCTGCGCGAGCGTCGAAACCGTGCGACCACCAGATGTGACCCAACGTGATGGCGCTCCGCCGAAACCCGGCATAATCGACCACTATGGATGCGAGCAACTCAATCACGGCCGCGGTATTTTCCGCGTTCCTCAAATGCCCGACGAAAGCGTATCTCTTGGCGATCGGCGAGCCGCCACCGGGCACCTTCTTCGCCGACATCGAGGCACGCATATCGTCTATGTATAAAGCGGCGGCAAAGAGGCGCCTGCACGCCGGGGCTGAGGTGGCCGAACCTCTTGATTTTGGACAGCTTTGGCGCAGCCCCGACTACACGACCATTACGCATGATGTCGACTGCGAAACGGCCATCTATGACTTTGGGTTGCCGCCGCCCAAACCGGGAAGCCGCCAACCGCAGAAATTAAAACCATCCGGCCCCTTTGTCCCAGTCTTGCTTTCACCTTGGGACAAGCCGGACGTTTCCGACAGCCTGATCGTGTGTTTCGGTGCGCTTGCACTGACGCAGGCCACCGGGACGGTGGCAGACACGGGAACATTGGTCTACGGCAAGGGGCAACGCCGAAAAACTCTGAAGATCGGGGACCACGTGGCCCGGACAGGGCGAATCATTGAGGCGATCGGGGCGATCTGCCGCGGTCGAGAGCCACCCCCGCTCGTCCTGAACAGACATTGCGCCGTCTGTGACTTCCAGTCGAGGTGTCGCAGCGTCACCGCCGAACGTGACGATTTGAGCCTGCTCAGCGCGATGACGGGCAAGGAGCGGGCGAAATGCAATGCCAAGGGAATATCAACGGTAACGCAGCTGTCCTACGGCTACCGCCCCCGACGGCGTAAGCGGGCTAGGCCGGAGGCCGAGCATCCCACGAAATCCGCCAGGCGCGCCGCTCCAGTCGTCAAGAACGATCACAACCTCAAGGCCCTGGCGATTAAGAAGAACCAGATTCATGTGGTCGGGGCACCGTCGCTAAAGTTTGAGGGGGTCCCGATCTTTCTCGACGTTGAAGGGATGCCGGACAG
>JBEKLA010000373.1:0-3255 GCA_050010455.1 Binataceae bacterium (SeqCode) | reverse complement strand
ATCGTCAGTGTGCTTCCCGATGGAATGAAATCAACGATCGAACCACCCAATTGGCCGGGCTCGAGTGCGGCTGCCAACGCGACCTCAACGTCGTGCAGCAGAGCCTCTTTGGCGTGCGTCGCGTCGGTAGCAATCGAGCCGTCGGCGCGGGAGTAGCCCCAAATCACGATTTCAAAAATGTTGGTGAGAAGCTGCGGACCGACAGTTTGCCATCGGCTGCTTTCGGTACCCTCAGTGACGAACAGAGCGGGAAAGATAGTAATCCGATCCACCGGCATCAAGACACGCGACACGGCTTCGGGCTGCACAGTGTAAAAATAGTTCGGCGCACCGGAGATCGCTTGTAGCGCGGCAACGACGTTATCGAGGATCAGATTGCGTTGTACGGTCGGCATGGTTACAGCGCCTCCGTTACGCCGGTTCGAAACACGTCCAGGATATCGTTTTGCTTTTCAGACAGCGCCGAGCCGAAGAACGAGCGGGCGGGCAATTCGACCGAGGGCTGAAGCTTGAACAGCGGCGTGATCGCGCCGCCCGGGCCTTTGCCGAACAGGATCTGCTTGCGGACGAACGTCCGGGCAAAGCCGCCGATCGCGGGATTGGAGATCACGTCGCGGGCGCTGAAGCGGGCTTCGCTGTTGCCACCAAGCGCGCCCGCTAGCGGGATGGTGAGGTTGGCGGCGTTGCGGGCCACGATCCTGCCGCCAAATTCCTGAATGCGAGCGTAGGGAACGTCGGTGGATATAATCCCGGTGGCCTGGTTGCCAGCGCCGCTGACCTCCGACGTGATCGAATCGCGCAAACGGCCGGTGCGTTCCTTGAGCGGACTGCCCGAGAGTTTGTCCGTCACGATATACTCGCGCAGCATCGTGGCAGCTACGGTCATTTCAGGTTCGAGGCCCTGACTGAGCCGGGCTGCGATTTGCCCCAGCGCCACGGCGACATCGCCAGGCGAGCCAATGGAAATGGTTACTGGCATTTATCAGTAGCCTCTCAGCGTGCGCCGATAGTTGTTCAGAATGATGCGGGTCTCGGGCAGCAAGTCCGAGGTGTTGAAGAAATTTACGTGAGTGCCCAGCATCCCTTGGCCGGAGACGCCGATTCGGTCGCGATTCTTGAACCACAGCAGGGCGACTTCGAGCGCCGCTTGCGCAAGGTCAGGCGGAGGGGTCAAGTATCCGGCGGTGTAAGTGACCTGGAGGTTCTGAATTCCACAGCTAAAAATCTGGCCGAGCAACTCGCCGGTAGGCAGGACCAGGATGAATGAGGAATTCGCGAGCACGGTTTTGTACATCAGCCGCGGCAGTTCAGGGTCGGCGACGATCGAGGCTAGCGAGTAAGGCTGCCCTGAGGGCAAATCGGTCAAGGCGATCAGAGATCCGATCGGCCATTGTTTTACCCATTGCCAGGCTTTGCCGCTGCCGTTGTAGGTTTCCGTGTAAGTAAGCTGAAAGGCGAAATCTACAGGATCGCCGGCGGTCAAACTGGTGGTGGAGGCCAAGTATAGCTTGCCGTTGGTGTTCGATGATCCACTCGCGGGGGCGACCACTGAAGTCGTCGCCCCGCTGGCGAAGTCTGTCATCTGAGTCGCGATGGGCGGAATCGCAGGAAGCGGTGCGTTCAAGGTTACGAACGCGCCGCCTGAATCGGCACCGACAGAAGCTATCGACGTCATCCCCTGACCGCCCAGCGTAAACAGATCGCGGTCGAGAAAGATCGCGACGAAGCTCGAGGCCGCCGTGATAAGACTCGCGAGGACGGCGTCATTGCTGGTATCGGTGGGATTCGCGCCGCCCATGTAAGCCTTCAAGTTCTGAAGGAGACAAAGATCGCCTGGAGTTGGCATCAGGGTGTCACCGCCTCTCGGAGCTGCACGCTCCAGGAATAATGTAGCGATTGGTCGAACAGGTATTTCCATCGGAACTGATCGACCGCAAAGCGCACAGTGTGCACAGCGCCTCGAAAATCCGTTAACTGAAAATCGTTGCCCAGCACTGCCGCTACGAAAGATTCAAAGCTCGATTGATCCGCGCTGGTTAGAAATCGAAACTTAAGGGTGTAGATTCGTTCGGAGTAACCCTTATAGTAATCGTAGCGTTGGTTGCCCGCGCTCTTGTCTGAGGCGACGGCCATCGCGTGCTGCACGTCATCGGGAAACTGGGGATTAACCGAGGGAACGAAGCTTGAAGTCGGGGATGCCGCAGTCGGAAAATCCAAACGTACTTGAGTGTCTGACATAGTTTGTAACCAATGGCGAGGCACCGCTTTCCTTGAAGCGCTCGCGCACGCAAATCGGCCTCGGCAATAGTGGGCCGATTCGTCGGATTCGCAGAAACCCTCTGAGACTCGCGGTGTGAGACTAGATGCCTGGCGCTTTCAAAGACGCTATTCGAAGTCGAGCTAAAGAGCGCGAATGCGCACCGGCTATGCGGAATCCTTAGCCAGAATCAGACCGACTCCGGCCAGTGCCGAAAACAGGTTTTGCAAATCGAGCGCGGTAATCCCCGTAGTAAGAGCGTGGGCGGTCAAAGTCATCGCAGCGGCAACGACAAGAAGCATTCCGACGATTGTGGTTTTGGCGTCCGACATTGGATTCAGGTCCTTGTTGCGCTGGCTAAACCGAGCAGATGGCACGAACAACCCCGTCGCGGACTACGATCAGGGTCACAGATTCTGTGCAGGCGGCGCTTCCTGGTAAAAGTTGGTGCCATTACTGATAAAGGTGAAAATATCTGTCTTATTCGCCGTGGGGGTTACAGTCGGCGGAGTCCCACCGGGAAACTTTGCGTTGGAAGGCCAGGCGAACGTGCGTCCTCCAGTCGCGTCCTGAGTAATCTTGAGGATTACGCGTTGACCGGCGTTGGGTGTCGCACTGTTCTGCAGCGTGAAAGAAGTGACGTTGCCGGTCAGAGTCATATCGCATTCGTTTCCGGCCGACGTATCGCAGGTGACAGAGCCGCTGACGCTGCCGAGCGCTTGCGGAGTTGAATAAGTGCCGCCGTTCGACAACAGACCGGCGGTGCGGTTCAGCAGAGGATGAAGAACCCACGAGGCGTCCATATACCGGTCGCCTACCTCGGTAAGATCGATGTTGGCGCTGCCAGCAAATGGCGTGGCGTTTAGATACTGATTGCCGATTGAGGTAACGGCTCCATTGACGCCGAGCGAGTTGGACACGTTGATTACGTAGTTTGGATTATAGGTGAAAGCTTGGAACGTATTGCTCTTAAGGACTAAAGACCCCGGCGAGTGGTC
>JBEKLA010000372.1:0-3261 GCA_050010455.1 Binataceae bacterium (SeqCode) | reverse complement strand
AATGATGTTCTGGCCGCTGTGCGCGATGGTGAGAATCGCGGCGGTGATAGCCGCCTGGCCCGACGCGAAAGCGAGTCCGGCCGCGCCGCCGTCGAGGGCTGCCAGCCGCTTTTCCAGGACATCGTTGGTCGGGTTCATCAGGCGGGTGTATATGTTGCCGAATTCCTTCAAAGCGAAGAGATTCGCGGCGTGCTCGGTATCGTTGAACAGGTACGACGAGGTCGCGTAAATCGGCACGGCGCGCGCGTTGGTAACAGGGTCGGCTTGCTGGCCGGCGTGAAGCGCGAGCGTACCCAATCGATAAGTGGGGCTAGTGTCTGCCATAACGTCCTCCGATAAGAAATAAAGGATAGCCGGTCAAGGCGGCATCTGCTACGGCTTACGATGGAGCGGGCGCCTGAGGCGAGTTTTCGAGGATTTCAGGCGGCTGCGGATGCTTATTTTCCCTTGAGGCGCGGATCGTCGCTGGCGATGCATTGGCCAAGCAACATTTTCACCGCGAAAGCCTGAGCGGAATCAGTTGGCTTGCTTCCATGCGGCGGAAGGTCAGCTTGAGTTTTCTTATTCACCGCCACGCGGTAGTCTTCGCACTCTTTCGCTGTATCGAAGCTCGTGTCGGTGCTCCATTGCGAGATTGGAGCATTTTCCTTGAAATCTCCGTTGCCGAAAGGCGGCACCATCAGATACCAGCCCACGGCTGCGAGCGCGGCGGCGTGCCGGAAATTCATCGTTAGCGATTCTTTCCGAGCACGGCCTTGGCGGTTTCGACGACGTGATCGGTGGTGAAGCCGAACTCGCGCATCAGGACCGACGCCGGTGCCGAGGCGCCGAACCGATTCACGCCGATGATCGCGCCTTGCGTGCCGACGTATCGCTCCCATCCAAACGGGGACGCTGCCTCGACGCTCACGCGCGCGTGAACGCTCGGCGGCAGCACCGTGTCGCGATAGGATTGCAGCTGCAATTCGAACAACTCCCACGACGGCATCGAGACCAGACGGCTGCGGATTCCTTCCCTCACCATCCGCTGATGGGCTTCGAGCGTGATCGATACCTCGGAGCCGGTGGCGATCAGGATAACCTCGGGCGCGGCGCCAGCGGCGTCGGCGAGCACGTATGCGCCCCTGGCGAGACCGGAGGCGGGCGCGAGCGCCGTGCGATCAATCACCGGAAGCTTCTGGCGGGTCAGGATCAACGCGACGGGTCCGCCGGCATGCTGGAGGGCGAGGCGCCAGGCCTCGACGGTCTCGGTAGCGTCGGCGGGCCGGATCACGGTCAGGTTCGGCATCGCGCGCAAGCTGGCGATCTGCTCGACGGGCTGGTGGGTCGGGCCGTCCTCGCCGAGCGCGATACTGTCGTGGGTCCAGACGTAGATGACGCGCGCCTCGCTCAGCGCGGCCAGCCGGATGCCGGGGCGCATGTAATCGGCGAAGCTCAAGAACGTGGCGCAGTAGGGCAGGATGCCGCCATGCAGCGCCATCCCGGTCGTGATCGCGGTCATCGCGTGCTCGCGGATGCCGAAATGGATGTTGCGTCCCGCGTAGCCCCATACGCCGCCGGCGGCGCCCTGGGTCGGCGGTCCGTCGCTGGTTTGGGGGACAATCGGGCTTTCGAAATCGCCGCGTCCCTTCATCGCGGTGCGCGTCGAAGGATCGAGATCGCCCGAGCCTCCGAGCAGATTCGGCACGACCTCGGCGAGTGCGTTGATGACTTTGCCGCCGGCGTCGCGGGTTGCGATCTCGCCGTCTTTGGGCGTGAACGACGGAAGCCTGGTGTCCCATCCTTTAGGGAGTTCGCGCGCGAGCACCTGCACGAAGCGGTCGGCGGCGTCGGGATCGGCGGCGCGATAAGCGTCTAGGCGTTTGCGCCAAACGGCTTCGAGTTCCGCGCCGCGCTCGATCGATTTGCGAAACTCGCGCAGCGCCTCGTCGGGAATCAAGAAGGCGCTGTCCTCGGGCCATCCGTAGGCCTGCTTCGCCAAGCGGGTCTCTTCCTTGCCGAGCGGCTCGCCGTGAGCGTGAAACGTGTCCTGCTTGTGCGGGCTGCCGTATCCGATATGGGTGCGAGCGACGATGAGCGAGGGGCGATCCTGGACGGCGCGGGCCGCCGTGATCGCCGCGTCGACGGCGGCGACGTTCATGCCGTCGATGTGCTGCACGTGCCATCCGTAGGCCTCGAAGCGCGCGCCGACGTCCTCGCGGAACGTGACGTTGGTGGTCGCCGACAGCGTGATCAGGTTCGCGTCGTAGAGCACGATCAGGCGCCCAAGCCTTAGATTACCGGCGATCGAGGCCGCCTCCGCGGCGACGCCTTCCATCATGTCGCCGTCGCTGGCGATCACGTAGGTGTAATGGTCGACGACGTCGTGGCCGGGGCGATTGAAGGTCGCCGCCAGCCATCGCTCGGCGATCGCCAATCCGACGGCGTTCGAGATGCCCTGGCCGAGCGGGCCGGTCGTGACCTCGACGCCCGGCGTCATCCCGTGCTCGGGATGGCCAGGCGTGCGGCTCTGCCATTGGCGGAACTGCTTGATGTCGTCGAGTGTCAGGTCGTACCCGGTCAGAAAGAGCATGCTGTAGAGCAGCATGCTGGCGTGGCCGGCCGACAGCACGAAGCGATCGCGATCGGGCCATTCGGGGTTGTTGGGGTTGAAGCGCAGATGGCGCGTCCACAGCGTGTACGCCATCGCCGCCGCGCCCATCGGCATCCCGGGATGACCGGAATTGGCTTTTTCGATGGCGTCGATGGACAGGGTGCGGATCGTGTTGATGCACAGGTCTTCGAGCGATTGAGGTTTTATCGCCATCTCGGTTTTCCTCCGATTGAATCAATCAGATTATCCTCATCGGAATTTGAGATCGAGACGATTGGCAAAGGCAAGCAAAAGGCATGGGCGGGCCGTTGGGTGTTTCTCAGCGATCGAGCGCGTGAGCCCGCGGCGACGCGCGGCCGCGTTGGTTGGAGCCTGACTCAGGGATTCAAAACAGTAATCCCAGATGATATAAAGCTGACGCTGTGTTCAGGCGCGCAAGTGTGCCCGTACTCCGAACGACAAAGGGGGTTCGCATAATTGAATAACATAACCGCCGTGCGGCCGCTGTTTTTGGTCCTTGCCCTGACGCTGCGCGCAGGATGCGGCCGCTCCAGTTTCAATGGAACTGCGCCGCCAGTTCCAGGTCCGCTGAGCGCGAACAATGTCAACCTGATCTTCGTGGTAAGCGAGGATTTGGCTTACAGCGCTTCCGGGGACGTCAATCCGAG
>JBEKLA010000371.1:0-3272 GCA_050010455.1 Binataceae bacterium (SeqCode) | reverse complement strand
CGCTCCGTATGGATGATTCTAGGAGGTGGTATGCTGAGCCGGCAGGCGCTTGAGCGCGAGTTGCGACGCGCCCATCCTGCGCCGCACGTGCTGCAGTTCGTCCATCTCGTCCTTTCTGTCTACGCGGCTTGCCAGTCAATCGGCGTCGATTTTCGCGTCTTCTGCGCCGACTAAAAGAAAATGTCGCCAATAACCCATTAATCAGCGGTTCGGCTTGCTAGGTAAAACCGCCTTCGGCCTTGATGATCATGCCAAATTGGCCGGCAAGATCTGGAAGCTCAAGCCTTTACCTGATCGGATTAGCGACGTAGGCGCTCTGCGCTCGGACGTGTTTTCAGGAAAATGAAGGACCGGGTGGCCGTTGCCGCAATATGTAAGCCAAGCCGCGCGAGCTCCCTGATCGCTCACCGCGTGCGCCAGCGAGTATGCGAGCTGCGCGTCATCCAAAGCCGACAGCTGGTTTGGCCTGCCGAGCTCGAACCGGATGAAGTTAGCTTTATTCTTCGCAAGGCTCGGCAGGTGCAGCAAGACTGACCACCAACCCTCCCGGGGCCATTGCACGCGTCGCCAGCCGAAGGCCCACCCAGGAAAGATGCGTTCGACTGCGTGTCGTCCCTGAGTGTTGACCGTGATTTCCATCCAGCCGCAGTACGGCAGTTTCTCCGGTGAGGCACCAGAATCGATGATCACATCAAGCGGGGTCGACGACAAGTCTATCGTAAACTTGTCTCGTGGATGGAAACTCTTCACGTATATGGAGTCTCTGGACGCTGGCGCGATCGCAGGTGGCTCGTACGCTGATTCAACGACCAGCCCGACACGATTGCTCTCACTCAAGCCAAAGCAGGGTGCCGCTGATTTAAGTGATCCCAACTTTTCGGGAGGCTCAATGCCCCTCTCACGACGTCCGCGAGTGCGATTGTAGCCAAACGGATAGAAAGTGTTGAACGCGTATATGGCAAGCTCTTCCAACTCGGAAATGTACGTTTCCTCGCCGACGCATAGAATTCTGCGTTTACATTTTTCCGGACCGTGGTGGCGTATTGCCTCGCCGATACACGATCTGGCGCTGCAGTGCTGGGTGAAGCGCGTCTCGGGATCAACAGAACGACCGATATAGCTTAGCCCATCTGGAACTAAAATTTGATACAGATAATGTGCGATCATGCTGTGATCTTTCGATCACCGCCGCGCTGGCTATTTGCTCGCTGGCGTTCCCATTCTTCGATCTCTTCGATTTTCCAGTGGCGCGCGCTTGTCGGGCCCCCGAATTTGATAGGTTTTGGGAATCCGTGATGGCGCATGTAGCGCCACACCCACATGTCGGACACGCCGAAGCGCTCGCGTACTTGACCGATGCTCAAGTAGCGCGCGTCATCCGAAACGCGGATACGATGATGAATAGCCGAACTCGCGGAGCGCATCAGCGCGTCCTTTCTCCGCTCGACGAGAGCGGTTCAAAAGGACAAGGCTTTGCTTCTCCGGTTCACTCCCGAACTAGCAGCCGCTTGTCGTTTGGCTGTTGGGGAGCGCGCACCGCCGGCTTGCGGCGCGGGCCGAACGGTCACCTAGTGCCCGTTTCTCGACCTGCTGCTGAGGTAGGCATTCGTCGTCGTCGTGTCAACGCAACCAGAATCTGAGATACGGAAAGCTCAACTGGGCATGCCCGGCCGCGGTTAACCTTGTTGGATCGGAACAGTGCCTTACGATGGAGGGGTTAATGCACCGTCCGCGCCGTCTCTGGACCGGGGCACAGAATGCGGGCTGCGACCTCGAACCTGTCGTCCAGAGGAATCCGCTCGTCGAGCAAAAACGCCGCGGCGTTCTGGTCGCGTTGCGCCGCGTCGACGCACCAGCACTTCTGCTTCCAACGAACGAACGGCGGGCGCGTCTTTTCCATGATGCGAGCTTAGCAGATCGCCGGCGTGGCCGCCCTATTCGCCAAATCCCCCATGCTGTTTTGGTTTCCGCTTCCGTGCCGGCGCCTCGGCTCGAGGCGACGATCGTTAACCCTTTGTTAACCGAGTCCGCCGAACCGCGACCATTTCGCGGTCGCGCCGGCATTGATTGCAGGGGCTTGTCCGGCGCCGGGGTAGCGCTCGGGGTAACGGAGCAGATGAGGTCGAGCCGGTGAGTAAGCCGATTTGCTCGCCCCAGAAATCTGATGGTGCAGGCGATCGCCATTGATTCCGCCGTCGACGACCCTACATTCCGGATCATCCATCCATAGAGTGGGAGCAGCGCTCTCCGCCAACCTGCCCGGCCTCGGGCAAGGTGGTCCAAACCAGGGATGGGCCGGCCACAGATGGCCGGAATTATACGAGGTGAGTCATGGTCGCAACAAAGTCCCCCCGTACTCTCGAAAATCTTAACGCGTTGCTCGCCGACGTGACCGCCGCCACCGCCTTCGCCAGTGTGCGCGGCGATGACGACGAATGGCGCAGGCTCCGACGACGGCGTGACAGGCTATGGCGCGAGTGGATGACGCTTAGGGCCGCGTCGCCCGAGGGCGAGCGCGAACTAGAACGGCGAGGCATCAAGCTATGGTGGCGGCGCGGCGCTTAACGACGCATTGCTCGATGTTGGTGCGCGAGAATGACAGTGCGGAGTTGCTAGGCGAAGCGCAGGCGGAGCTTGCCGCCTATCGTGACCACGTTCAATGCTCGGCGCGGATCACCCCGATACGCGCGCCGCACGCGCAAAGATGCAAGCGATTCCCGCACTCGCACAGCCGCCGCGCCCTGGGCGCCGATGCGGCGCACGGAGATCGATCATGGCCAAAGAAATCAAAATGCGCGCTCGCGCGCGCCGCCCCTTGCCGCCCATCTACGAGCTTGCAGCCTTCAGCGTCTTCGGATTCTGCGTCGCCCACGGACTGTCGCGGAGCCTGTTCTACCGCCTGCTGCGGTCCGGAGCAGGGCCGCGCGTGATGAAATGTGGCAGACGGACGCTGATATCGGTGGAGGCCGCGCAGCGCTGGCGGCGAGCCCGCGAGCGCGTGGCCGCAGGGTCACGGCTGGCGATCATTGACGGCGGTTACCGCATTCGCAAACCTCGCGCGCAACATCGTATCGGCAATCGCGGGTCCGAACACGCGCGACGGCACTGAACGCACGCGGGGTGACCGATCCAGGCGCCGGTCTCCCTCTCCTCTACACGGCCGGTAGCTGTCTCAGGGTGGCTCAGGGTGTCTCGCATACCCTGGTACAGCAATTTCTCTTACAGATGAATCGCTTAGAGGTCTGTCTCAGGGTGTCTCAGAGTTTTTATGT
>JBEKLA010000370.1:0-3272 GCA_050010455.1 Binataceae bacterium (SeqCode) | reverse complement strand
CAGAAACCTCCCGGACTATGCCCCATGACAAAGACCAAGCCATCGCTGCAAAAGCTCGCCTGGCTAGGTCCGAAGCCACTCCTCGTGCGCCGAGGAAGCATAGTCCGGGATGATGCATAGTGCCGCAACATGTGTGGACTCACACGCTTCTTAATACCCGCGTGCTGTGCCGCATCATTGCAGACGTACCAGACAGTTTTGTCGCTCAGGTGGTCGCCGTGTTCTCGTGGCTGACCTGGAAATAGCCACGTCTTGGGCTTCTTCCATCGCCAGTATTCGCGGAGCGTTTCGAGGAGTCTGGGACAGAGCAGCACATCGCGGTCTTTACCACCCTTGCCTTTACGGATGTGGATGACCATGCGTTCGCTGTCGATGTCCTCGACGCGCAAGCGGACTAGTTCGCTTCGCCGTATGCCAGTTGAATACAACGTCATCAGGATGGTGCGCGCTTGTAGATTGCCGGCGGCGTCGATCAGACGGGCTACTTCCTCCACGCTTAGAATGCTCGGCGTCCGGTGGTGCGAGTACTTCGGGTACGGAATGGAGTCGGGTGGAAAGCGCCGCTTCAGTACGCGCCGAAAAAAGAAACGCAGGCCGGCAACGTGATTCACCACGGTTCCTACCGCCAGCTTTCGCTCATGTAGAAGATGAGCCTGCCACTGCCGTATGTGGTCCGGGCCGAGTCGGTCCGGCGGCTTCCCGAAGTATCGTGAGAAGCGATCGACCGCGCCAATATAACCGCGTATAGTTTCTGAAGAGAAGTTACGTCGCTGGAGTTCCTCCAGCATTACTTTGCGAAGATGGGTCACATGGACCTCCTTGTGACCCACACAATACTGCTCGCGTCAGCCGACTGCTCGTACTTTTACCCACGCGAAGCGTCCGCCGCGCCAGCGGCTTCGTTCTTGTCGGCTACACTTCCATAATCATCATTAATGGAAAAGTCCTCCAGCATTTAGGACGACCAGCGGCGTCCGGGCGACTCGTTAACAGGTGTTATCGGCAACTACTCCGAGACCACGTGATCATGACATGCCGACTCATGGCGACGACCTTGCTTCGTCGCATTAGTTCTGGGCCTCTTACCAGTTGCCTCCCGTCGCCGAGTGTCGCGAGGTTCTTTTGCCGAGCCACGCTGTTATGGCGTGCTTTCTGTAATGGGCAAACTGCCACCCGCTTTGCTAGCCTCTTGTAGGAGGCGAAACACTGAACAATCTTTTGCAGGATCTTCGGTTTGGAGTCCGCCTATTGCTTCGCGATTGGGGCTTCACGGCGACTGCTGTTCTTGCGCTTACGCTGGGCATCGGCGCAACCAGCGCGATTTTCAGCGTCATCTATGGGGTCCTGCTAAAGCCGCTGCCTTATAGCGATCCAGACGCGCTCGTGCGAGTATACGAGAGCAATCCTTCCGAACATTTCGAGCTCGCTCCACTGTCGCCCGGTGATTTTCTCGATTTTCTAAAACAGAATCGCGCTTTCGACTCCATGGCAACGTTCAACCGTGAGGATCAGCAATATGGTGGGGAGCACCCCGAACGCCTGATCGCTTTGCGTGTTTCTTACGACTACTTCCGAGTCTTTCGAGTCGATCCGACCCTCGGCCGAACGTTCACTGAGCAGGAAGAAGACACACCGGCTCCAACGAACGTGGCGATCATCAGCCACAACCTTTGGAGGCGCCTGTTTGCAAGTGACCCTCAAATAATCGGCAAAACGATAAGGTTGACCGATTATCCGTTTCAAATCATCGGCGTGATGCCACCCGGTTTCGAGCACATGAGCAAAGGATACAGGCTCCCACGGGGTGAGCGAGTTGATGTGTGGTTGCCTTTCAGTACGCTTGCAAGTCAGCAGACGTCTAGGGCTTTCCACTACTGCCATACGATTGCGAGACTTAATTCCGGCGTAGCTATTGATCGAGCGCGCGCGGAGATAAATGCGATCAGTGCAGGGCTTCAGAGCCTGTATCCTGATGACAAAAACTGGCGGGCAAAGGTCGAGCCGATGCAAACGGACATGGTCAGCGACGTTCGTTTGGCTCTCCTGGTATTGGCCGGAGCGGTCGGATTTGTTCTGCTCGTCGCCTGTGGAAATGTGACTAATCTGTTGCTTGCGCGCGCTACCGTGCGTGAGCGCGAAATGACGATTCGCACGGCAGTGGGAGCGACCCGCACGCGCCTGATCCGTCAGTTGCTGACGGAGAGCATAACTCTGTCCGGCGCCGCGGGAATCCTCGGGATACTAATTGCCTACGTCGCCGTGCGAGTGATAGCTGCAGCCGGTCCCGAACAGGTACCGCGCCTGAATGAGGTGAGCTTGAATCCCTGGGTGATCCTGGTCACTGTAGGACTGTCGATTCTCGCCGGAGTCCTCTCCGGAGTCGCTCCAGCGCTTGCGGCGTCGAAAGATTTCCGCCGTGGCCGCCCGCGCGGAGTATTCGTTGTTGCCGAAGTCGCCCTGACGTTTGTCCTCCTCGTCGGAGCGGGCCTTCTCCTGCGCAGTTTCCTTGCGCTCGGGCAAGTAGATCCCGGCTTTAACCCAAGTGCGGTTTTAACCGCCAATACCACTCTTTCTTATCCGAAGCTGCTTGGCGCACGCCGATACGTCAATTTTTACGAGACGTTCGTGGAAAAGCTTGAACAGTTGCCAGGAGTCACGGCCGTAGGCGCGACCTCAAATCTTCCTTGGACTGGGGGAAACACCGATTCTTGGTTCGCCATCGAGGGTAGAGCCCGACCCACCGAGCATCAACATGCACATCGCCTATCGGTTTCGCCCGATTACCTGAGGGCAATGGGCATTCCGCTGGAGGCGGGCCGCGGATTCACCCTTTCTGATCATTTCGACGCTCCGAAGGTTGTTATCGTAAACAAGAGCTTCGCCCTCCAACAGTGGCCAAGCGTACAGGCATCCATCGGACAGCGCGTGGACATCCTGGGCGAAGGCGGCAAAACCGACTCTGTCTTGACAATAGTCGGCGTAGCCGGGGATGTAAAAGATAGCCCAACGGACTTGCTTCCAGCAACTGTCCTGTACCAGCCGCTGCTCCAGGCTCCTACCTTCCGTAACAACGTGGCTCTCCGCGCGAGCATTCCAATTGATGCCATGATTCCTGCTGTTCGCCAGATCGCTCATGCTATGGGAAATGATTTTAGATTCTTAGGTCAGAGATTGTAAACAAGAATGCTTCAACATTCTGGCAGCTAACATCACGCCGCAGCAAGCAGGGCAACGATATTCTGGATAGCCTTGTCGGCCTTGTGATACGCGAC
>JBEKLA010000369.1:0-3301 GCA_050010455.1 Binataceae bacterium (SeqCode) | reverse complement strand
CCGCTAAGCGGCTGCGCCCGCTTGCGCCGTCGTGCTCAGCCCTGCCGGAGGAAGTCGGCCGCCGGGCGGCCGACTTCCTCCGGCTTCTCCATGGGCAAAAAATGCCCCGCGTCAGGAAAATTGGCGAACCGGGCATTCTTCATTTGGGACTCAAGCCGCGGCGCGAGCGGCGCGCCCGGCGATTCGCCGGGACGCTGGCCGAACATCACCAGCAGCGGGATCTCGCATCGCAGCAGCAACCCGAGGCCGTCGAATTCGTGGGCGGTCCCATAAAGCTCAGCCTCGATTTGCGGCGAACACTTGAGCTCGCGCTTTCCGTCGGCGTTAAGGCGGGTTCCGTACTCGCAGTAATCATGCAGGATATCCGTGCGCCAGGCGTCGTAGGGCGGCTTGCGCTCGAAGTTCGCGAACATCGCCTCGACGCTGTCGAAGACGCGCTTGCGCTTGAGTGTGCGATCGAGCAGCGGCGCGCGCCACCCGAACTCGGGGCTCTCGGGGCTTTCGAAGAGCACCGGTTCGGTCAGCACCGCGCGCGAGATCAGCTCCGGATGCGTGCTGGCGAAAGCGCCGATCGCGGTTGCGCCGGCCGAATGGCCGAACGCGCGCGTCCCGTCGAGGCCCATGGCGCGGATGAATTCCTCGAGGTCGCGAGCCGTCAACGCCCAATCGTACTTCGGCGGATTCGCGACGCCGCTGTCGCCGTGGCCGCGCTGATCGTAGCTGAACACGTGGCCTACGGCGGTCAGCGCCTGCGCGATCGGGCGATAGATGCGCCCGAGCAGGCCGGTCGCGTGGAGCAGAACGATCGGCGCTCCGTCGCCGCCCCAATCGATATAGTGAAGCCGCACGTCGCGGACGTTTACGTCGCCCTCACGAAGCTGGTTCATGCGCATCATAGTAAGCGATCGGGTGCCGTCGCTGGAATGCATTAGTATGCTCAGGCGGCTTGGCCGCAGAGCGTTAACAGGCAAGACGCGGTTGCGGCGGCTTGCCCTTTGCGATTAGCTCACCTGCGATGGGTCGTTTAGTTGTCCGCGGAAAATATATCTTTGATGGCGAGGACAAATTCTACGCGCGCGGCGTTTCCTACGGTCCGTTTCGGCCGAATTCGCGCGGCGAGCGCTATCCCGAGCCCGAGCGCGCGGCCGAGGATTTTGCCCTGATGCGCGAGATGGGCGTGAACGTGATTCGCACCTATGTTCCGCCGCCGGATTGGATGTTCGAGCTGGCCGCGAAGAGCGGGCTCAAGCTGATGGTCGGCATCCCGTGGCCGTTCCACATGGCGTTTCTCGATTCGCGCGAGATGAGCCGCGACATCCGCCGCACGATCAGGTCGGCGGTCGCCTCGACGCGCACCCATCGCGAGGTGATCTTCGCTTACATCCTTGGCAACGAGATTCGTTCCGATATCGTGCGATGGCACGGCGCCCGGCGTGTCAGCCGCTTCCTCGCCGAGCTTTGCGATATCGGCAAGCATCTCGATCCCGAGGGATTGTTCACCTACGCCAACTATCCTTCGACCGAGTACCTGGAGTTGAACTTTCTCGATCTCATCTGCTTCAACGTCTATCTGCACAACGAACCCGACTACCGCCGCTACCTGACTCATCTGATGGCGCTGAGCGGCGAGCGCCCACTGATCCTGAGCGAGAGCGGGATGGACACGATCCGCGAGGGCGAGGCGCATCAGGCCGAGCTGCTCGAGTGGCAGTCGCGCGCCGCCTTCGAGCTCGGACTCTCCGGCTACATCGTGTTCGCGTTCACCGACGAATGGCACACCGGCGGCAGCGAGATCACCGATTGGGCATTCGGTTTGGTTACGCGCGAGCGCGTGCGCAAGCAGGCTTTTGCCGCGGTCGGGCGAGTGTTCGGCGCGGCGATACCTCCTCCGCTAGCCGCGCCGCCGAAAGCTTCGGTGGTGGTCGCCGCGTACAACGCCGCGGCGTCGCTCGCGCGATGCCTCGATTCGCTCAAACGGCTCAACTATCCGGATTACGAGATCATCGTCGTCGACGACGGCTCGACCGACGCGACCGGCGATATCGCGGAGCGCGCGGGGGTGCGGACGATACGGCGCGCGCATCGCGGCCTGTCCGACGCCCGCAACGCGGGAGCCGAGGCGGCGGCTGGCGAGTTGATCGCTTTCATCGACGCCGACGCAGCCGCGGATCGCGATTGGCTCTACCATCTGGTGGAAACCGCGAAGCGCCGCGCAGCGGCCGCGGCAGGCGGCCCCAACTTCCCGCCGCCGGCCGCCTCGGCGACGGCCGCAGCCAGCGCCGCCGCGCCGGGTGCGCCGCGCGAAGTGGCATCGAGCGAGGATCGCCTCGCACAACTATGCGGATGCAACATGGTGATCGAGAAATCCGCGCTCGACAGCATCGGCGGTTTCGATCCGATGTTCACCGCCGCGGGCGACGACGTCGATCTCTCGTGGCGATTGCTCGAGCGCGACGCGACGCTCGCCTATGCGCCGGGCGCGGTCGTAATCCACGAGCGGCGGCGGACCTTGGGTACTTACCTCGCGCAGCAAAAGAGCTACGGGCGCGGCGAAGCGATATTGTTCCGCAAATATCCGGGTCGGCGGCGCGATTCGATTTACGGCACGGGATGGCGATGGCCGTGGAGCGCGGGCAATCGTATCTATTACGGCGCCTTCGGCCGCGGCCTGTTTCAAACCATCTATTCCGCCGGGGGCGATAGCTGGATCGCGCAAGCGCCGCTGACGTTTCCGTGGATCGCGCTGTCGATAATCCTGATCGTCGCCGGAGTAATCGATCGCGTGTTCGCGGCGCTCGGGATAGTTGGACTGATGTCCTCGATCGCGAGCGCCGGCGCGAGCGCGGCGACAGCGCCGCTCGAGCCGCGTTACTCCGGTATCAAGACTCGCGCGATCCTCGCGGCGTTCTGGATGCTCGGTCCGTTGGCGCGAAGCTACGAGTACTTCCGCGGGCGATGGCGTTTCGCGGCGGCGGCGGCTTCGCGCGGAAAGTTTCAGACTCGCGGTTGGGTCACGATCGCGGCGGATCGAAGCAATAGCCCCGGCCCCGTCCCGCGTGACATTCTAATGCAGGCGATCCGCGGCGCGCTGATTCGGCGCGGCGCGGCGGTCGCCGTCAGCGATGGCTTCGAGCCGTTCGACCTCGAGATTCTTATGACCCCGGCGCTCAGGATTCCGATCAACGCGATAGCCGCGGAGCAGGGCGGATTAACGCTCAGATGGCGGCTGGGCGTGGACTTGAAGCCGATACTCGTGTCATTGGCGGCATTGATTCTGCTACCGCTGATCGCGGCGCAACCG
>JBEKLA010000368.1:0-3312 GCA_050010455.1 Binataceae bacterium (SeqCode) | reverse complement strand
GGAGTGTGTCGGAAATTTCGTGTTCGGAGCCATACAATGACGCCCGGTAGGGCGGGAGGAAGAGTATGGCGGCGAACAAGGACGAAGGAATCACGGATGCGGTAGTGGATCAGTTGCTGGCGGGACGCGACCCGTCGAGGGTGTTCGAGAGCGGCGGTCTGATTGATGAACTGAAGAAACGCCTGGCGGAGCGGATGCTGAATGCGGAGATGGACCATCATCTGGAGAGTGCGGCGGAGGAAGACTCGGGCAATCACCGCAACGGCTACGGCAGCAAGACCGTAATCACCGACACCGGCAAGCTGGAGCTTGCGATTCCGCGCGATCGGCACGGGCGCTTTGACCCGGTGCTGATCGGAAAGTACCGGCGCCGGTTCGCCGGGTTCGACGACAAGATTATTGCGCTATATGCACGCGGGATGACGACTCGGGAGATCGCGGAGCACATCGGGGAGCTGTACGGGGCCGAGATCTCGCCGGACCTGGTGAGCGCGGTGACCGATTCGGTGCTCGAGGAGGTTGCGGCGTGGCAGAGCCGGGGGCTGGATGCGACTTACGCAGTGGTGTTTTTCGACGCGATCCGGGTAAAAATCCGCAACGAAGGGATGGTCAGCAACCGCGCGGTGTACCTGGCGATTGGAGTTCGCTGCTCGGGGCACAAGGAGGTCCTGGGGATTTGGATCGAGCAGACCGAGGGCGCGAAGTTCTGGCTGCGGGTGATGACGGAACTGCGCAGCCGCGGAATCGTGGACATCCTGATCGCGGTGGTCGACGGGCTCAAGGGCTTTCCCGAGGCGATCACTTCGGTGTTTCCCAAGACCGTGGTCCAGACCTGCATCGTGCACCTGATCCGTTACTCGATGAAGTTCGCCTCGTGGAAAGAACATCGGGCGGTGGCAACGGCGCTCAAATTGGTGTACCAGGCCGAATCGGCCGCGGCGGCGCGCGAGCGGCTGGAAGATTTCGACCGCGGTCCGTGGGGACAAAAATACCCGGCGATCGCGCAGAGCTGGCGGCGCAACTGGGAACAGGTGATTCCGTTCTTCGCCTTCGCCCCCGAAGTCAGAAAAATCCTTTACACCACCAACGCGATCGAAAGCCTCAACGCGCAGGTGCGCAAGGCGGTCAGAATCCGGGGGCATTTTCCCAGCGAGGAAGCGGCGACCAAGCTCATCTACCTGGTGCTGCGCAAGGTCCAGGCGCGTTGGAAAAATCCACCGCTTTCGTGGCAGGCCGCGAAAAGTCAGCTCGCGATCCAGTTCGAGGATCGTTTCCTGGTGGCGGACTGAAATGGCTCTAGCGAGGCCAGCTGCGAGTAGCCTCCGCGCCGCTCCGCCGTCAAGGGTTCGCGCGCTGCGCGCGCCGGCTCACGCCGCCCTTGACTGCGACCGGCGCTCTGGCTCAAAAAGTAATTACGAGTCGCTTGATGCGACTGCTTCGCTCATCAACCACTGGCTCAAACACGAAATTCCTGACAACTCCGCGCTATGGTCTCGGTCCGTCCTCCGTTGTTCTGCAATCCGTTCGGGTCGAGAGTTATATTACTCTCGGCAACATTGTCGCCAATCGTATCGCCGTTGGAGCCGCTGCTAGAACCGAAGCTGCATGTCGCGTCGTCTGAAATATTGTAGCCGCCATCGGTAATTGTACTACCACCGCAGTTTCCACGCGGATCACCGTGCACGAACAATGAACCTTCAACAGTCGCGCTCGCGCCAGCGCTCAAATGGATGCTGTCGCCATCGACAGCAGCGCTGTTGCCGGAAAACGTGTCGTTCGTCAACATCGCGCTGCCCGTATCCTGCACTTGGATCGCACCACCCTGCCATGAGGAGCTGTTGTTCGAGAAGGTGCTGTTTGTGACGGTCGCGCTGCCGCTGAAGTGAATTTCGATCGCGCCGCCGCTGGCGGCACCACTGACAGTGGCGTTACCCGAGAACGTGCTACCGGTTACGGTCATCGCACCCGTGGTCGATAGAGCACCACCGCCCAGGGCGCAACAACTGCTTCCGTACATCCGATTGTTGGAGAAAATGCTATCAACGACGTTCAGCGTGCCGGCGTTAAAGACGGCCGCGCCAGAATTTGGGTAGTTCACGACGCCACGCGCAACGGTGACGTTGCTCAGATTGAGCGTGGCGCCCGAGTTCACCCTCAACACCTGGTATGAATTGGCGCCATCAATCGTGATTGTCTGGCCGCTACCATCGATTGTGAGAGAGCCACCCGAACTGTTCGCGATCGCGGGCAACCCGCTGCCCAGCGTGATTGTGCCGCTGACGCTGAAAACGATGGTGTCGGTGCCGGTGCCTGCCACGCAGTTGTTGTCGGGATTGGTGCTCGCACCGTTTGCGTTCTCGATCGCGCCGTGCAGGCTGCATTCTGAGGAAGTGCCGGGATCGTCGAGAGTGTCGACGGTTATCGTGTTTGTGGCTGCGTTCGGCGCAGGCTTGAACAGCATCAGGCACACTGGCGCCAGCACTAGGATCAGAGCGACTAACACTCCCGGGCGCGCCATCGCTCGCGATGCGCGCCTGCTCCAAATGGACAAGCGCTTGCGACGTAGAGTTAGCTCGCTCCAACATTGCCGAGAGGAATGCTTCTGGCTCATGGGCTTATCCCCGGGCTGAAAATCAGCGTGTCTGTTTGTAGATGAGCGTCAGAATGCCATTAACATGGCTTGCGCGTCAATTAAGAAGACCTAACTATCTCTAGCTTGATATTTGCTGTCTTCGCTAAGGATTAAGGGAGCCGCTCGGTTTGTAACTTTTTCAAATCTGGTATTGGGGGGGTGATCTGAAAATCGAGCCTATCTCCTAACCCCCCCTTTCATTGACAGGCAGCGAAGCGTTCGCGAAGGGAGGGACAATTTGCTCCCTCTAATCCCCTAACCCCAAGGCTGGGGTCTGACCCCATTGTAATGGCGGCTATCGGAGTCTCGGCTTTCTTGGGTGAGGTCGACCATCGAGGGCAGCGAAGCCATAAACGGCCTCGGCTCGCGTTAATATCACCGCCGCTGAAGAGTCACCGAGCGGGATCACAGCGACCTCGCCTAACACCTATAGAAGCGCCGCCTGTGGCTGCTGAAAATTCCGAAAGCGCGGAAAGCATTAGAGTTTTGAGAGATGGCGCCATAGGCTGGCCGACATGCTCGCGTTCATCACGACACTCTCATCACTGTTACTTTGCCGGTTGCGAAGCAGGGCGGCTCTGGAGCTTGAGGTCGTCGCGCTACGTCATCAGTTGGCGGTCTTGCGCCGCCAGCGGCCCGGTCGTCCCAGACTTACATCGATGGACCGCCTGCTCTGGGTC
>JBEKLA010000367.1:0-3317 GCA_050010455.1 Binataceae bacterium (SeqCode) | reverse complement strand
ACCTTATGACCGCGACACTCTTACCCTCAGGGCAGGTACTTATTACGGGCGGATTCCTGTCAGTTAACAATCCCGACGGTTCCGGCTATGACATGCTTCTAGCCTCGACCGAACTGTACGATCCCACGAGCAACAGTTTTGCCGCCCCCGCATACACCGCGACCATGAACTTCGCCCGCTTCGCTGATACGGCGACACTATTACCCACGGGAAAGGTGCTAATCGCAGGCGGAGTCGGCATAGTCACTTTCATGACCTCCACTGAACTCTACGACCCCACGAGTAACACTTTTGCTGCACCCGCGGATACCGCGACCATGAACGCGGCTCGCTACGATGCAACTGCGACGTTGTTGCCATCCGGAGAGGTGCTAATCGCAGGCGGCTGCTGTGGCGGCAGTGGCGACATTCGCCTAGCTTCGACCGAGCTATACGATCCAGTCACGAACAGCTTTGCTGCGGCGGCGAACGCAGCGGCCATGAATGTCAGTCGTGAGAACGCGACCGCGACGCTGTTGCTTTCCGGCCAAGTGCTAATCGCAGGCGGCCTCGGCGACAACAGCGTCGTCCTGGCTTCGACCGAACTTTACGACCCCACCACCAACACCTTTGCCCCGGCTGCCGATACCGCGACGATGAATGAGGCTCGCTATTTGGCGACCGCGACGCTGTTGCCATCGGGAGAGGTGTTGATAACAGGCGGCTTAGGCGGAGACGGCAGCGTCCTGGCTTCGACCGAGCTTTACGATCCGCTGACCAACAGCTTCGCCGCTCCCGCCGATACAGCAACCATGAACGTCGCGAGACGCAGCGCGCTGACGGTACTGCTGCCTGGGGCGGCCACGCCGACTGCTACGCCCACGCCTAGCGGGGAAATCACGCTACTGCCACCGACGGTGGATTTCGGAACGGTAACCGTTGGTCAGGCTTCTCCTGCCAGTACCGTTACGCTGAGCAATGGAACCGGAAAGCAGATCAAAATTAAGGGCTTCGCTACCGGCGGCGACTACAAGGTAGTCAGTACCACGTGCTCGTCGACGCTGAACGCCGGCCAGTCCTGCAACTACATGTTGAGCTTCCGGCCGCAGCGCGCGGGGACCAAGAACGAGGCGTTCCGAGTCACGGTCACCGGCACCTCACTGAAGGTCAAGCTGCACGGCGTCGGTACGCGTCGCTGAGACGGAACGACCTGAAAAGATAGACCGCTCGGGCGCAGGTACTGTCCTAATAGGACATTACCTGCGCGCTTTTTCCGCTTTCGTTCGGGGCCGGACTCTGGTAGACGGCTCGATTATCGAGTCGCCAGAGAAGGAGCAAGCGCGATGGACTTTACCATTCCGGCTGAAATCACGGCCTATCTCGCGGAACTGGACGCCTTTATCGAGAAGGAAATCAAGCCGCTGGAACGCGAGAACGACAACATTCGTTTTTTCGACCATCGCCGCGAATGGGCGCGCACCGATTTCGAGAACGGCGGCCTGCCGCGCCGCGACTGGGAGGATCTGCTGGCCGAGATGCGCCGGCGCGCCGACCGCGCGGGCCATTATCGTTTCGCGCTGCCCAAGGAATACGGCGGCAAGGACGGCTCCAACCTCGCGATGGCGATTATCCGCGAGCATCTGGCGGCCAAAGGCCTCGGCCTGCACAACGATTTACAGAACGAAAGCTCGATCGTAGGTAATCTTCCGACGGTGCTGATGTTCCGCGATTTCGGCACGCCCGAGCAGAAGAAACGATTTATCCCCGGCATCCTCGACGGCTCGATCAACGTCGTGTTCGGCCTGACCGAACCCGGCCACGGCTCCGACGCTACTTGGATGGAGACGCGCGCGGTGCGCGAGGGCGACGGATGGCGGATCAACGGCGGCAAGACCTGGAACAGCGGCGTCCATCAGGCCACGCACGACTTCATCTTCGCGCGCTCAAGCGGCAATCCGGGAACCTCGAAAGGTATCGGATGCTTCATCGTTCCGACCAACAGCTCCGGCTTCAAGATCGAGCAGTACCTGTGGACGTTCAACATGCCGACCGACCACGGACGCATCTCGCTGACCGACGTTTGGATTCCGGCCGCTGAGGTCCTGGGCGATCCTGAGAACGGGCTCGCGGTAGCGCTGCATTTCGTGCACGAGAACCGTATCCGGCAGGCGGCGTCGTCACTCGGCGCGGCGCAGTTCTGCATCAATGAAAGCGTGAAGTACGCGAAGGAACGCAAGCCGGGCGGCAAGCCGCTGGCGTCGAATCAGGCGATTCAATGGCCGCTGGTCGAGTTGCAGACCGAGGCCGCGATGCTGCGAACGCTGATCCATAAGACCGCGTGGGAGATGGATCGGATGTCGAAGCCCGAGGTGGCGGAGAAGCTCTCGGACAAGGTCTCGATGTGCAACTATCGCGCAAACCGGCTGGTGTGGGAGGCGGCGGACCGCGCGATGCAGGTGCATGGCGGAATCGGCTACTCGCGGTACAAGCCGTTCGAGCATATCTACCGGCACCATCGCCGCTATCGCATCACCGAGGGCGCGGAAGAAATCCAGATGCGCAACGTCGCGCGCCATCTGTTCGGCTTCGCGCGCAAGGCGCAGCCCGAGGGCTAGGACATCCGCGCACGCCCAGATCGCGAACTTCGCAGCGGCGATTCGATGAAAGCGATCCAGTTCGACCGGCTCGGTGGTCCCGAGGTGATGCAACTGCGGGACATCCCCACTCCCGAGCTTCGTCCCGGCACGATCCTGGTCAGGAATCATGTGATCGCGCTGAACTTCGGCGACACCTTCTTCATCCGCGGCCGGTACATCGTGAAGCCCGTGTTTCCGGACATCCCCGGAATGGAAGCGGCGGGCGTGATCGAAGCCGTCGCACCCGACGTCCAGGGCCTCAAGCCAGGCATGCGCGTGATGTATATCGGGATGGGCGCTTTCGCCGAGTACACGCGAATCCGCCAGTCACGCGCGATCGTGATTCCTGATTCGATGAGCTTCGAGCAGGCCGCGTCCTTTCCGATCGCGGCGCTGACCGCGTGGCATCTGCTGCATAGTTGCCATCAGATAGCTGCCGGCCAGACCGTGATCGTTCATTCGGCGGCGGGCGGCGTCGGCCTCGCCGCGGTGCAGATCGCGAAAGCGGCGGGCGCGCGCGTTATCGGTACGGTTTCGAGCAATGAGAAAATCGATCTGGTCCGAAAGTTCGGCGCCGACGAGGTTATCAATTACGAGGCGTGCGACTTCGCGCAGGAGGCGATGCGGCTCACCGAAGGTCGCGGCGTCGACCTGATTCTCGACGCCGTCGGCAAGCCCACGTTCGCCAAAGGATTCACGTGC
>JBEKLA010000366.1:0-3333 GCA_050010455.1 Binataceae bacterium (SeqCode) | reverse complement strand
GCTGGCTGGTCACGATTTCCGCATGGCGTCCACTCATCGCGGCGGTGCGCTGGTCTCCGTCACCGATCATTACCATCGGCAACTTCTCAGCCGCGACCACTTTCACCACGGGCTGCTAAGGGTCGAGCGGGCGATCGACGGGCGCGATTCGATCAAAGGCCACGGCAGCACTGATATGCCGGTATGGGGAGAGCGCTTAAAACGCCAGAGCAATCCGGGCAATCCCCGTGAGACCGCGATACGCTGCAGGATCTGCGGAGTCATTCGCCACATCAACTCCATCCAAGAAAAGTAGCGCGTGTGTGTACCAAGGTTATCCTGAACGAGAACCGAGGTTCGCGAAGACAATGCCAGAGGAACAGTTGCGGCGGCTGTTTCGCCATCTATTCTGAATTTCCGGGCATGCGCTGGAGGAAATGAAATTTAACTCATACCTTCTGATTCAGTCCATTTGGAAGGGAACTGACTCGTCCATGCTCGGCGTTCGCGAAGCGGCGAGCCTTCCTGCCGTCAAGTGGTGAGAGAAAACCCTCGGATTGAACAAGAGGAAACACGAGCGGAGCTGCTGTCACGACTGGAAGATGTGCTCTTTCAAGACAGATGACTGCCGAAGTAAAAGGCAGAACACATTAGCTTGTTTCATCGAGCCGATGCTCTGCCTCGCCGTCGAGAAATTGCCTGAAGGTCCGGTTGGCAGTACGAAAATGAAAATAGGTCGCCAAGAGATCGTAGTGGCAACCTTGCGAGAACGGATTAACTTTCAGACGGCCGATGGCGGCGTCCGACTATGAACTCAGAATACTTTTCCGCGTTTGCCGCGCTCGCTGGATCAGCGATCGGCGGGTTGATGATGTTGGCGTCGTCATGGCTGAGCCAGAAAGCTCAGGCCCGAGCGGAGCAGTTGGCGCATCATAGGAGCACGCGGGAGGAGTTGTATGCGGACTTTATTGAGGAAGCGGCGCAGTTGTACGCAGATGCCCTCGAACATGAGAAAGCGGAATTCGTCAAGTTCGTCAAACTGTATGCCCTGATCAGCAGGATGCAGGTTCTATCGTCGCCGAAGATCGTCGAAATTGCGGAAAGTGTTGCACACACTATCCTAGAAACGTACCGCGGGCCGAAAAAAACGTTCCACGAGCTAGAAGGGTTGGTGAAAAGCGACGCGGTGGCTCCCCTGCGGGCGTTTAGCGAAGCGTGCCGCAACGAGTTCCGAAGCTCTGGTCGGCTATTTTAGGGAGGGAGCGTCTTACAAAAATTTCTGCGAATGGCTGACAAGAGCGACAGCTTTGCAAGCCATCAAATTGCATAAGCGCTTGAGTGGTGCGATCGGAAACAGCATGAGGCGATCCGAGCCAGGACCCGACGGGGATCGAGTGTCATGAAGCTCATCAAGAGCGGATATTTGAGTACTGTTTTGCAAAATCCGGAACAGGCATGAATCTGGCACATAAAGCGGTCGACTTCATCGCGAGGTTTGGCTTGCGCTCTGAGTTACGATCGCGCTGCCAGGGACGCCGTTGTTACCGAGGGCTGCCATGCTACGCGTCATAAAGACAGAAACAACTGACGACGTCTTGAGACCTGGGTCACAGCTGATCTTGCGAAAGGTCATCGCTTGCGCCCACAGACCTGATCGCAAGATTGGGTTGTGCGTTTGGGCGAAGAGCGTGGGGGAGTTCGGGAGTCATGGGAATCAGGGCTGTCGTCGGAAAAGCGGCTCTCTGAGCAAACCGGCTGACAGCATTTCGGGGACTGCAGCGCGCGCATTCGCGTGGCCGCTTGTACCGTTGCTCCTGGCGCTAGCGCTTGTGCCCTCGATGGGTTGCGGTTCAATTCACCTCAATCCCGACTCGGAACTGGCGCCCTCCGAGAAAGCGGAGAACGTCTGGACGCCGCCCCCCTCCACCGAGGCCTTGAATCGTTCTTTCACAGTCGAGCAACTTCGGGGCTTTGAGGAAAAAGGCACGCTTCAAACATCGGGCAAACGCGCCTACGACCTCCCTTCGCTCGTGGACCTTGCTTTAAGGCTGAGTCCCCAAACCCGTCACGCCTGGTATGTGGCTCTCGAAGATGAAGGCCAACTCGGCCGGTCGCAGGCCAACAATTACCCCATGGCCCAAGCAGAGGCCGAGGGCGGCTACCTCAAGCTGCCGCTCGAGTTTCCCGGGCAAACTCTGAATATCCGCAATAACGCCTTCGCGCCTCAATTTAAAGTCAGCTACGACTTACTCGACTTCGGCCGCACTCGCGCAGATGAAGAAAAGGCCCGTGAAGAACTAATCGCCGCGAACTTTAACTTCAACCAGGCGACCCAGGACGTCGTCTTCAATGTAGAAAGATCTTTCTATGTTCTTGCGGCGGCGATTGCCGATGTGAGTGCTGCGGAATCCAACCTCAAGCTCGCGAATATCGCCTTGGCTTCCGTCGAGCAGCGTCACAAGGTCGGCCTCGCAACCAAGCCGCAAGTGCTGCTGGCCAAGCAGGTCCAGGCACGGGCGGTTTACGACCTCGAGAATGCAAATTCGCAGGTGCATGATGCCGAAGCGGGCCTGCGTCAAACCGTCGGCGTGCCCGCTGACACCAACCTCAACGTCGACGCCGGTCAGTTGGACCGGCTGCCCAAAAATCTGAGTGACGATGTTGAGGCGCTCATTGCCGAAGCGATCAGGCGGCGCCCCGATCTGGCCGCCCAAATCGCTGCAGTGCGGGCCGGTGACGCCGCCGTCGCGCGCGAGAGGGCGGATTATTACCCCGAAGTCAGCGTGGGCGGGAATTATGGACAGGTAATCTGGAACTACACGGTCAACGGCGGGCACAGTCAGAATCTTAACCAGCCATTTTATGGCGCAGGGTTAACAATGCGGTGGGATCTCTTCACCGGATTCGATCGATACTACGCCGTGCGAAAGGCGACCGCGGAGAAGGGCGCGGCCCTCTCGGAGCTCAGGTCGCTTCAACTTAACGTCATCGCCGCAACCTGGACCGCCTATTATGATTTCCTCTCCGCGAAAAAGAAACGCGATGCTGCCCAGGCCTTGCTAGATGCGTCAGAAGAGTCGTACGCAGCCAACTTCGAAAGCCATCGGTACGGTCTCGCGACGATCACCGACCTTATCTCGGCCGAGAAGGACGTAATGTCCGCGCGATACACGATCATCCAGAGCAAGGCAGATCTTCTCATCTCGTCCTGCAACCTGCTTCACGCCGTGGGCGCATCGTCTCGGTCCAGCGGGTCGATACCATGAACCTCGATTGCAAACAGATCGCTCAGCTGCGGTGTGAGGCGAACTAACGTGGCATCCTTTGGATTTCTACAGAAACGCGCTTGGTGGG
>JBEKLA010000365.1:0-3359 GCA_050010455.1 Binataceae bacterium (SeqCode) | reverse complement strand
AAAAGAGCGCGCGTATTTTGCCGCCGCGCACGGCGCGCTACGGGAATTGGCTAGCGCACGCCGACACTCGCAACCTTGGCACAAGCCTGATATCACCGGGATAGTCCATTGGGAGGAAACAGGGTGAGCGCCGGGCAATCGCAATCCAGTCGTGACAAGTTTCGCTTCGATACCAGCAATATCAAATGGAAAGACTTCATTACCGAAGGCTGTTACTACAGGATTCTGAACGTTGACCCCGCGTTGCAAACGGCCGAGATGCTGCTCAAATTTGATCCGGGGTGCCTATGTGTTTTCCATCGCCACATAGCTCCAACCACGTCGCTGGTGCTCGAAGGTTCTCTCTACGTCAAGGAACAAACCGCGAGTGGCATGGTCGAGACGATAAGGCCGGCGGGCACTTTTACCGTCGGGGCCGAAAACGAGGTCCATATCGAGGGCGCAGGCGACGACGGCGTCGTCGCTTACTTCAGCATGCGCGGCAAAGACGATCACATCTACGATTTGCTGAATCCCGATCTCAGCTTGCGCCGGGTGGTAACCCTGCAGGACTTTGCCAGGGATTGGGAGTACTGGGGCAAAGCATAAGTCTGGCGCCGCCTTTGAGGTGGTCTCGGCCCGCTAGCAGAAAACTTGACGGGCCATCATGTGGCCAATATCGTGGAAACGAAGGGGCAGCCGCAGCGCTTGCGCTCCCCGCAATTGGCCGAATCGCGGGGCCGAACCAGACAAGGTTCAGCGGCTGCTGTCCCGTCAGTAGGCGATTCGATAACGATGTCGTAAGCGAAGCGGACAACTCCGATTCGCGCGGCTAGCGCAACCTGAGCTGGTGACGGTTGTGCCAAGCCGCGTCGATCCAAACAACCCCAAGGAGCTAGACCAATGGCTTTTACTCTCCCGTCACTGCCGTACCCGAAGGACGCGCTGGCGCCGTATATCTCGGCCGAGACCCTCGAGTACCATCATGGAAAACATCACGCGGCCTACGTGAACAAGCTCAATGAGCTTGTTGCCGGCGGCAAGTTCGCCGACATGCCGCTCGAACAGATTATCAAGACCGCTGGTCCCGGCGCGATTTTCAACAACGCCGCCCAGCACTGGAATCACAGCTTCTATTGGAACTGCCTGAAGCCCAAAGGCGGCGGCGAGCCGTCGGGCGCGCTGGCCGATAAGATTCGTAAAGCGTTCGGCACGTTCCAGGATTTCAAGAAGCAGTTCAGCGACGCCGCGGTCACTCAATTCGGCAGCGGATGGGCCTGGCTGGTAAAGAATCCCGATGGCGCGCTCGCGATCGAAAAGACCTCGAATGCCGACACGCCGATTGTGAATGACAAGCCGACGTTGATGACCTGCGACGTCTGGGAGCACGCGTATTACATCGATTACCGCAACGCCCGGGCCAGCTACGTCGAGGCGTTCTGGAATCTGGTCAACTGGGATTTCGTCGCATCGAACTTGAAGTGAAGTAGAAGCAGCATCTGAAGCCGCTCGATTGAGCGGTAGTAGCAGTTTCAAAATGCCGACCGGCCCGGCCGCCTGGTGGCCGGGCCGGTGTGGACTTGGCGAACGGTGGCCGATCTGCCCGAAATCATCCCGCTATTTCCGCTCCCCAACCTGGTGCTCTTTCCAGGGGTTGAGGTTCCGTTACATATTTTCGAGCCACGCTATCGGGAAATGGTTGCCGACGCGCGCGAAGGCAACGGCATCATCGGGATGACCCTGCTCAAAGGCGATTGGCAGAGCGACTACTATGGCAATCCTGAAATTTTCGGCGTCGGATGCGCGGGAAAAATCGAGCGGCTGGCGGGCCTTCCCGACGGACGGTCGAATCTGATCCTGAATGGGCTCTGTGAATTCCGCGTGCTTCGCGAGAACCGTGAGCGATGCTATCGGCAGGCTGAGGTTCGTGCCTTTGCGCCTGAGCCTGCGGCGCTCGAACTCGACGACGCAGCCATAGTACATCTGCGCGACCTGCTCACGGCGTATCTGGGAAGGCCGGCTTGGGAAGCGTGGCGGGAATTGGTCGATCGGCGCGGATTGCGCGACGGTAACCTGATCAACTTTCTCTGTTTCCATCTCGACTTCAGCACGCTCGAAAGGCAGACCCTGCTCGAAGCGCGCAACGAACGGATCGATTGCCTGTTCGACATCCTGACTTTCAAGATTGAGGAAAGAAAACTGGGACCGCGCGGAGAAGGCGGCGGCTCCGGAATCGTTCAGTGAGCCGCAACGACTAGACTCGCTCGCGTGGGGCGAATGTCAACGCTCGGCGATGGCTTCCTTAAGCCGCAGCGGCTTCACAAGCCAGTCGCGGACTATAGCTGCATTCCGGCCTGGAGCAGGATACCGTTGTGAATCAAGAAGCTGCGGATAGTATTGCCTCGATTGGCGCGCTGGCGCGAAGTCAAGCCCTCGCCAGCAGCCTGGAAATCCGCCACCATCTGGGCCATCCGCTTGCGGCCCTTGATACTGATCTTGGTCTCGCGTCCTTCCTTCTCGAGCAGGCACGCCTTGATGATTTCATCGGGATCGAGTTCGGCGAAGCGGCAAAACTCTTCGAGCAGCTTGAGCCGCGACGGATCGCCAGCCGGGTCCACGCCTGATTGCTCGCGCAGACCCTGGTACCAGGTTTGTACCGATGGGTAGCTCTCGAAAGAAGTGCTTGGTTCGCCCATAAGCGACCGAATCTCCAAATCCAAAAAATCAAGGGGCGGCCGCGCGATCCGGCCGCCCCTCGTAATCATTCAGGCAAGCCGAACATCTGCGCGAGAGCTCTGACCTCTTCCTTGCGCCACGGAAGAGGAGCCGGAGCCGTCAGCAACTTCTTCGCCTTGAGTTCTTCGGTAACCTTCGGGTCCGGTTTGAACGGCGTGCCGAATTTCCCCTCGAAATAGATTTCCTCCATCGGCGGACGAGGACGCTGGCCACCGGCCTCCCAGCTCTCGGCCGGATAGCCGACCAGCAGACACCACATCGGCACCCAATGATCGGGCACGTTCAGCACCTTCTTCAGCGGCTCGGGCACGAACGCCGTCAGGCATACGCCGAGTCCCTCGTCCACTCCGGCGAGCATCGCCTGGCAGACCGCAACGCCGACGTCGCCGGCTACGAGCGCGATCGATTGAGGCAAGTTTTCCGCCAGCGGCTGCAGGATGTTGGGCCATACGAATTCGTCCACGAACTTGTGGCTCCATCCCAGCCCCGCGTTCAGCGCTCCCACATCGACGAGCTTCTTGAGACGACCCTGCGCGCCGTAAAACGCTTTGGTATCAGCGTAGGTGTAGATGTGAAGCGGCGCCATTTCGATCTGACCGGAAACCGGGGTCTTGAGCGCATCGATAGTGGCTTGGTCGAGCTTG
>JBEKLA010000364.1:0-3385 GCA_050010455.1 Binataceae bacterium (SeqCode) | reverse complement strand
TGACGCCCCTCCTCGACGTTGACCTGGAACAGATTGCGCAGGTCGTAGAGCGATGGGCACGAGCGTCCCAGCCGGCGCTGCTGCTCGACCGAGGCCGGCTCGGTATCGCCCTGGGTGACGATCAGCCGGCGCAGCGCGTTGCGATGCTCGCCCGGAACGTCCTGCCATACCGGTTCGCCCAGGTTATCGCCGAAACCAATCCTTTGGTCGGCAACGATCGGTTCGAGAAAAATTCCCCATCGGTAGTCGGGCATCCGCACGTGGCCGAAATGCGCCCAGCCGCCGGGTTCTACCGATACCGCCGTGCGCAGATACACGTCGGAGGCCTGAAAACCGATCGGGCCGACTTTCCGCCACCAGGATAAGAACTCGGGCTGCCATTGTTCGAGCGCCCGCTGCAGCCGCTTGTCGGAGGACAGGTCGACGTTGTTGGGAATTTTTTCGTCCAAATTTACGGTGCTCATTTATGTCCTCGCGAAGTCGAATTCGGGACGCGCGCCGGTCTTTCCGTAAACCGTAAGCGCGCCCTTCTCGCCGGTCGCGTTGCGCCGGGTAAAAATCCAATTCTGCCATGCCGACAGCCGGCCAAAGATTTTGGTCTCCATGGTTTCCGGACCGACGAAGCGCAGATTCGCTTCCATCGCGGTAAGCGCGTCGGGACTCATCGCGGCGCGCTCCTCGACCGCCAATCGCAACTCGTCCTCCCAGTCGATCTCGTCCGGCGCGAAGGTGATCAATCCGGCCGCGAGCGCCTGCCCGGCATCGAACCCATCCTGATGTGCGAGCACGCGCGCCAGCCCGTCGGGGTCGCCGAAAAAACGCACTTCCAAACGTGAGAGTCCCGAGGCGGTTGGCATCAGTCCGCGATTATGCTCCGAAAGCTGAATCGCACACGGCGCGTCCGCGGAATTCAGCATGTAGGACCGATCGGCCGCCAGCGCGAGTTCGAACAGCGAACCGACGAAGGCTGAACCGGGCTCGATAACGGCGAAGAGACTTCGTGCGGTGAGATCGAGGCGCTTCAGCACGCGTTTTTGATGGAGCAGAATCTCGCGCACCAGCCAGTGATCGCGATTCGCCGCGACGGCGCGATCGGCGGCTATCACAGCCTGGGGATCGCCTTCGGTCCTGAGCAGGATGACTCCGATAGTCGGTTCGTTGAAGCGAAGGTGAAGAATTGCGTCGTCAAGCTCGCGCCACGCCGCGAGCGCCCACGCCAAACAACCCGCTTGGACGAAACCGCGCGGGTCTTGCGGCTGCGGCGTATCCGGCGCCTTCACCGTCACAGTCGCGACCTTGCGCGAGCGATCGATCTCCACGCGCACGTGGCGGTACTCGACGCGGTCCGGCGACTCGTCTCTATCCAACGGCTTGAGCTCGATTCCCGGCGCCGCCTTCGACGTGTCGGCGCGGGCAACAAGCTCGCGCGCGAGCTCCGCGACGCGATGCTCAAAGCGCGCGCGCGGCGCCACCTCGTCGACCAGCTTCCATTCGACAGCGCGCGCGCCGCGCACGCCTTCAGCCGTGGTGGCGAAGAAGTCGGCCAGATCGCGGCGCACTTTGCGCTTATCGGTCACGCGTGTCAGGCCGCCAGTTCCCGGCAGCACGCCCAGCAAGGGAATCTCGGGCAGCGAGACGGCCGAACTGCCGTCGTCGACCAGGATGATCTTGTCGCAAGCGAGCGCCAGTTCGTAACCGCCTCCGGAAGCGGCGCCATTGAGCGCGCACAGCGTTGCGATACCCGACTGTGCGCTCATCTCTTCGAGCGCGAGGCGCGTCTCGTTCGTGAACTTGCAGAAATTGACTTTGAAGGGATGCGAGCTGCGGCCCAGCATCATAATGTTGGCGCCGGCGCAAAAAACCCGCTCGCGCATCGAGGTGACAACCAACACGCGCACCTCGGGATGCGAGAAGCGCAGTCTTTGCACGGCGTCGGCAAGCTCGATATCAACGCCGAGGTCGTAAGAATTCAGCTTGAGCGTGTAACCGTCATCGAGCGTGCGATCTTCGCGCACCTTCATCCCGAGGGTGGCGACCTGATCGCGAACCTCGAGCTGCCAGTGCTGATAAGAGGAGGGATCGGCAGCGAAGTGTATTGGATGCATACTACTTAACGTTATCAGCTAATGAACATCAATCAGCCAAATGGCTGCGTACGCATTATCCAACGGCTCGACGCTGCGTATCCGAGGACGGAGCGGCCGCAGGCTGGGGCGCGCGGGCCTCGGCGCCAAGCTTCTCGAGCCGGCGATGCGCCAGCATCGCGGCGCCAAAGGCGGCGATGTACTGAACCAGGTCTCCGGGCGGAACGTTGACGGCAGACTTGAGGCGCTCGCGCACCACGCGGGCCATCGTATCGAAACGCAGGATGCCGCCGACGAGCGTGAACTCGGGCTCCATTTGCGCGCGCTTCATCAGCTGCACCGATCGATCGACCAGCGAGACGATCGCGCCGTGCATGATGTCAGCCGGGGTGGCGCCCGACGAGACGTGGTTGATGACTTCAGATTCCGCGAATACGGCGCATACGCCTGAGATCGGCACAGGTTGTTTGGAGGTCGCGGCGAGTGGCCCGATTTCTTCGATATTGTAGCCGAGGTAGCGCGCCGCCTTCTCGAGAAAAGCTCCGGTCCCGGCGGCGCACTTGTCGTTGAGCCGGAAGGATTTGACCTTGTGCTGATCGTCCACTCGCAGCGCCTTCATGGTCTGACCACCGACATCGAGCACGGTCCGCGTGTTGGGAAAGAAAAAACACGCGCCCCGCGCTTGCGCGGTCAGATCGGTGACCTGCGTATCGCGGAACGGCACCTGATAGCGGCCGTAACCGGTGCTGACGATGTAAGCGACGTCCGCTTCTACGCGGCCGGCTTGCGCCAGGGCCTGCTGGTAGGCTCGTTCAGCCGCCTCAGCCGGCCGGAAGCCCGTGTTAACGATCGCCTTGCCCGCGATCTCACCGTCGTTCGATACGATAGCGGCCTTGGTGTACGTGGACCCTACGTCGATACCGGCGGTGAAGCTCATGACGCTGTCTCCTTTGCTCCGATGGCGTCGCCAGAGGCCGCCACATGGGCGACGCGGCTGGCCAGGACGCGATCGAGGGCGAAAAGTGCCGCGCCGAGCGCGCCCATAAAGTGCGATTCCTCGCTCACGTTCAACTCAAGACCGAGCATCCCGTTGAGCACTTGCACCATCGCGCGATTTCGCGCGACGCCGCCGGTGAAAGTGACCTCGTTCTCGATTCCAACCCGCCGCAGCAAGGCCATCGAACGGGTCGCGATCGACTGATGCATCCCCATCAGGATGTCCTCGATCTTCTTGCCGCGTCCAAGCCACGACAGCACCTCCGATTCCGCGAAGACGGTGCAGGTATTGCTGATCTTTACCG
>JBEKLA010000363.1:0-3388 GCA_050010455.1 Binataceae bacterium (SeqCode) | reverse complement strand
ACTTTACAGCTGGTACAAAAAGACTGGGCCCATCAAAAGCCGTCGAAGACTAACACTCCGCATGGTACAAAAAGACTGGGCACTTCAAGATCGGCGGCCGGCCTATCATTATGTATTTCGCCTGACCTCCTAATTCTTTTGCTATGGCCGGTCGCGATTCGATTGGTGATCGCTTTCGGACGCGAGCTTCATGGCAGCGAGTCCCGAAACAATCTGTAAACCACGTCATTAAACGTTACATTCGAGCCATGGACGCCAGCGTTCGATGTGCTCTCCATCACACATGTGCTTCGAAGGCGTACATTGCCCATGGCGCGATTAACGGGCGATATTGTCCCCGCCGATATCCGTTCCATGATGAGACGCTCATTAAGTGCCGGACCTCTGCGCATGGCAGTGGCGATCGGGCTTCAAGTTTTTGTGGCCTTCGCGTATTCGCAGTCGCAAGTCGATCAAGACCTGATGTCGATGAACCTGGAAGATTTGTCGCGCGTGAAGGTCTTCAGCGCCTCGCGCCATTTTGAGGACGCCCGCCGGGCGCCCTCCTCGGTCAGCATCATAACTGCCTCTGACATCCGCCGCAACGGATGGCGAACGCTAGGGGAAGCCTTGAGTAGTCTGCGCAGCTTCTATACATCGTACGATCGCAATAATCTGTTTCTGGGCGTGCGCGGGTTCATGCGTCCCGGCGATTACAATTCGCGCGTGCTGCTGCTGGTGAACGGTCACCGCCTGAACGACAACATCTACAGCGGCGCGGCCATCGGGACCGGCCTTTCCATCGATCTCGACCTGGTCGACCACATTGAGGTTGTGCGCGGGCCTGGCTCTTCGCTCTTCGGCACCAACGCCATGTTCGCAGTGATCAACGTCATCACCCGCAGCGTTGGCTCGGAGACGGCGATTGAGACCGCGGACGAGACCGGCTCATTTCTGTCCCGGGCAAGCCGCGTCACTGTGGCCACCGACAAAGGCAATCGCTCCGCCCTGCTTTCCGGGACTTACCATAAGGATCCCGGCCAATCATCTCTCTTCTTTCCGCAGTTTGACTCGCCGCTCACCAACAACGGTTACGCGGAAAATATGGACGGTAACCGCTTTGACACGGTCTTCGCTGATCTCCGCAGCGGCAGCTTTCGACTGCAGGGCGCATTCTCCGACACCATGAAGAGGTTTCCCACCGCGACTTCGGGCACCTTGTTCAACAATCCCGCCGATTGGGTGGAAGGCACACGCGCATTTGTCGACGCCAGTTGGCACAAAACAGCGTGGTCGGGAACTGGCATCGACATTCGCCTTTTCTATGACAATTTCGATGCCGTCGGCAGCGGCGCCCTTCGATATCCCCCGATGCCCGGAACGATAATCGGGCGTACCAAGGCGCGTTCCGATTCGGCCGGAGCGGAAGCCAACGTGACCCACGAATTCGGCACATTCAGGATCACTGCGGGAGCCGACTACCAGTACAGCCTTCGTGTGCTCTTGCGGAACATCATCGTTGGAATGGGGGATATTTCGCGCACGGATAACTCGCCCTGGTTTGCCGCCATTTACGGTGACGCGGAATTCAACTTTACTCCCAATCTTATCCTTCATGCCGGTGGCCGCTTTGATGAGTACAGCACCTTCGGCGGCGCCGTAAACCCTCGCTTCGCTCTGGTCTACACGCCCGGTACGCACACCGCGGTGAAGTACATCCTAGGTAAGGCCTTTCAAGCCCCCAGCGCCGCAGCGCAGTTCTATAGTGACCCCATCAATGTTCTTCCCCCGCCGGTCAAGCTGCTTCCGGAGGGGATTCTCAGCAACGAACTCATCCTGGAGCAGAACCTTCGCCCGTGGTTGTTTGTCACAGCCGACGGCTTCTACAACGAACTCCACAATCTGATCACCGAAGTTCCGGCCAAGACCCCCGGGTTTGTTTGCGAGGTGAACGACGGACAGGTTGACGCCAAGGGTCTGGAATTTGAAGTCGCGGCGGAGCGCTCTCCCGGTCTGGGCGCGCGAGCCAGTTACACCCTTACCGCGACATCCGATACCGGGGTCTATACGCGCCCCGTGAACGCTCCTGTGACCCAGGCCAAGTTGAACGGAAGATTGCCGCTGTCGCGGCACGCCTTTGCATCGGTCGAGGTAATGTATGTGGGCCCTATGACCGACTATCGCGGAACGCGCGTGCCCTCTTACATTCTGCCGAACGTGACCGTCAATACAAACCCACTGTGGGGCGGCTGGGTCTTTTCTTCCAGCATGTACAACGCGACCAACCGCCGCTGGTTCTCCCCTATGGGCCCAACCGATCCCGAGGACCAGATCCAGCAGGACGGCCTGACCTGGCGCTTCAAGGTGACCTACCGTATCCCGGTTAACGGCGAACGGGGCAGTCGATGAGCGTCGCTCGAACACTCAGGTGGAGAACTTTGGTGCTCCTGGCTGCTTTGGCGGCGCTTGCGCTCCCACCTGCGCCAACCCAGGAGCGCGACGAGCGCGCGGTTCGAGTGGCCTATCTCTACAGCCTCATCAAGTTTGTCGATTGGCCGACCCCGGGCAATGATCTGCTGATCGGCTACGTGGGCAGTCAAGCCACCGGCGAGACGCTGCTCAAATCGCTCGACGGCCGCAGGAGCGATGCTCGCACTCTGCACGTGGTTCTCTCTCCCGGCGATGAGTTGCTCGAGAAATGCGAAGTTATCTATTTTGGCGATGCCTCTCCGGAAGACATTCGTAAAACACTGGCAAAGGTCAGCGGCCGTCCGGTGCTCACGCTGGGGGAAACCGATTCCTTTCCGCGGCGCGGCGGCATGATCGGCCTGGTCAAGGACGAGGACCACATTGAAATCGTTGTCAACCTGCAATTGGCGCAGCGCTCCGGCGTAAAAATCAGCTCGCGTGTTCTCAACCTGGCCACCATTGTGCGCTCGGGCGGGGAGGGTTGAGATGAGCATCCGGGACGGCAGCAGCTTCGCGCATAAAATGACATGGATCGCTCTGGTCACCAGCGGCATCGCATCCGCGATCCTCATGGCCAGCTTTCTGGCCTACGATCTGGTCAGCGCTCATATGCAGATGCAAAGCCATCTGGCCACGCTTGCCGATGTGGTTGGCGAAAACTCCACGGCCGCCCTGGTGTTCGACGACAAACCCGCGGCCCGAGAGATGCTGGAAGCATTGCGAACGGAGTCGCCCATCGTTACCGCATGCCTTTATGCGCCGGCAGGCAATCTCTTCGCGGAATACCTACGCCAACCCGCAGTGCGCCAGTGTCCGAAATCGGCAGCAGGACGGTCAACGCCCGGCACCTTTACCGCAGCCATGCGGAGGCTGGAACGGAGAGGAGATTTTGCGGGAACCATTTACATCGAATCCGACCTCAGCGACTTGCGCATGAAGT
>JBEKLA010000362.1:0-3407 GCA_050010455.1 Binataceae bacterium (SeqCode) | reverse complement strand
AACCTCGCCGCCTTTGAAGCCGACCTGTGCCGCGCGATTGCCGCCGCGGTTGTGGGCAGTGCGGATAAGGTCAAGTTCGTCACTTTCAACGATGACGACGAAAGCGCCGCCGGTCTTCGCGCGGCACAGGTCGACCTGCTCGCTCTCGCGACCCCTGGTATCACGGGAAGCTTCGCTGGATTCGGATTCGGGCCGATCGTCTTCTTCGACGCGGAGGGCTTCATGGTGCGGAAAAGCTCAGGTATCACGAGCGCCGCCGATCTTGCCGGCAAGAAGATATGCTTCATGGGCTCGACGGGCCCCGAGGAAAATCTGAAGACCTTCATGCGGAAAAGGAACGTCGCCTACCAGCCGTATCCGTTCGAGGAACAGGGCGAGATGGAGGCCGCGTTTTACACCGGCCAGTGCCAGGTTTACAGCGCCGACATCACGCAGCTTGCGACGACCCGGATCAGGTTTCGCACGCTGGCGAAGAACTTCGCGATTCTTCCCGAGCGCATCGCGGAAGATCCGATCACGCCGGCCTTCCGCCCCGACGATCCGCGATGGGCGGCAGTGATCGCTTGGACGATCAATGCGCTGATCCAGGCCGAAGAACACGGCGTCACGCGCGCCAATGTGGCGGCGAGCCGCGCCAGCACCGATCCGGATATCCAGCGGTTGCTCGGTACGAATGGACACATCGGCCACGCGCTTGGCCTGTCCGACGATTGGGCCGCCCGCGCAATCGCCGCGGTCGGCAACTACGGGGAGATCTTCGACCGCGATCTTGGCGCCGGTTCACGGTTGAAGCTTGAGCGTGGCGTCAACGCGCTATGGAGCAAGGGGGGCCTGCTCTACGCTCCGCCAATCCGCTAACGGCGCCGAACCACACGAGCGTGCGCGTACGCTGTGGTCAGATAAGTGCCGTTACAAACGCGATGCACCGGTCGTGCGATCACACCGCTATAGCTCGCTGACGAATCGACGTGCAGGGAAGCCTGCGACGCCGCTATGGCGCTGGCTAACGCTCGCCTTCTCGCTGGCTCTTGGCTTTGTGTCTCCCTGTCTGGCCGGCACTCAACAAATATCCGGGACCATCACCGATGCACTCGGTCGGCCGGTGGCCGAGGTGAACGTTGAATTGCGCAACGGAAATGGCAGCGCGATCGCCCAGGCGATCAGCGACCAAGCGGGACGGTTCAAAATCGCTCTCGCTAAGCCGGGGGTCTATTCGCTCGAAGCCGTGAAGGCTGGATTCAAGCCCGCGACCAAAATCGTCGTATTCCCGCGCAGCGCCGGAGAGCCAGTCTCGATGACGCTTGAGACAGCGACCGCGTTGACGCTCCCGGTCCAGGGCAGTTTGATTCGCGCACAGAATAGCGTCTCCACTACCGGCGCAAATAAATACACTCTCACCGCAAAGGACATTGCCAACCTACCGCGGGGCGACAACACCACTATTACCGACGTACTGGCGCAGATGCCCGGCGTCGCGATCGATCAAAATCAGCAGATTCACATACGCAACAAAGAAGGCCCTGAATTTCAGTACCAAATCAACGGCGTTATGGTCCCGCTCGACATCAACACCAACCCGCCGTTCATCTCCATGATAAATCCGACGTTCGTCAAGCGGCTCAGTCTTCTGGATGGCATTTTGCCGTCGCGCTTCAGCTACGCTACCGGCGGAGTGGTCGACATTGTGACCAAAGACGGATGCGAGCAGCCCGGCGGCAGTGTCAGCATATACGGCGGGCAGCGCGATACGATTCAGCCGAGCCTCCAGTACGGTGGCTGCGACGGCACATTCAGCTACTACGTCAGCGCGCTATATAGTCAAAGCAACACCGCGTTCAGCTCCGCAACGCCGGCCCCGGATGCGATTCACGATCACACCAATCAGGGTCAGGGATTTGGTTTCTTTGCATACGACTTGAATCCCACTACCAGGCTGAGCCTCATCACCTCGATAGCCGCCAGTGACAACCAACTACCCAACCGGGCCAATCTTACACCACAGTTCCAGCTGGCGGGGGTGAATGACTATCCATCGGCCGATATTAATTCTTATCTGAACTTTCGGGACTATCTCGGAATACTTGCGCTGAACGGAGCGCCTGCGTCTGGACTTGCTTATCAGCTTGCGTACTCGGCCCACTATATCTCACAGAGCTTCGAGCCGGACGGCGTGGGCGAACTCCTGTATCAAGGCGTGGCGTCAACCGTCTTCCACAGCGATGTCGACAACAGTTTTCAAGGTGACCTCACCTACAAGCTTGGCAACCACACGCTCGGTACAGGCTTTTATCTTGGTGACTACGAGGTCGAAGCGGCTGACCGCTCGCTGGTGTTCAAAGTCGATTCCGCTGGCAATCAGGAACCTCCGTTCACGCCCGTCCGAGTAATAAACAATGCCAACAAGATCAATCTGCTATCCGGGATCTATCTGCAAGACACCTGGCAAATCACCGAGAAACTGCGCGCCAATGCGGGCGTGCGCTGGGATCGCTTAAGCGGCTTTACCTACGATAACCAGATCGATCCGACAGTCAACCTGACGTATCTGGCAGGACGCGGCACTACCCTTCATGGCGGGTGCGGTCGGTATGTGCAGGTGCCATTTTTTCAGGGAATCTCGCCTGGCGCTCCGCCGGCGTTCAGGGGGACTACCGGCTTTGCTGGAACCGGCACGGCCACGCCGGAGACGGAGGACGATTACGAGTGCGATGCCGGTCTCGTTTATCAACTAACGCAACGCATCACCGTCTCGGAAGATGTTTATTATGAGTATACGAAGCATTACCTCGATACCGGGCAGTTCGGAGTGGTGCCGATGTTCGCGCCTTTCAACTACAAGCACGGTTACATCTGGGGCACGGAAACCGCGATTACATACAATGTCGGAGATATGGTGCTGCATGCGAGCAGTACTATCGGCCGCAATATGCAGAAGGGTGTGGCGAGCGGGCAGTTCAACTTCGATCCGGCGGAGCTAGCCTACATAAATCGGCATTACATCGTGCTCGATAATCAGCCGCTTTATGGCGCCTCGGGCGGCCTTACTTATCGCTGGAAGCCATACGTTTTCAGCGTTGACGCCCTTTATAACAGTGGGCTGCGGGGAGGCTTTGCCGATTTGAAATCCCTGCCGCACGTAGTCCAGGCTGACCTCAGCGCGCAGAGAAGCTTCGCGGTGCCGCACGTCGGCGAAGTGACAGACCGGATCACGCTGCTGAATATCTTCGATCGCACCAACTTGATTAGACCTGTGGGAGGTATTGGAGTCTTTCAAGCCGCTTATGGTTCTAGCAGGATGCGGAAAAACGAGCGTTTCTCATTCGATTATCATGTAGAGTAGTGGGCGATCGCGGTGTGAGGAGGATGTGGGATGCGCGGGGCGGATCACCAGCAGTCTGCAATGTTCA
>JBEKLA010000361.1:0-3411 GCA_050010455.1 Binataceae bacterium (SeqCode) | reverse complement strand
GATCGAAGTACAGACGGCCTCTTATCGCTCGACGCGCGGCTATACAATCGCGGTGGCCTTGTGTGACGAGCTGGCGTTCTGGCAGACCGACGATGCGGCCCAGCCAGACTATGAGATCCTCACGGCGATCAAGCCGGGCATGGCGACGATCCCCGGAGCGATGCTGTTGTGCGCGTCGTCACCATATGCGCGCCGCGGTGCGCTGTTTGACGCGTATCGCAAGCATTTCAGAAAGGACAACGATCCGATCTTGGTTTGGCAGGCTAGCACGCGCACGATGAATCCCACTGTGCCGCAGAGCGTGATCGACGAAGCAATGGAGCGCGATCCCGCCAGCGCCGCTGCCGAGTACGGCGCCGAGTTTCGGCGCGACATCGAAAGCCTCATCAACATCGAAGCGGTGCGCGCGTGCGTCAGCCCGGGTGTCTATGAGCGCGCGCCAGAGCACAGCATCACTTATCACGCTTTCTGCGATCCGTCGGGCGGCAGCGTTGACAGCATGGCGCTGGCGATCGGTCACAAAGACTATGTCAAAAAAACCGCGGTGATTGATGCGCTGCGTGAAGTGCGAGCGCCATTCTCTCCCGAGGCCGTCGTTGATGATTTTGCGCGATTGCTAAAGAACTATCGCGTCACGCAGATCGTGGGTGACCACTACGCAAGTGAGTGGCCGGTTGAGCAGTTTGCAAAATTCGGCATCCGCTACGAGCCTTCGGCCAAGCCTAAGAGTAACTTGTATGCTGATCTGGTGCCGCTGATTAATTCGAAGCGCATCGATTTGTTGGACGACACGAAGCTGATAAACCAGTTGTGCGCTCTCGAACGGCGCACCACTCGCAGTGGCCGTGACAGCATCGATCACCCGCCCGGCGCCCACGACGATGTCGCCAATGCAGTTGCCGGCGTGGCCACCGCAGCCATCAACAAGTACGGTGGTTTCGACCCCACCTACGCCGCCTTCCAGCCCGACTTCATCGACTACGATCGCCGGTAGGCGTCGCGCAAGATCCACATGGCGGACGTTTTGATTTAAGCCGGCGGGCTGCGGTGAGGTCATTTTCAAAGGGTGACGTGGAGCGGACTGCCCCCTGCGGGGGCGCACTCGGCGCGATATCTATCGTTTCTTAGCCTTGGTGGTTTTGCGGCGGACTGCTTTTGCGACAACCGTTGGTTTTGACACGCTGGCTGGCTTTAGGGGGTGAGCTGCAGCGGCCTTGGCAAGGCGGACGCCAGGCTGGTCACCGTTGGTGAACTCGACACCAGCAGCCTCAAGTGCGCGCTGTAGCGCATCAATCGTTCGTTCTTTCAATTCGTCTCCCCGCTCAAACCTGGCGACCGTGTCGGATGACACTTTGGCCGCTGCAGCGAGATCGCGAACGCCTAGACCCAGAGCAGCGCGAGCCATGCGACATTGTACCGGCAAAAAAATCATATCACTGTTCCGATTTCAGTTGCAATCTATGAGTTTCCCCGTTATCGTAATGATATGCCGATTTCGATACAGGCTTACGATTCGTCCGGCAAAAATAACGCAGTGGACTTTCGACACACGTTCCATTGGAGAGAGGGAGAGATGGACCCATACAAAGAAATAATAGCCGATTCAGCGAATAGGCGCAGCTTCATCGGCGGGTCAGACGCCCGGATCATCATGGGCGATGACGAGCCCGCCCTGCTGCGGCTGTGGCGAGAAAAACGCGGTGAAGTCAACCCAGAGGACCTGTCCGGCAACCTGATTGTCCAACTCGGCCTTGCCACCGAGAAGCTGAACCGGCGCTGGTACCAAGCCAACACGGGGCGGGTCGTCACAGACGTCCAACAATGGGCCCGCCGTCCAGCGCTTCCTTGGATGGCGGCCACGCTCGATGGTCGAGTCGAGGGTCGCGATGTGTTCGAGAGCAAATTCATGCTGCCGTGGTCGTTCTCCCAGGAAGCGGCGGCGGAAAAATACATGCCGCAACTGCAACACAATATGTGGGTCGTTGCGGCCAGGGGCGCGGTGCTCTCGGTCATAACCGGAGGCGGCAAGTGGGTCGAGATCAAGGCCCAGGCTGACCCCCTCTACCAGCATCTGATTGTTACGGCGGAGCGAAAATTCTGGCGCTGCGTCGAGATTGGCGAGCCCCCTACCCTATTCGGCGCCGAGCCACCGCGGCCGCGAATCGAGGCGGTGCGCATTGTCGACATGAGCTCCTCCAACGCCTGGGTGGAGTTTGCTGAGGTCTTTGCGCGAACTCGGTCGGCGCATCTCGAACACGAGCAAGCCAAAACCGAGCTCAAGAGCCTTGTGCCCGAAGACGCCCAGCAGGCGATCGGCCACGGCGTTCGCGCCAAGCGCTCCAAATCCGGCGCCATCAGCTTCGACCTCCTCGAAGTGGAGTCGAGCCATGCAGCGGTCCAGTGAATCGATCGGCGCCATTGCCGCGGCGCTGGCCAAGGCACAGGCCGAACTCGCCAACCCTGAGAAATCGCTGACCGCAACGTTCCGGTCGCCGGTCCCGCGCGAAGGCGAGCGAACCTTCCGCTACGCCCCATTGTCCAGCGGGCTCGATATTGTGCGTAAGACGCTCGGCCAGCACGAGATCGCAACCGTGCAGGCGACCGCGATTGACAGCGAGGCGGGGCTGATTCGTCTCACCACGACACTAGCCCACTCATCCGGGGAATGGATGTCATCCGATTGGCCGGTGTGCCCGATCAGCGAGACGGCGACCCCGCATCGGATGGGCGCGGCACTGACTTATGCCCGACGCTATGCGCTGTTCACTCTGGTCGGGATTGCCGGCGAAGATGATCTCGACGCTCCCGATCTGATCGCGCCGACGGTACCGGATTCAGGACCTACGAGATCGACGATTCCGAGCAAGATCGCCGGACTGAATGGCGGTGGCGGAGGAGGAACAACGTCCCGCCGCCGAAACGGAAAGGCCTCTGCGACCACCATAAAACCCGTGCTCGACCAGGAAGGGTCTGCGTCGTTGCGCGATCAGCTTCTGTCAGACGTGGACCTCCTAAACGCTGCCGATGACGCCGCCACATGGGCGCACCAGTTCATGGCGGCAAAAAACAGCCTAGCCGCAGCCGACGCGCGGCGTGTCGAGAACGCATTTGCGGCAAAATTGGCAACCCTCGGAAGCGGCGATGGAGAGGGGATCAACGCGCCGTCGCCCGCTAAGCCGGATCACGGTCGCTCGCCGAGAAATCAGCGCCCAGCAGAGCCGAGCGCGGTGTCAGCTTCCAACAGCGTTGATAAAAGCCTGCTGGCGCTGCCCGAGCCACGCCGATTTCGGGATAAGACCCACGTCAAATTCGTGGCCAAGCAACCCTGTCTGATTTGCGGACGAAGTCCGTCAGATGCCCATCATCTCCGCTTCGCGCAACATCGGGCGCTCGGGCGCAAAGTGAGCGACG
>JBEKLA010000360.1:0-3416 GCA_050010455.1 Binataceae bacterium (SeqCode) | reverse complement strand
AAGCAGCTGTGAGAAGTAACGAAAAGACCATTTCACTGCTCGTGCTGGTCTTGACCTTAGTCTGGACCATCCCGGCGATCGCGGCTGATACTGAACGGTCGCAAAGCAATTCTATTCGGGAACCCGCGGCCGCTAATCCTGCCGACGGCCACTCGTCCAGCGATCAGCCTTCTTTGGATCCCCTAGCGCCATTCAACGAAAAGATGTTCTGGTTCAACCGTGAGCTCGACAGCTATGTGACTAGACCGATAGCGACCGGCTTCGCCGACGTGGTTCCGGAAGCTCCGCGCCGCGCCATCGACCGGTTTTTCACCAACGTCGGGGTGATACCGCGCTTCGCCAATAGTCTGTTCCAGCTCAAATTTGAAGGTGCCGGCCGCGAAGTCAGCCGCTTTGCCATCAACAGTACGGTGGGTGTGCTGGGTTTGTTCGACCCCGCCGACAAGTGGTTCGGCCTCAAGCCCAGCAACGAAGATTTTGGCCTGACGTTGGGCCATTATGGTCTTGATTCCGGCCCCTACTTGGTGCTGCCGGTACTCGGTCCGTCCACCATCCGCGACACCGCAGGCCGAGTCGCGGACGGATTCATGAATCCGATCGCTTACCTGCTGCCATTCTGGCAGGTGTTTGCTATCGACAGCGGCACGATGGTGACCCATGGGATCGACTACGAGTCCCTCAACCTGCAGCTATTCTCCGACGTCGATCTTTATTCGGTCGATCTTTACGGTGCAGTGCAGGATGCCTATCTCCAGAGAAGGAGAGAGCAGTTGAAGCAGTAGCCTTCGCTGCGCGCACCCGGCTTAGCCAAGACGAGGACCCGACTCGACAAGGCGAAAGCCTGGTAAACACCACCGCCGCAAGAGTTCGGCGAATGAATTGGAATGTTCGTTAGCGGCCGCCTGCTGCAGCCGCAAAAAAGGAACAAACTCGTGACAGACAAGCGATTCGCTCAAATGGCGATCAATACCATTCTCACGCTATCCATCGACGCTATTCAGCAAGACTACTCCGGGCATCCCGGTTTAGATGGAATGAATGCTGCCGCTCAATTTCCAGTGATGCGTTCGATCGGTCGCGCACTGCCAGAAAATTATTATCCTCAGGAAACCATTTCCGCGGCGCTGTGGAATGAATGGGGCGGCGGCGGCGAGAGCCGCGCGCGATTCGAGCGAATTCATCGCTCGGTGGGAGTCCGTGGACGTCATCTGGCGCTCCCGATGGAGGATTATCGCGCGCTCGATTCGTTCTCGAAGTTGAACGACAAGTGGATCGAACGCGCGACCGATCTTGCCGAGGAAGCCGTCGACTCCGCGCTCCGCCAGGCCGATTATGCACCCAGCGCTATCGATCATATCTTCTTCACAACGGTTACCGGCATCGCATCTCCCAGTATCGACGTCAAGCTGATTAACCGCATGCCACTGCGATCAGATATAAAACGAACCCCTATTTTCGGGCTGGGTTGCGTAGGCGGAGCTGCCGGCCTCGCACGAGCCGCCGACTATCTGCGCGCGTTTCCCACGCATACGGCGATGCTGGTCGCGGTCGAGCTTTGTTCGCTGACGTTACAGCGTCAGGACAAATCGGTGGCGAACGTTATCGCATCCGGACTATTCGCTGATGGCGCCGCCGCAGTACTGCTGACGGGCGGAGCGCGATCCGACGGTTACCCAAGTCCGCGAATCGTCACGTCGCGCTCGATGTTTTTCGCTGACACCGAGGAGATGATGGCTTGGCGTTTGGTCGATAGCGGTTTCCAGATCGTGCTCTCCGCTGAAGTTCCAGAACTGGTTCGCAACAATTTGCGCCCGGCTGTGGATTCCTTTCTCGGCGACCAAGGCCTGTCGCGCTGCGATATCAGTCATTGGATCGCGCATACCGGTGGTCCCAAGGTGTTGCAGGCAATGGAGACCGCACTCGAAATACCGCGATGCGCTCTCGCCCGATCATGGAAATCGCTCGCGGCTCTTGGAAATCTCTCGTCGGCATCGGTGCTCTTTGTCGCGGCTGATCTCATGGACTCAAAAAGCGCGCGCCAGGGCGACTACGGAATCCTGCTCTCGATGGGGCCGGGATTCTGCGGCGAGTTGGTTCTGCTGCAATGGTGATGCTGAATGGCTAGCACTCTGGTTACCAGCAACGTATCGGCTCATGTGCGGGAGATATGGGATCTCGTCGTGGTGGGCGGAGGACCGGCGGGGCTCGCTGTCGCAATTGTCGCGGCGGAGCAGGGTTTATCCGTTCTGGTCCTTGAGCAGCGCAATTTTCCCCCGGACAAGGCGTGTGGAGAAGGCCTGTTGCCGCCGGGCGTGCGCGCTCTGGAGCGCCTCGGAGTGATACCGTATCTTGATCTAGCGAGGGCACGCCCATTCGTCGGCATTCGTTTCATTCAGGAAGATCGCTCGTCGGTGGAGGTGTTCCTGCCGGACACTGGCGGTTTGGGTATTCGACGAACAGTGCTGGTCGAAGCGATGACGCGGCGGGCGGAGGATCTCGGAGCCGTCGTACGTCATAAGTGTTCTGCCTATGACGTTGAGTTGAAGCGCAACGAAGCGGTCGTCCGCACCAGGACCGGTAAAGCGTCTGCGCGCCTGCTGGTAGCCGCCGACGGACTTCATTCGGCGCTCCGCCGGGCCGCAGGACTGGAGACAGCGCGGCGTGGCCGCCGGCGATTCGCGCTTCGTCAACATTTCAAGGTGCGGCCCTGGACTGACATGGTCGAAGCTTACGTGGACCGCTACGGCGAGGCCGTTGTGACGCCCGTCTCCGACGACAGCGTCGATATCAACTTTGTCTGGGAAGAAGGAACTATCCAGCGGCCGACGATCGCGTCTCTCGCAAGCCGCTTTCCGGCGCTGCAATCGTGGCTCGGCGACGCCCCCGCCATCTCTTCGGTGAAGGGTGCCGGTCCACTGGCGCGGGGCGCGACCCGTCGGACCTGCGATCGGATGGTATTGGTTGGCGATGCGGCAGGGTTTCTGGACTCGATCTCCGGAGAGGGGTTATCTATCGCCTTCAATTCGGCGCTGATCCTGGGTCGGCACTTGCCCCGCATCCTGGCCAGCGGCGCGACGCGCCGGAGTATGCGGACTTACGAACGCGCTGCGCGTCGGCTGTTTCGCAGCTACTCGCTTGTCACTACCGGGCTGTTGTGGCTCGCTCGGCATCCTCGCGCCAGAGTGGCGACGATCAACTATTTCGCGCGGCATCCTGCGATTTGTGGCGCGGTCACAAACCGCGCGATGCGATTGATGGCATCGCCGGCGTAATTTTCGGATTCGGGAGCAAAGCGGTGCAAAGGGAGACCATGAATGTATCTCAGCTTGGCGACTAACTTCGACGATGCGCTGATCGAGCGAGTTCGTCCTTACCCGGTTAAGGAGCTGTTTGGTAAGCTCTCGAGCGACGTGACC
>JBEKLA010000359.1:0-3463 GCA_050010455.1 Binataceae bacterium (SeqCode) | reverse complement strand
ATTCCGCGCGATACGCGCGGAATCGCACCACCGCCGCCGGCTTGCGCAGACGTCGCGCGGCCGTGATCGCGGCCGCCGATGGCAGGCGTGTCACAGCGGGAGATTCGCTTCCGCATCGACGGCCAATGAATCGCGCTCGCCGCGCAGCAGGCGATAGCTGCCGGCGAGCGCGATCATCGCGGCATTATCGGTGCAATACTTGAGCGACGGCGCGACCAGTTTGCGCCCCTCGGCTTGCGCGGCTTCACCAAGGCGGATACGCAGGCGCGAGTTGGCGGCGACGCCGCCGGTAAGCGCGATCGTATCGACGTTGAACTCGCGCGCGGCTTCGAGCGTCGGCCGGATCAGCATGTCGATCACGGCTTCCTGGAAGCTCGCGGCGAGATCGTCGGGCGCAGTGGCGGAGGCGCCATTGTTTTGCAGATGCATCGCGACGGCGGTTTTGATTCCGCTGAAGCTGAAATCAAGCGGCGCGCGTTTGACGCGCGCGCGCGGCAGTCTGATCTTTTTCGGATTACCGCGTTGCGAGAGTTCGTCGATTATCCTGCCGCCGGGATAGCCGAGCCCCATCAGCTTGGCGACCTTATCGAAAGCCTCGCCGGCGGCGTCGTCGCGCGTGCGGCCAAGCCGGCGGTAGCGGCCGATCTCCTCAACGAGGTAAAGGGCGGTGTGGCCGCCCGAAACCACCAGCGCGAGGAACGGAAGCGCGATTGTATTCTCGAGCAGTGGCGCAAGCAGATGCCCCTCGAGATGGTTCACACCGACCATCGGCACGCCCATCCGCTGCGCCAACCCCTTGGCGCACATCAGGCCCACCAGCAGCGAGCCGACCAGGCCGGGACCGCGCGTCACAGCGATCGCGCCGATATCGCGAGACTCGCAGCCGGCTTCGCGCAGCGCAAGCTCGATCGCCGGCACGATACTGAGGATGTGCTCGCGCGACGCCAGTTCGGGAACCACGCCCCCGTAACTCGCATGAACCTTGTCCTGATTGGCGACCACGCTCGAACGGACCGTCGCCTTACCCGGCTGATAGATTTCGAGAACCGCCGCGGCGGTGTCATCGCACGACGATTCGATTCCCAGCACCAGCATCGTTCAATCCGTCGGCGGCGGTGGTTCAGCGGGCGGCGGTGGTGGCGGCGGCTCGGACGGTGCCGGTACGACAACCGAATCGTCCTGCGGCGGCGGTCCTGCGCGAAGTGTCGCGTCGGTGACGCCCGTGTAGCCTGATGCGGCCAGCCGGCCGTATCCGGTCAGCGCGATCCGATTCGTCGGCGCGGCTTGCAGCGCGCGCTTGTAGACGCTCACGGCCTCGGGCGCGCGAGCGGTCTCCTCGTAAACGATACCTTCGAAACCGAGGCATTCGCCCATCCAGGCGGGATTCGCGCTGAAGCCGATTTCGGCGCGCTGAAAAAACGTCAGCGCCTGATTGTAATTCTTCTTTATCAGGTAAGCGCGGCCCAAATAGAAGTACGCGTATGGATTGCTCGGATCGATCGAGAGGGCCTTCGCGAGCATATGGATAGCATTGTCTGCCTGGCCCGCGAGGACGTCCTGCCGCGCGCTCTCCACCGTCCGCATCGAGGCGGCCCGTGCCGGATTCGATGAAGCGGCGAACTCCGGCGCAAGCGATGCGTCGCTTACTTGCACGGTTGTGACGGAGCCGGTGCTATCGAGCGCGGGCGGAACTTCCGAAACAACAGCGGCTGGCTGAGCGGCGATCGGTTGCCCGCTCGAGCCGCCGGTCTCGGATGGCGACGCCGCAGGCGACGGTGCCGCCATAGCCGGCGGAGTTCCGGCTGCGGCCTCGGGCGCCGGCGATGGAGTGGAACCGGCGATAGGGGCGGCCTGGGCCGCCGCCGGCGTAGGCGAAGCGGCGGACGCAGGGGGGGAAGCGGTCGCTGCGGCGGCCGACGCTGGCGTCGGCGACGGGCTGGCGACGGATTCGGGCGCGGGGATATTTTCCTCGCTCAGAACCGCGAGCCTCACTTCGCCGGGAATCGGAGCCTGCGATCGCGCCGTCTGCGATATCGAGTTCCCGGGCGCAGACGCGCGCGCCGCGTCGCCGGAATCCGGCGCCGCGACAGCGTTCCCGTGAGCGAAAGTCAGAGCGGCCACCAGGACGATTGCGCTGAGTATGCTGGTTGCGGATTTATCCAACGGCGCTTTCATTAATCGTTCGGGTCCGCCTCGTGATCGGGCTCGGTTGCCGTTTCGTTGTTCACCTGGCTCACCGGCGTCGCGACGCTGTTGCCCGGACAGAGTTCCGCGGGCGCCATATCGACGGGAAAGACCCCGGTGATCGCCGACGGACTATCCGGTGCGGCCCTGCATCCGGTGGATCGATTGACCTTCTCGACCACAAGCCCCGGCGGAGGAATGAAATCGGTTGCGGGGCGAGACGCACTCGCGGCCTTCATGAAATCGGTCCAGATCGGCAATGCCGATTGCGCGCCGGTCAGGCCCAGCTCCTCCTTCTTGTCGAAGCCGGTCCATACTACGGCGAGCAGATTCGGGGTGAATCCCGAGAACCACGCGTCCTTGGAATCGTTCGTGGTGCCGGTCTTGCCGGCCGCCGGACGCTTGAATCCCTTGCTTCTGGCGCCGGCGCCGGTGCCGTGATTGATCACCTGTTCCAGCATGAAGTCGATCGCATAAGCGAGTTGCGGCGACAACACCTGCTCCGCCTTCAACTCGTGTCCCTCGACCACTTTGCCGTCCTTGTCCACGACTTCTGTAACCGCGAAGGGCTGAACCTGCAACCCACCGTTGGCCATTATCGCGTAAGCGCCCGCCACTTGCATCGGCGTGACTTCGATTCCTCCGAGCACGATCGACGGATAGGGCGGCAGGTCGCCGAAGCCGAGCTTGCTCGCCATCGCCTGCACGCGGTCCAATCCGATCGCGTTGGCCAGGCGCGAGGTCGCCGAGTTGAGCGATTCCTCGAGCGCGAACTCCAGCGTCACCTGGCCGAAGTATCGATGCTTGTAGTTGGCCGGCGTCCAGCTCTGGTTGGCGCCGTATTCCCAAGTGAAGGGCGCGTCTTCGATATAGCTCGTGGGCAGGAATTTTTCGGGACCTCCCGACAGGGTCTCATCCAGGGCGGCGAGATAGGTGACGGGCTTGAATACCGAGCCCGGCTGGCGCTTGGATTGCACCACGCGATTGAACTGGCTCGAACGATAGTCGCGCCCGCCAACCATCGCGAGGATTTTTCCGCTTTGTGGTTCGATCGCGATAAGCGCGCCTTCGAGCCGGTCCTCCTGCTCCTTGCGCCTGAGCCGCGGATGCGCGGCTTCGAGGTCGCCGAGGCCATGATCGACCGCGTGCTCGGCCAATTTCTGAGCATGAACGTCGAGCGTGGTGAAGATTCTCAGTCCCTCGCCGGTCAACACCTCGGGCGGATAACGCTCGGCGAGTTCATGTTTGACGTAATCGACAAAGAAGGGTGCGTCGTTGT
>JBEKLA010000358.1:0-3470 GCA_050010455.1 Binataceae bacterium (SeqCode) | reverse complement strand
TGATATTCTGCTCGTCGACAAACGAAGCACTTCCAGCAACTACACGCTCCTGGTGATGTCGGAAGGCGCGCGCTGGGAAGGTTATACCGTCCAGGAATACGGCGAGCCGGACGCGTTCGGGCATCGCAAGAAGGCGAGCGTGGGCGAAGCGCTCGCGGCCGAAATTCGCAAACGCACCAGGGAAGAAAGCATCGTGAGCGACTTGACCTACGATCTCCGAAGCGGCGAGCCGGATTTCGTGGATAAGCTGATCGCGTCAACCTTCGGTACCATGGCGCTCGACGCCGTCCTTGAAGGCAAAAGCGGCATGATGGCGGCGCTGGTCAACGGATGTTATACCATGGTGCCCATCCCTGATCCTAAACTCGGCCCCCGCCGCATTGACGTGGAGACCATGTACAACACCAACCGTTACCGGCCCAGCTACAACAACAAGACCGGTCTGCCCATTTTCCTGACGCGTGCATAGCCGTTTTCATACACGTTTACTCACGTTCATTCACGGCCAAAATAAAATCCGAAGTTTTTTCAACCAGGCCGCGCAGGACGAGACCCATTACCCCTCCACCATCGATCCGCGGATTCTGCACGTCAAAGTGGTTCTCGAGCACTTAGGCGATCTGCACGGCAAGCGCGTCGCGGATGTGGGTTGCGGTAAAGGCCGTTTTGCCCGGATCGTGCGAGAACGCTATCCGGACGCATCCGTCTACGCGCTGGACTTGGCAGATGCCATGCTCGCGCACGTTCCCCCGGGGATTCACCGTTGTACCGCCACCATGACCGCGCTCCCGCTCGCCACCGAATCGTGTGACGGCGCGTATGCCACGGAATCGCTCGAACACGCCGTGGATATTCCCCAGGCCGTAGCCGAGTTGTGCCGCATCGTCAAGCCCGGCGGTCGAATCGTGATTATCGATAAGAACGCCGAGGCATGGGGCCGCCTGAAAACCCCCGGCTGGGAACGATGGTTCGCACAAAAAGAACTAGAAGGTTTTCTGCGGCGCCATTGCCGGGAAGTCGTTAGCAAACCGATCTCCTACTGGGAAGATGTTGAGCCAGATGGGCTTTTCCTGTCTTGGCTTGCGCAGAAGTAGTACCCGAGTACCAGGTCCTGGGCCCATTATCGTACCAGTAAGTTTGGGAGGTTACGGCTATTCCCTAAGGTCTGGCAGCAACCTAGAATCGGGATGCAATGGAACTCGGCCAATATCAACTTCAGATCTTCGTCAGCCTGGTGGTCATCCTCGGGGCTGCGTTTGTCGCTCTCATCTGCGACTTCTTGAAGGGCAATAACGAACAGCTCCGTGAGCTGATGATCGAGCTTATGGTGCGCCGCGAAGAAGAGCAACGTCGCGGCCAGGTGATGACGGCGCATTCAATGCAGACACCCCCGGAGTCCGCGTCCTCTGACCAACCCCTTCAGCAAACTGGCAAGAAAGCCTTCGAGGCCCGTGCCGAGGCCGCCCGCGGCGAACGGAAACGCGCGATTGCGCCCGAGGCATTGGCCGCCATGGAACGCGGCGCACAGCTTGCGGCCGCTCCCCGCGCCAAGGCGCCGGCCCCCGCAGCCACAGTCGCGGTGGAAACCAAGCGGGCTCCGGCGTTCAAACCGGTGGCCGTATCCTCCAGACCCTCGATCGTCGTCGGCAAGAAAGATTGGGGCTCCCTCCTCGCGCGGCATAGCGCGAAGGCCACCCCAGCGGCCGCTTCGACGCAAACCGTGCCAGTCACCGCCGCTTCCGAAACAGTTTTGGATGCGGTACCGGCCGGCTTCCATGAAGGCTACGTTCTCAGCCAGTTGGTAAGGAGCAAGCGCCCGGTGAGCGGTTTGGTCGTTTCCATCGGCGTCAACACTACGCGCGAAGGCAATGGCTCAGCCCCGGATGCGGTGAAAGAATTGATCCAGTCCCTGATCGGCCCCGCCGATTTCGCCAGCCAATCGAGCCCCGAAGAATTCCTCCTGATCTGCCCGAGCGAGCGTGGCGCCGCTGCTCAGCGCCGCCTGAGCGAGATCGCCGAGCAGTTGTGGAACTTCCAGCTCCGCTCCATGGGTGACTTCTCGATTCTGTTTAGCTGGGGCGGCGTAGAGGTTCAGAGCGAATCCATCGACGAAGCCATCGCTTCCGCCAATGAGCGCATGAAGGAAACCCGCCGCGGCCGCAAGCTGCTCATGATGGAGCCCAGAGACTCGCAGACTCCCCTTCGGCAAGCGGTTTAGGCGTACCTGCGCTTCCGGGCGGCGAGACCGGCCAGGGCCGGAAAGGTCAGAAACAATGTCGCCGGCTCGGGAGCGAGAATGTCCTGGACGCTGACAGCATCGACTCCCAAACTGAAGAAGCTCTGGTTGTCGGCTTCCCCGAAGCGAATCTGATAAGTGTCACCGGGAGTAACCAGGCCGGTCACGTCGAAATTGTAAGTCCGCCGTTGGTGTTATCGGCGCCGAATAGAAATTTTCCAAAACATCGCCGGGAGCCGTCGAAAAAAGGATTCGCGGTCGCAGTGAGAAGATCGGCTGTGGCAAACTCAACCGGCCCACCGCGCCGGTATCGACCACCCCGGCAAAATCGTTTGCGAATAAGGAGAACGTAACAAAGACGTCTACTGCGTTCGGGGCGACAGTAAAACTCTGAGTTAAAGCGTAAGCGCCCGCGCCCAATTGGCCGGTAACGGCATAAAAGCTACCGGTCTCCGCGGGCCTACTGTCGCCAGCCCCACTGTCCGGGGCGGTACTGGCGCTGGAAACAATAATGGTTCCGTCACTGCCGCCTCGGTCTGAACATTCCACCCAGTAAAATTGCCGGTTTCAAAGCCGCCGTTAACCAGCGATTCCGTTGCCTGGGCAGGTACAATGCCCGAGACGAAGCACACCACGAGCAGGCGCGAGAAGCCGCACTTATTCATTCGTATCCTATCCAGGGTTTCAATACTTCCGCCAGCGGCGGGGGCGAATAGCGGCGAGCGCCAGTAACCCAAGACCCGTCAGCGAAAGCGCGATCGGTTCAGGAATGCTCAACGACGGAATGATGAACGATTCAGTAAACGCGCTGTCGTGACCACCCGACGTGCTGATCAGGATGTCTTTCCACACCCACACGTTGCTCACCGAGCCACCCGCGTAAATCTGCGTCGCGGAGATCGGATTGCCGTTATGCAGGTCCGGTGTGCCTACAATCAGGTTCGGGTTCAGAAGGTTCGTCCCGCAATTGGTACCGCTTAGAGCGGGGTCGTTGGAAGGATTCTGGCTGCAGTTGGCCTCGCTGATCGAGGCGAGAGTATCCCCCATTGCCAGGGCCAAATCCGAACCCAGGATCAATCCGCCGGAGACTTCGAACTGCAAGTGGACGTCTTCGGTTCCGACCCCTTCGTTCGGGTCGAAGCTCGCCACGATCTCATCCCCGACGACCGCCAGGGCGGTGAGCTGCATGATATTGTCGGCGCCGGTGTAAGCACTGAAGTTGTCGAAAGTGTAG
>JBEKLA010000357.1:0-3475 GCA_050010455.1 Binataceae bacterium (SeqCode) | reverse complement strand
CGTCGACCACGCCTTGCAACGTGCGCATCGGGGACACGGTTTATGCTTTCACAACTCCGGCCACGGCTACGATTTCCTCCGGTTCTCCCACGGCGTACTTTTATGTGGACTCGAGCGGCAACCGAAGCGTCGGCGTCGCTTCTGGAACTGTGACATGCAGCTCAAGCTGCGTCGTGACCAACGCGTCGACATTTCCCTCCGGTTCCGTCTCCTTATGGACTTGGACGGCCGTGTCGGGCGCGTGGGTCACGAACGGCGGAACCGATCTGCGGGCATGGCTTGGCGTAAAGCCCAATCCGACGGCGGGAGCGGCCCTGATCCAAAGCGGCAATCAGATCAGCTTCGACACGACGACCGGACTTCAACAGACCCTGACAAACGCGTCCTCGCCGGGTACTAGCGCGGGCTTGCTGGCAAAGTTGAGCGGCGGACAAGTGGTGATTACGGCGACCAGCGATACGAGCGGCGTGGTGGGAATCTGCTCCTCGAATTGTGGGACCACGGGAACCGCGACCATGGTCACGGTGGGTCTCTCGGCGTGCATCGCGGATAACACGGTCACGGCCGGCGACTATATTCAGATCGGGACCTCGACCGCGGGACGCTGCAAGTCCGCTGGAGCGACGAGACCGGGGTCGGGTCAGATTGTGGGCCGCGCCACCAGTTCCGCAACCGCAGGCAATCTTTTCTCGGTGCTCCTCTTCGCAGCGCCGTAAGAGCAAGAGCGGGTATCGGCATCGTTCACCTTAATTGCCGGCTGTGTTTCTATTAAACAATTAAGACGGAACACGTAGTACGAAGCCCATCTTAGTCCCACGGATGAAATATCGGTGCCCAGATAATTTTGCAGGAGCTTCTTGCGCCGCTCAAAACCTAACACAATCAACACCGAGCTCCTAAGGCAGAAGTAGAGTTTATTAGGAGTTTTTTATTACTAGTACGTTTGGTACTACCACCCACCGATGACGTTTGGCAAGTACTAGTACATATAGCATTTCCTTTGGACGAATCCGATAGTAATCTATGGGAGATTCTCCAGAGGCTAAATGGTGCAGATAGCGGCGAAGTGTTGCCTACGGTTTGTAAGTCTAATCATATTTTCTTTTTCGATACTGTATGCCGGCAATCAATATACAGCTAACCCCGGCGAAGAGGTTGCGCCTGGTGAGTTGATTGTGGCGGTGAAATCCGGCGTAAATGTGGCGGCCCTGGTCCCCAACTATGGGTTAGAAGCCAAAGCCGCACCGTTAGGCCATTTGAACGTGTATGTTTTGACTGGAACAGGAAACTGGTCAGCCAACGCCATTGCCAATCTCGCCCACAACCCATCAGTCGAGTACGTAGAGCCCAACCGCAAACGTCATGTAACGGCGCTGGCGGCTCCGAACGACACGTTTTACAGTTCGCAGTGGGCTCTCCAGACCATGCAGGCACTCCAGGCGTGGGGCGTAATACCCGCGAATTATCTGACCTCGCTCGCAGCCGGGAATGGCTCGGGGCGGATCAAGGTCGCAGTATTGGATACGGGAGTCGATTGCACCCATCCTGATTTCATCAACACCGGTGGGACCTCGACCGATTCCGCTCAGGGAGGGCAGCTTCTGTGGAGCGCGAGCCAAGCGATAGTGCCAACGGCCGTCACGAACCCTACCTGCGCATGGCAGGACGATTATGGCCACGGCACACACGTGGCGGGTATCATAGCAGCCGCTGCATCCAACGCAACTGGCGTGGCAGGTGTGGGCTACCCGCTCCAGGTAATGGTTTTCAAGGTCTTGGATAGTTCCGGAAGCGGTTACGATTCTTATATTGCAGCGGGGATTATGGCTGCCGCGGACGCAGGCGCGCAGGTGATTTCGCTGAGTCTCGGCGAGAGCGGTTATTCTCAGACGCTACAAGCTGCCGTGAATTACGCGTGGCAGCATAATGCCCTGGTGGTCGCTGCCGCGGGAAACAGTTCGAGCAACTCACTGTTTTTTCCGGCGGGCGCTAATTATGCCGTGGGCGTAAGTGCGACCGATAATAACAATGCTTTGGCGAGCTTCTCCGACTTTGGTTCGTATGTGAAAATTGCCGGGCCAGGCGTGAGTATCCTGTCGGACGCGCCTACTTATCCGGTGACCACCGGCTGGAATAATTACGTGACGCTGTCCGGCACATCCATGTCGACACCGCATGTAGCCGCAGTCGCGGGGCTGGTTGCGATGACGACGCCGGGAACATCGGCAGCGGCGATTCTCCAGAGAATTCAGCAAACGGCCAGTTCGACGACGGTGGGCGGCGGATGGAACCAAGATTTCGGTTATGGAATCGTGAATGCGTATAACGCGGTGACCGGTACTTTGCGGAGCTCGGCAAACGGCGCTTTGGCAGGGCAGATTGTCGATACAACTTCCCAGCCAGTCCAGGGCGCGACCGTCACCGTAGCCGGTTCGACGATCACCACCGATTCGAGTGGCCTCTACCAATTCCCGCTGGCGGCGGGGACATATCCGATCAGTGTGATGGCGGCGGGCTTCACCACGCAGAATCTCACGGCTACAGTCGCGGCTGGCGCGGACACCATACTGACGGTCATCATGAGCGCGAACTACGCGAGGTTCACCGGGACCGTCAAGGACGCAGGCGTACCGGTCGCCGGAGCCATCGTGCAGGCGCTTTCGAGCGGGCTTATCGAGGGCACGGCTGTGGCTGACACGAACGGCCTGTACACACTGTGGATTCCGGCGGGCACTTACGACATTCGTGCATCCAGCGTCGGTTACAGTAATTCCACAGTCAGCGCTCAAGCGGTGGCGGCGGGAGGCGGCCAGACCGTGAACCTGGTGATGCCGAAGCTGGGCAGCATATTGGGGGTGGTGCGCGATCCGAGCAATCACCCGATCGCCAACGCCCAGATCAACGTGGCAGGCAGCTCGACGGTGGCCGCCGTGACGGATTCCAATGGAAACTACTCAACCATCGGTCTGCCGAGCGGGACCTATTCGGTGACCGGATCAGCCAGCAATTTTCTGCCGTCCACGGTAAGCAACGTTATGGTCGCGGCGGATGCGCCTGCGCCTGTGAACCTTAGCCTGTCCTCGACTTCCAGTTCAACGAACAGCGCGCAATTTGTGAAGACGGATACGACGACGCAGGGGACGTGGAGCGGCGTGTACGGCGCAAACGGCTACAACGTGATCGACGGCACGACGGCCTATCCGAGCACCCTGACTGTGACTCCGAGCGGCCAATCGAACTGGATATGGAGCAGCTCGACCGCTGACACACGGGCCTTGCAACTGGCGCCGTTGTCCAGCTCGCGAATCGCGGCGACGTGGTACACGCCGACTTCGTTTACCATCGACCTGGTGTTCAGCGACACGGCGCAGCATCAGCTGGCGATCTACAGCGTGGACTGGGATCATAGCTCGCGCGCGCAGACTCTCTCGATTCTGGATGGAACGAGCAACGCGGTGCTGGACAGCCGGAGTGT
>JBEKLA010000356.1:0-3492 GCA_050010455.1 Binataceae bacterium (SeqCode) | reverse complement strand
GCGGCGAAATGGATTCATCTTCAGTGATACCTCACTCGGAACGCTTTTTGGTCAGCGCCGCGTGACCTCCGACGATAGGGTGCCAGTACTTGAACCCATCTCCCTGACCAGTAGCCAGTTGGACGCCGCGCGAAAGGCTCTTCGCGAACCACTGACGGTGATCACGGGTCCGCCCGGAACTGGCAAGTCGCAGGTGGTTTTCGCGATCATCGCCAGCGCGGTGATGGCCGGCAAATCCGTCCTTTTCGCAAGCCGAAACCATTCGGCAATCGATGCTGTCGAGGACAGAACTCGTGAGGTGTCTCCCAATCGTCCGCTCCTGCTCCGCCTGAACAAAAAGTTCGGTCAGGGGCAGCCTTTGAGCATCGACAAGATCGTTTCAGATCTTGTCGCTCGGCCGCTAACCCGCCCTGACATTGCAGGCGTCGAAAGACAGGTTGAGGCGTTGTCGGGACTAGATCGAAAGCGGGAAGAAGAGATTGCCCGCGCTCGCGAGGTCTCGCAGTTGCGGAAGGCCCTGGAGGATCTAGAGACTATCCTTGAAAGCCGACTGAGCTACCTCGACATGAATCCAGAAGACATTCGGCGTCTTCCGACACCACCAGAGCGAATCGCTGACGGCAAAAATGAAACCCCGTTATCGCGATTGGTCCGGGTAATCCGGTCCGTCTTCGATCGCCTCCTGCGTCGAGTGGCGCGGACCCTCCCAGATTGGGTTGAGGCGGGCTGTCCACCCGAAGGCGGGGACCGGCAGCGGGAATGGTTGAAGGCACTGGCCAATGCGCAGAGTCTCCTCAACGAAATACCGAACCTCCTTGTTCGCCTGCCATCAGATGACGAGCAGGCGGCGCTCGGCCGAAAGATAGCCGATCTCAATCAAAAGATCGTCACCGAAGGAGCGAAGCTTTGCCAGGTGGTCCTATCGGCCCTCGACTATTGCGACGAGGATGACCGAACGAAGCTGATGGAACTCCGCGGCAAATTGTCGGGAGGGCGGGTCTCCGGGGAGGAGGCGAGGCTCGTTCTGAAGCACTACCCGGTCTGGGCGTGCAGCAATCTCGTGGTCAGCAAATTTGCGCCGCTCGAGCCCAGCCTTTTCGACTACCTCATAATCGACGAGGCGAGCCAATGTGACATCGCTTCGGCGATTCCCCTGTTCGCCCGGGCAAAGAGGGCGGTGATTGTCGGCGATCCGATGCAGTTGAAGGCCGTATCCAAGCTGTCTCGAGACTGGGAGGTCGACACCCTTCAGAACAAGGGTCTTGCGGCGACCGCGAGCATCGGCCGGTTCCGCCAGTCAATGAACTCCCTTTTCGACCTCGCATCCACGACTACGGGCGCCAGCCGTAGCATGCTGATCGACCACTTTAGATGTCACCCCGCAATTGCGGACTACGTCGGTGCCTTCTATAACGGCGAACTCCTCGTTCGAACCGACGAAGCGGGCCTGCGTCATCCTCCAGGCATGAAACTGGGATTCGCGTGGGTTGACGTGGTCGGAGAGGTCAAGGCGGCACAGTCCGGCTCATACTGTGATGCCGAGAGGGATGCCGTCCTGGACGCGATTAAGGACCTCGAGCGAAGCGGGTATCGCGGCACGATCGGCGTGTGCACTCCCTTTCGGGCTCAAGCAACTAGAATTTCTGATCGGATTGCTGAGCTCACCTCTCCCGAATTTGTTGACCGTACACGGCTCGTCGCGCAGACCGCGCACGGCTTCCAGGGTGACGCTCGAGACGTAATTTTCTTTAGTCTCTGTCTCGGACCTGGATCACCGCCTGGATCTTTCGCGTTCCTGCGCGAGGGCGGAAATCTCTTCAACGTTGCAGTCAGCCGGGCGAAGGCCGTTTGTCGTGTAGTCGGAAATCGGGAGGCTGCGCGCTCTTCAGGAATTCCCCACGTCATGCGCCTCGTCACGGCCTGCGAGGTAAAATCCCGAAATCCAGGGACTAGTCCGGTATTCGAGTCGCCATGGGAAGAACGCCTCTACGCGGCTTTGAAGGCTCGCGGGATCGAATGTGCGACCCAGTACCCGATCGCCAGCCGCCGGTTGGATCTGGCGTGGTTCGGTAAGGGCAACCTCAAGATCGACATCGAGGTCGACGGCGACCGTTACCACCGCGATGCGAGCGGTATGCGAAAGGTCGATGATGTCTGGCGAGATCATCAACTTCGAAGCCTTGGTTGGAAGGTCATTCGCTTCTGGGTCTACGAGCTTCGAGAAGATATGAACCGGTGCGTCGAACGTGTTCGAGGAGTTATCGATGGGGCCGCTTGAATGGTTCAGAAAGGCAGCGCCGTTCGGCTTGCCTATCCTGGCCAGCATGGCCGCTCTCGTACTTCTCGCCGAGAGCTACTCCATCTCAAGTAAGCTGGCGGATTACAAGCGGCTTCGTGCCGACCATGCGTCCCTGATCACAACCGTTGCTGAAAAACGCCGTGAGGCGGACGAAGCGGCTGCCAATCTCGCTCGTGTCACGGGCGATCTCAAGGGCGCCAATGATGGTATGCGGAAGATCGCGGCGGACCGGGAGATGGCCCTCAAAGAGATCAGCGAGGCGCGAGCCGCCCGCGCATCGACCGAAGTCCAGCGTCGTCAGATCGAGGAGCGGATCACAGCGCTTCAGGCTGATATCGAAGCCAAAAAAGCGGAACTGAGTCAGGTCCAGGGATCAATCACTGCCGCCGGAGAGCAGCTCGCCAAAATGAAACCGGCGATCACCGCCGAACAGGCTCGGTTGACCGAGGCCCAGAACCAGGCCCGCGCTGCTACAGAAAACTCCGCGCGACTTCAGCGCCAGGCGACCGAAGCGGAAAGCAGGCGTGCGGCTATGGACAAGTCGTTCGGCGAAGCTTCAAACCGACTGACCGCGCTCCAGGGTGAGGTAGAAGCCACCGGTGCCGAACTGGAAAAGCGGCGCAAGCAAGCACAGACAGTTACCGGGGAAGCCACCACGCTGCAGGGCCAGATTGGGCAGATCCGCAGAGAAAGCGAAACCGCTGCACGTGAGCTCGCCCAGGTCCAGCAGCAGCGCACGACGCTCCAAAGCGAGGTTGCAGGCCTTCAATCCCAAGTCACGGAATTGGCCGCACAGGCTGCGCAGCGAAATACCGACCTCACCGGATTGGCACAGCGGTATCGAGAACTTCGCGAACAAGTCACCACGGCGGAGGTGGCGTTGCAATCCGCGCGCGCCGAGGAGGTCGAACGGCGCGGTTCGATCAAAGCCCTTAATGCCGAGCTTGGCAAACTCAAGCAGGAGACATCGACGCTGGAGCCGCGCGAGGCGGCTCTGGCTAGTGCGACAAGCCGACTGGCGGCGATTGAGGAGCAAATCACTCTACGACAGCGCGAGGCGGCCGCAGCGATCGTACAGGTCAATCAACTGGCCGAACAGATCTCACGCCGACGGGAAGAAGCGGCTCTTCTCGATAAAACAATCACGGATTTGGAGAAAAGTCGGGCCGCGATTCGGATCGAGATCATCAATC
>JBEKLA010000355.1:0-3517 GCA_050010455.1 Binataceae bacterium (SeqCode) | reverse complement strand
TGTGCCTGCCGCGAAACGCCAAGCCCGACTACGAGGGAGCGGCCGACTTTCTGTTCGCTACACCGGCCCCGACGATCAACGTATTCGCGGCTCACCACGACAACGGCAAGGTCTACGGGCGCACCTTCGAGAAGACGGTTGTCGACCGCGCATCCTTGATCGACTGGATGAAGCGCGGGCAGCTCCGAGGCTTCAACATCTACTTCAACATCAACGGCCTCGAGGTGAAGCTCGAAAGTTGATTTTCGGCAACCCAAGCGAACCAGGAGAAGGGGACTAAGCTATGACTGACAAAATCTTGTACGAACGCCTTGGCGAAGTGGCAGGCCACTTCTTCGAGGGACCCGCGAAGCGCTTTGTCTTTGAGGAGTACGACGACGAACTCCGAACCGCATCGCTTACCGCGTATCACAAACTCGGCGAAGCGGTGCGGAAGGCGATGCGCGAGTACATGATCGCCTGCCGCGACATGGCGGCCATCAACGAGGCCCGAGAAATCCCCGGCATCAAATCCAACACGAGGATGCGGCGTACATGCGGCCAAATGCGCCGCGCTTAAACGGAAGCGCGTGGACAAGACGGCCCGCCGGTAGAAAGGAACCACTATGCTATGAGCAATCCCGATGTGGGCGAACCGGCCGGGAACGTCAATCCCGACATTATGCGCATCGGGGCGCGGTTAAAACGCGCGATGCCCGAACTCGAATATTACCGACGCGCCAAGGAAGTCCTGCACAAGCACGGTGCCACACGCTTCGACAACGTGCCGGTGGATCAACAGGCTGAAACCCTGGTCGATCTGCGGCTGACGCTCGCTGACTATCTCGTCCAAGAGTACTTCGCCATCTTCCCCTGCAAGCCCGAACTCAAAACCCCCTGGACGACGCACGCGCACCACGACGCCAGCGCCGACCCGGCGCAGATAGCGCGATGGGTCCGCGAGAAGCCGAATTGCAATTGGGGCCGTCCGCTGTGCGCGATCGATGTCGATACGGCGAAGGCCCACGGCAAAGACGGGCTTGGCAATTGGAAGGCGATACTTGCCGAGTTTAACGACGGCGACGAGCCGCAGACAAAGCGCGTTAAGACGCCGACCGGCGGTCTACATTATCACGTCCGGGCGCCGCTTCCGAAGTGCGATCTGCGGCCGGGCGTCGAAATCCCGAACTACGTCATCTTGCCTGGCTCGCACGTCACCGCGAACGGCGACAGCGTAAAGGTGACCGGCTTCTACACGCTTGACAACAACCTGCCGATCATTGACCTGCCGTTTATCAGGAAGGCCATGCCGGGCGCGAGCACGGCGGACAACGACAACGACAACGGTGCGCCCGCATCCGATCTGGACACCGACGCCGCGATTGAACAGGCAATCGCATTGTTGAAAGGCTACGCGACCAGTCCCGTGAAGCGCAGCAAGTCGGGCGCGCAATATATGGGACCGGCGATCCAGGGCGATCACGGCGACATCTGGACGGTGCAGGTTGCCAATGAAGTCGGCGATCTTGGCATATCGTGCGAACTGTGTTTCGAGTTGATGCGCGATTATTTCAACGACGCGTGCATCCCGCCTTGGCCGCTCGACGGCCAGCAAAGTCTGCGCACGAAAGTCGAAAGCGCATACAAGTCGCGGCAGTCTCCGCTCGGCTCGAAGTCGGCGCAAGCCGACTTCGGCGACGACGAGGAGCCGGAGGACTTCGGCGAGGACATCCCGCGCGACGAACCGAAGGATGATAGGCCCTTTCCGGAACCATTGCCGCTCGACATGTTGCTCGGCGGCCAATGGCCCGAAATCGAATACACGGTGGAGGGGCTGATAATGGAGGGCGTCGTCAACACGTTTAATGCGGACGGCGGCACCGGCAAGACGACAGTCAGCACTCAGTTCGGTTGCGCGATCAAGTACGGTCTGCCGATCTTCGGCCGCAAGACGAAACAGCGTCCGGTGTTGCTGTGTCTCGGCGAGGATGGCGAATGGATCACGCAACGACGCGTGCAGGCTCAACTCGACACGCTCCAGGTTTTCGACGATGAGTTCGGCGCCATCAACAAACCGCCGCTCAACGATCCGCCGCTCATTACGTGGTGCTTGCTCGGTCACGATATGACGCTGGCGAAAATCAGCGACCAGGGCGTTATCAAAGAAATGCCGTTTTTGAAGCGGCTCGAAGATCAATTGACCAAGCTCGGACCCGGCGCGTTCGTCGTGCTCGACAGCCTGATCGACATCGTGCAAATGAACATGATCGAGCCGATGGCGGTCAATGCGTTCTTTAAGCGGCTGCTGACTGGTCTCTGTCAGCGGCACAGGTGCACGATCCTGGTGCTCGCGCATCCGAGCAAGGCCTCAATGCAGGATGGCTCATGGGTGCACGGATCGCTGGCGATGAAAAACGCAGTCCGCAACTCGATTGCCATGCGCAAGATCGACGGTCAACAGTACCGGCTCTTGTGGTCGCTCAAGCACAATTACGGTGGTGAGGACGAACTGCGGATGTATTTCGAGAAGCCGCTATTCACGCTCACTAAGCCCAGCGACAGCGCGAACCCGACCGTGCGTCGTGAAACCGCCATCCTCGAATACATCATCGGGCTAATCAGAGACGGCAGCACGCCCGTCGTGCACACAAACCAAGCGGTCGGCGAGACGCCGCGAGAAATCGCGAAGCGGCTGAACGATACGGGCGCGATGAAGCCGGAAGTGACGTGGAAGGATGTGCAGTCGGTCATGATGTCGGCGCGCCGCAACGGTGTGCTGCGCTACGTCGAGGGAACCGGACACATCAAGGCGCACTACGAGCTTGCTGGCGATCCCGACGCCGACGCGAAACCGGAGGATTTTGAATGAGCGCGCGAGCACAAAGATAAACTCTCGCCGACCTTGGTCACAACGCCGCGCGAGCGCGAAGGCCGCAGCCGAGAGCGCGAGCGCGGCGGGGGGTATGGGGGACTTCGCCCCCCGAGACTTCTCCATTTTGAAAGAGACTTCTCCTGAGACTTCTCACAACAAAAACAACGGCATAACGGTTTTGAGGCGGTTTCGATGAGAAGTCGTGAGAAGTCTGACTTCTCCCGAGACTTCTCCGAGTTCTTTTGCCCGAAATTCGCAGCTGATCGAGGGTTGCCCGGCGGGTTGCATCCGGTCAGCGCCGGGCACAGTGCAGTTCGTGTCGGCGCGGTCGCAGTCGATGGCGCGACGCGCGTGCGTCTCGACCGAGTTGATGTCGCTTGTGTCCGCAGGGGAATAACGGAATTTCAGCTGGTCGGCGTCCGTTTCAGGGCGTGCTGAGACCTGATCGGATATCCCATTCGTATCTGAAACACCGGTTGACCCCGCACGCGAGGGGGAGTAAACAGCCCCTTCCCCTCTCAAAATCTGCTGCGTCAGCCGTGACGCGCGACTTCGTTTAATTGGCGCCCTTCGGCGCCTGAACGCCGTGTTTTGACAGGAGGGTGCCATGCAAAAACTCGATCCGCTCACGCTCACCGCGATCTTGGACGCGATGGTGCTCAAGCC
>JBEKLA010000354.1:0-3527 GCA_050010455.1 Binataceae bacterium (SeqCode) | reverse complement strand
GTTGCTCGTCCGTTCAGAATGGCCAGGTGGATGAAAACATGTTCCGTCCAGCTAAAGAAAGCGTCGATTGCGGCAAGCGCCATCCAGTCAGCTTGTTGTTTAAGTCTGAACCACGGCATTTGAATTGTCGTGACCGTACCATTAGCTGTCTTGCTGATTTGGCGCTCATCCTTTCGAGCCTCTGCTTCCGCTGTCGTATTACGAAAGGCGTCGCGCAGATATAGATAACGCTCATACAGCCATGCACTATTGTTCGTTACGTTCAGTTCGGATTTCTTGATAGCCTGTTTAGCGAGCCAGTCAAAATAAAATTCTGCCGCCTTAACGCCCTTCTGTATCAGGGATACGATGCGCTGGGCCTGCTGCTCCTCTGCCTTGGCGTTGGGAACGAAGAGGCCCAAGCCCATCTTTCTATGCGCTATCGAATATATCTTGCCCTCAAAAGCTACCGGGACAGACCAGGCGATCTTTTCGTCACGACCGAGGTCACGAAAGCCCAGTAACTCGACCAGAAGAAAGTAGACGAGGTAATACGGTGGCAGGCTTCTACCGGCATCGGTCCTATCGCCGTACCATGAGAACCTTTCATCCACGGTAGCGGCATCGGCAGGCGTGATCGGCAAAATCGCACGTCCTGCAGCTTCTCGGATCTTCTCCAGCTCCCTTGGAAGAGCGTCCTCCGCTGGCTGAGTCATCTTATCCGGAATTTCCATTCTGATACCCCCGACCGCGATTATGCATAGGGCAAACCTGCCTGTAAGGGCAAGTATCCGGAGCATTTGCAAACCGAGGCCGCCGCCTCCCCGCCCGCCAAGCGTGTGTGTGGCGAATTGCTACTTATTGCCAGGCTCAACAATTCGCCCACACACACAAGAAGCGCGCAAAAGCATATGCCGGAACCGAAGCCGGCGGGACGAGGTGGGGAGGGCGGTTAAATCTCCACGTTCGGCCGAGCGTAGACCGCGGCGCTAGCCACGCGCGCGCGCCCGCGAAATTCGATTTTTGGGTTTATGAGTTTTCCAGCCTTCCCAACGTAAGCACACGGACGCTGTGATGGGATGATAGACGCGAAGGTTACCAACCAGTCAACTGTTTTCCGAGTTTTTTCCGCCCATTTGAGCACGATTTCCGCGTGTTTTGATCCAACATGCAAAGTTGACCGCTTGAGGGCTGGTAGTTTGGGCAAGGAACCCGCGCGTGATGCCCGCGGCGGCGAGCGCGAAAGCAACTGCGGCGCGGCCAGGCGCTGGGCGTGGCCGAGGCCGCCAGCAGCACAAAGTCGGCTTGCGCCAAGCGATGGTTGTAAAGCGCAAGCACCTGATCGGCGCCGGCAGTGGTCGAGATTGCGGTGCGCAACGACATGCCAGCCGAACTTGAGGCGAAATGGGCCACGGGGCGGCCGGACGAGCCTGGTGAATCGTTCTGTCGTCCGCAAAAATTGCCGCGGTGGCTTGAAACGCGCGAAATTAAGACCCATTTGAAGGGACAAGAGAGGACATCCGTTCATCATGAAATCGTGCCTGTGTTGGTTGAACATCTTGCGGAGCACAGCTGCAGCTCCCGGAGCTTGTCGCTTAGCTCGAGAACGACCCGTTCGGCTACCCGAAACCCTCAGACAACTCCGTGATCCTTGAACCACAGCGTCATACGCTTCCAGCCGTCACGAGCCGCATCGGGCCGGTAGCTCGAACGATAGTCGGCGTTGAAACCGTGCGGAGCATCTGGATAGACGATGATTTCCGAGGGTTTGCCCGCAGCCTTCAGTGCCGCGCGCATCGCGTCGACTTGCGCTACTGGTACGCCTACGTCCGCGCCGGCATAGAGACCAAGAATCGGCGCATTGATCTGCTGCACCAGATCAATCGGATTGTCTGGACTCATCTCCGTCTTCGGAGGTTCGAGCAGACCATACCAGGCGACGCCAGCCTTGAGCGCGGGGTTGTGCGCCGCATACAGCCACACCTGTCTGCCGCCCCAGCAGAAGCCCGTAATAGCGAGCTTGCCGGTGTTCGCCTTGCCGGTGCTCTTTGCCCAGGCGACGGTTGAATCAAGGTCCGAGGCCACTTGGCGATCAGGGACCTTCCCGACGACCTTCATGATTTCCTGCATGTTGCTCATGCGGCCGACGTCGCCTTCGCGCGCATATAGTGCGGGCGCAACCGCGAGGTAGCCAAGTTTCGCCAGACGTCGGCAGATGTCTTTGATGTGTTCGTGAACACCGAAGATTTCATGCACGACCAGCACCGTGGCGAATGGCCCACCGCTCGAGGGCATCGCTCTGTAACCGGGAATGCTGCCGTCGGCGACTGGGATCTTTACTTCGCCCACGGTGAGGCCGTTGCTGTCGGTCGTGATCGTCTCGGCCGAAACGGGTAGCACGGCGAGGGCGAACCCTGCCGTGACGCCGCCCACCAGGAATGCACGGCGCGACAGTTGGCTGTCTGATGGCGGCTTTCTATCCGATGGTTGATCGGTGCTCATACCGGAGTTCCTCCTGTCCGCCACGCGCCTTCGACGCGGCGTGAACGCCGAATCCCTGGAGCGGCGTCGCCGGCGGCGCTACGTCCGCTGGCCCCACTGTTGTCGTGACCCCATAGCCTTACATGAGCGGCCTCGAGCGCGGCAGGCGGATTCTCTGCTTCAAGCCTAGCTCTCGATTTGAAGAGCGACAACGAGGTGCGCATCAACAGCGTCAGAACCTCGACCATGGGGCGCGGTCGATGTGCTCCCTTCAACTTGGACACAATTTCGGGCCTTTCAAGCCAAAGCGATAATTTTTGCGGACAGCAGGTCGTGCTGTGCCGCGAGACTGTCAATTGGCGATTAAGGGGCGCGCAACGCGCTTGCGCCCCGCGCGCCAGACTCGCGGTCGCTCCGCAGCGTCGCTAAAACTTCCGCTCGATCAGCACACGCGGGAGCGCGGAAGAAGCCGCGTTCGGTTAGCTGAAGCTGCCCGCTGACCCCGGCCTATCAGAAAAAGACCGCCAGGCTTATCCAAATCGTCGAACTCTTCTCCCTACTAGCGCACGCCGACGCCTTCCAATTGGACCTTTTGCGGACTCTTCCGAGCGTTGTCGAAAACTTGCAGCGTTCCGTTCTCGGTTCCTTTGCTCTGAGGCTTAAAGGCAATATCAAAATAGCACCTTTGGTCCGCTGCCAGTACGGATGGCGCTATTGGGCAATTCGTGCTGGTGACTATGTAATCTGGTCCAGGGTTCCAGCTATAGATTGTCAGCGGGCTATCGCCGTTGGTTAGCGTGACGGTCTTCGCAGCGGAACTGCCCCCGACCTTCTGCGATCCGAAGTTCAATGGCGACGGTAGTAGCGTTACTGGCAGAATCGGTGTCGCTGTTGGAGTAGGCGTCGGTGTATGCGTCGGCGTCGGGGTCGGGGTTGGCGTTGGAGTTTGAGTCGGCGTCGGCGTCGGTGTCTCGCTCGGGGTCGGCGTCGGAGTCGCGGTCGAAGTCGGGGTCGGGGCCGTGGTCGGAGTTGGCGTTGGAGTTGCGGTTGGCGTCACAGTGGGGGTC
>JBEKLA010000353.1:0-3543 GCA_050010455.1 Binataceae bacterium (SeqCode) | reverse complement strand
GCGATCCCGACCGCGCCGAAGCGGTGCTTCAGGTTCGCCGTGGAATCGCCACTCTGTTTGCGCTGCAGATCGTGTATGTGGTGGCCGACGCAGGCACTCGCTCCGGCCACACGACCGAGCTGCTTACCTTTTGCCTGGGCGACTTGATGCTGCTGGTGTTGGCGTTCGCAGCTACGTTTACTGCGGGTTTTCGGCGGCACTGGCAGGCGATCACGCTGGCACTCTGTGCGGTGCTGCTGGCGACGGCTGCGCTCCGCAGCCTGATCGGCCATTCCGTAGGTTGGGCCCTCTTTGTAGTCATCCTGTTTTCGTTGGGATGCAGCGTTTGGGTCCCGTGGGGCGGACGCTGGCAAGCGCTGCTAAACATATGCTGCTTGGCGGTATTGAGGACCTCGGTTGGATACGGATCTAACGACGATCCGCTGGTCTGGTATCAATGGGTTGGACTGCTGGTGACGCTGATGCTGACACCAGTAGCCGCGTCTTATCTGGACCGCTATCGACGCAGGAGCAGCGGAAGCGAGGCACAAACCCGCGCCATTGTTGAAGGCGCCTTCGACGGCATCATCACGATGGATGCCGACGGGCTGGTCAAGAGCTGGAACCCGAGGGCTGAAAGCATTTTCGGATGGTCTCGCGAAGAAGCTATAGGACGGAAGTTCTTCGAATTGGTAATTGCGGGGGATGACGGAGTACCTGTCGAAGACCGGGAGAAGAAGAGCCTTGGCAGCATGGGCCAATGGCTGCGACCCGACAGGATCGTCGAGTTGACCGCGATTCACCGCGATGGCCGCCGATTTCCCCTCGAGTTGGCGGTTTCGGCAGCCCACTCGGAGGGCTCAAGTTTGTTTGTCGCCTTTGCGCGGGACATCACGGAGCGCAAATGGGCTGAAGAGGAGCGAGCGCTGCTCGCGTCGATCATCGAGTCGGCTGACGACGCCATCTTCAGCGTGACGCTGGACGGGGTAATCAACAGTTGGAATCCGGGAGCCGAGAAGCTCTATGGCTACACGACCGAGGAAGTCGTTGGCCAGTCATCGAGCATCCTGATCCCGCCGGCCCTGGTCTCGCAGGGGCATCAGTTAATCGAGAGCATCGTGCTGGACGAGCGCACTCAGTCTATCGAGACCCAACGATTACGTTCGGACGGAACGCCGGTCGAAGTCTGTCTGAACGCATCGCCAATCTATAACGATGCCGGAAGGATAACCGGCGTTGCGGTTATAACCAGCGACATCACGGAGCGAAAGCGCGTCGAGCGCGAATTGCGCGAAAGCGAGGAGAAATTCAGGAAGGTATTTGAATCCAGCCTCGATTCAATCTCGATAAACTCCTTTACTGATGGCCGCTATATCGACGTCAACGAAAACTTCGTCAAGTACATGGGGTATACGCGCGAAGAGGTTGTCGGCAAGACGCCGCGCGAACTGAAAGTTTGGGCCAAGCGCGAGGATTTCGCCAAAGTGATGGCGGAGTTGCGGACTAAGGGGATGGTCCACAACGTCGAGGGTGAGTATGTCACCAAGGACGGCGTACATTGGTCGGGCTTGTTTTCCGCGGTGGTGATCAACCTCAACAATCAGCCTTGTATCCTGTCGTTCGCGCGCGACATCACGGCGCGCAAGCAAGCGGAGCGAGAGCTGCGCGAGAGCGAAAACACTTTCAGAACAGTATTCGAAGCCAGCACCGACGCGATTACTCTCAATACCTCTCCCGGAGCCAAATACGCCGCGGTCAATGAAGAATTCGTGAAACTGACCGGCTATAGCCGCGACGAAGTAATCGGCAGAACCACCACCGAGTTGGGAATCTGGGCGAGCCGCGACGATGCGAGAATGGCGGTCAGGGAGCTTGAGGAAAAGGGAATTGTCCGCAACCTCGAAGTCGGTTTCAGGACCAAGACGGGCGCTACCATTGCGGCATCATTCTCCGCCGTGGTGATGAATTTCCACGGCGAACGGTGTGTGCTCTCATTTGTCCGCGACTTGGGAGACCGCAAGCGGGCGGAACAAACGCGCTCGCTATTGGCGTCGATCGTGGAATCCGCCGACGAGGCAATTTACAGCGCCAATTTCGCACAAGAGATTACCACCTGGAATCCCGGCGCGGAGCGGCTCTACGGCTATTCAACAGCCGAAATCGTCGGGCGACCGCGCAGTGTTTTGATTCCGTCCGAGCGCCTCGATGAGGCGGCCCAGACCATCTCCGACCTGGCACTCAAGGGCGGCGTACGTCACTTAGAGACCCAGCGCTTGAAAAAAGACGGATCTGTGGTCGATGTGTCTATGACCGTCTCCCCGATTTTCACTGCGTCAGGCGTGCTGGCGGGGACATCGGCAATCGCCCACGATATCACCGAACGCAAGCGGGTCGAGCGCGACTTGCGGGACAGCGAGGAGATGTTCAGAAGAATGTTCGAGGCCAATCTCGATGCGATTACGATAAATTCCTTCAACGATGGAACCTACCTCGGCGTCAACGACAATTTCCTCAGGTTGATGGGCTATGCCCGAGAAGAGATGCTCGGCAAGAAGCCTCAGGACTTTAATGCTTGGGCCAAGCGCGAGGATATCGTTCGGGTGATGGAAGGGTTGCGAACCAGAGGCGTCGTCTACAATCTCGAAAGCGAGTTTGTCGCCAAGAGCGGCTCACATTGGTCGGGCTTGTTCTCCGCGGTGGTGATCAACCTCAACAACCAACCCTGCATCCTCTCATTTGTCCGTGACATCACGTGGCTCAAGCGCCAGGAGCGCGAGCTGATCGAGGCCCGTGAGCAAGCGCTGGCGGCGGCGCGCGCCAAATCCGAATTTCTGGCCACTATGAGCCATGAAATACGCACGCCGATGAACGCTATCATCGGAATGGGTGAACTGCTGTGGGAAAGCTCTTTGACTTCGGAGCAGCGGGGCTACGTGCGTATCGCCCGGAGCGCCGGTAACGCGTTACTCAGCCTAATCAACGATATTCTTGACCTTTCAAAAATCGAAAGCGGTCATTCCGTTCTCGAAGAAATCGACTTTGACCTTGAGGATCTGATCGAAGAGACCGTTGAAAGCCTTGCGTTCCGCGCCCACGAGAAAGGCCTCGATCTCCTCTCTCATATCGCGCCGGACGTGGCGCGCGGCTTCAAGGGGGATCCCACGCGCCTGCGCCAGGTGCTCACCAACTTGATTGGAAACGCCGTAAAGTTCACCGGCCAAGGTGAAGTTGTAGTCAGGGTGGAAAGGGACCCGGCGTCGGACAGTCCCGGCGGACTGCGTTTCTCGGTCTGCGATACAGGAATAGGTATTCCATCGGGCAAACAGGAAGCGGTCTTTGAAAGCTTCACGCAGGTGGATAGTTCGATTACCCGGCGTTACGGAGGCAGCGGCCTGGGCCTGACTATCAGCAAGCGGTTGGTGGAGCTGATGGGCGGGCGGATTTGGCTGGAAAGCGAGCTCGGCAAAGGCAGCATCTTTTATTTCACGACCGATCTGCAGGTCGTATCCCCGGCCCAGCAGAGCGCGATCGCTCCCAGAATCGATCTGAAAGGCATGAAGATTC
>JBEKLA010000352.1:0-5368 GCA_050010455.1 Binataceae bacterium (SeqCode) | reverse complement strand
CGGGTTGCTCTTTTTTCGCAACCCGCGTGCCGCGCTCCCGGCTGCCGCAATCAGACGATCGCCAATCTCTTGATCTAATCGCCGGATAACATAAAGGCTCTTCACAGAAGATTTTCCCTGGGAGGGCTTGCCCTATGAAGCTGGTGACGTTTATTCCGCTCGACGGGCGCGCGCGAGGATACCGGGTCGGCGCGGTTAGCACGCTGGGAATAGTTGACCTGGCGTCGGCGTACGTCGTGCTGATGGAGGCGGAGCGTAATCTTGCGCTCACCGACGAGCAGGCGCTGGCGGCGATTCCTCCCGAGATGATCCGCTTCATGGAAGGCGGCGCGGCGGTCAAGGAAATGGCCGCGCGAGCGTTGAACCATGTGCTGGATGGCGCCGCGAAAGCGACGCCGGTGACGTGGCAGGCGCGCACCGTGATCTATCCGCGCGACGGCGTCAAGCTGCTGTCGCCGGTGCCGCGGCCGACGACGCTTCGCGACACGATCAGCTTCGAGCAGCATATGAAAAATTCGCTGGCGCGGATCGGGCTCAAGGAGCTGCCCAAGGCGTGGTACGAGATTCCCGGCGTCTATCGCGGGAACCATCTGAGCGTGATCGGCACCGACGATCCGATCCTGGCGCCGTCCTACAGCAAGGATCTCGACTACGAACTCGAGTTCGGCGTCTTTATCGGCAAGCGCGGCAGGAATATCAGCAAGGAACAGGCCGACGACTATATATATGGATACAGTATCTTCAACGACGTCAGCGCCCGCGACGTGCAGGGGCGCGAGATGAGCCTCAGCCTGGGGCCGTACAAGAGCAAGCACTTCGATAACGGCAACGTGATCGGGCCGTACCTGGTGACGGCGGATGAGGTCGGCGACGCGTACAATCTGCGGATGATCGCGCGGGTCAACGGCGAAGTGTGGTCGGACGGCAATAGCGGCACGATTTACTGGAAGTTCCCGCAGATTATCGAGTACCTGTCGCGCGAGGAGACGCTGTATCCGGGCGACTTTATCGGCTCGGGGACGGTTGGGTTCGGATGCGGGCTGGAGTTGGGCGAGAAGTACCTCAAGCCCGGCGACGTGATCGAGCTGGAAGTCGAAAAGCTGGGAATACTGCGCAACAGGATCGTCGCGGGATAGCGGCATTCCATGCCGACGGGGCACTGCGCTCGCGTTGCTCGGGTTAGTGGCAAGTTTCGCGCAGCATTCCATGCGGCATTCCATGCCGACGGGGCACTGCGCTCGCCGTTACGCGAGTGCGATGCCTTCGCGCTCGTAGCGGGCGCGCAGGCGCTTGATAAATTCGTGGCGCGTGGTGGCGGCGTCGGCCCGCGTACGCATCCCGACCGTCAGTTTCACTGTGCCCCCGGCGAAGCCCTGGAAGCGCACGCTCGGTTCGCGACGTTCCTCGCCTACGCCCGGAGGGCTCGCGCCGCCCGGGCCGGCGGCGGCATCCGCGGCGTCCGGGGATGTTTCGCGCAGGACGTCACGCAAGACGTCGCGCGCGACTTCGAGCGTGACCGTTTCGACGCGGTCGAGATCGCTGGTTGCGGCGACGGCCAGATCGACCGTGAACGCCGCGTCGCCGTTGGGCAGCGTGAAATTGGTCAGTACGCTTTGCGCGAGCCTGGAATTGGGCACTAATACCGCTCCTTCGGGCACTATCCGGATGTGACTGCAGCGCCATCCCAGGCGCATCAGGTAGCCTTCCTGGCCGGTGTCGAGCCTGATGAAATCGCCCGGTACGATCGGCTGGTCGGCGGCGATATAAATTCCGGCGAACAGATTGGCCAGCGTATCCTGCAGCGCCAGCGCGACCGCGATCGATCCCACGCCCAACGAGGCCAGGATCGGCGTTATCGACACGCCGATCGTGTCGAGGAACATCAACGCGCCCAGTGCGATGATCAGCCCACGCGTCACGGCGCGAATCAGGCCATACTCCCCGGCGACGGCGGGCGAGCGCGCCACCAATCCTTGCAATAGCCGCGGCGACCATCGATCGAAAAAGACGATGACGGCGATAGCGACCGCCGCGTCCATCCCGACCGCGACCGTGCCCTGCCATCGCGAGGCTATCGGCAGCACGCGCAGCAGAATCGCCAGGCCGGTCACCCAAATCAGGATCAGGATCGCCGGCGACAGCGCCTCGAGCATCGCGTCCGCCCACGCCGTCAGCCGATGCGCGGCCAATCGCCGGCGCACGATCGCGAAGGCGACGCGCTTGACGATCGGCAGGAAGATGACCCATAGCAGGAAGACTGCGGGGCCGATTACCCACGGCGAAAGAAGAATCGCGCTTGCGGACATGGTTTCGAGCGAAGCCATCGATCAAGCGTATCGCGACCGCTAACAGAATTCAGCCAAAAAGCGCCGATAACTGAACAGGGATGATGTTGCGCCCAGCCCGTTCATAGCTCCCGGCGACTGTTCGAGGACGGGATGCGGCCTCATCCGGCGCCGGGTGATGCAGCTATCGGCAAGCGCGGCCACGTCTCCAACAAGAAGGCGGGCGTGGCCTGCAGACGCCTTTTGCCGCACTCTGGCGGGCAAATTCCGCTTGACTTCGCGTGTAGGCAAATAATACCGTCGGTAACTGCAAGGGGGGGACGGCGCGGCACTCGCGCCGCGTCGGTCTCTCCTCGACAAATTGCCATATCCACGGCTCCGTGACGGGTCGTGTCGAAGGGGGGCTTCGAAATGGACTCGATCCAGGGTTCAGATCCCGACAAGCGATGCAGCCATCACAACGAGCAGGGGCGGTGCGGTTCGCGCTCGATCGCGGGCGAAACGCGATGCCCGGCCCATTCGGATTCAGCGCTGGCGGCTTCGATCAGGGAACGAATGGTGGTGCGCGAGACGCGCAGCGAGTTCGATCGCGCTACGGCGCAAGGGCTAACGTACGATCCGTCGGCTCGAGCGTCGTCGCCGCGACCGGCGGGAGGCGGATGGACGGGGCGGACGCGATCCGCCGCCGCGCCGCCGCCGCGCGCCAGCGGGGGGAATCGCATCGGCGCAGAGGAAGAAGTGCACAAGATGCTGTTTCGCGGCGATATCACTACCGGCGAAGGTCTGATTCGGCTCACCGAGCGGCTGGTGCGCGAGTTCGCGGCCGGGAAGCTCGAAGCGCGCCGCTTCGAGATCCTGATGCGCGCGGTGCGGCTGATGTCGTTGCTGCGGCGGCAATTCCCGGCGCCTCCGATCGACGAGCCTGCCGGGCAGCAGGCGGCGCCCGAAGAGGAAGGTGAGTCGTTGGTGGTCGAGGCCGACCGCCGTCCGAGCGCGGAGCGCGCCGAGGAGCTGAAGCGCGAACAGCCTCGGCCAGTGGTGCTTCGCAGCGCGCCGCGGGTGGGAATTGTGTCGGCGGAGCCGGAGCCGTCGCAGCGGCCGGTCGAGCAGGCCGTCGCGGGCGATTATAAGGTGAAGCGGCGCGGGGAACCGGCGCGAAGAAAAGCGTTTTCCGATTCGCGGAGCGCAAAATCGCGTCAGCCGGTAGCGCCGTCGTTGCGGCGGCTGCGCTAGCCGCCACCGGATAAGGCTGGGAATCACGACGGCGATTAGCGGGCCGCGTCGGCGGGGAGAGATGATCGGCGCGCGTCACGACTCTTGCGAAAAGAGGGCAAGAGTCGCGCCGCTTGCCCTCTCCCGCAGAAACAGCGGGCGAGGGGCAGAGTAGTTAGCAGGCTGGTTGGGTTGTGGCTAGCGTCGTGCGTTGGCCGAATGCGGGCGGGCGCTTGAGCGAAAGAGCGAGCGAATCGCGGTTAGGCAGGAGATAAGGGGGGTGGCAACGGTATCGTTGTCGCAACGAATCCCACCGATTTATACGGTCGCGATCGCCGTGCTCGCCGGCGACGCGATTGGCAGTTTCCATCTTGGGGTTGCGCTGTGGGTCGCGGTTGCGATCGCGATCGCGTCCACGCTCGCGTTCGGGGCGCGCAAGGCGAACCTGGCGACGGTGCTTGCGGCGCTGGCGATTGCGGCCGCGGCGAGCGCGGCGGTGCGTGATTCGATCGGTTCGACGCCGGCGTCCAGTATCAGGCGTTTGGGCGAAGGGGCCGAAGTCATCCTCGAAGGGCGGATGGTGCGCGAGGCCGAGCGCTATCAGGGCCGGCTCCATCTCTTCGTAAGCGTCGAGCGCGCCGCGCGTCGCGATCACAACGCCGCGGCGGCGGCGGGCGTGGTCCGTGTCACGATTCTCCATCCGGAGGGCGAGAGCTACCGAATCGGCGACCGGCTGCGAGTGCGCGCGGAGCTTCATTTTCCGCGCAACTTCGGCGATCCCGGCGAATTCGATTACGAGAGCTATCTGGCGCGCGAAGGGATCGCGGCGACGGCGGTGGTGACCGACGACACGGCGATCGAGGTGATCGCGCGCGGCCATCTGTTTCCGTGGAGCGCGATCGAATCGATACGCGGCCGGATCGGGACGGTGATCGATTCCAACCTGGATTATCCGGAGCGCGAGGAGATGCGCGCGCTGGTGATCGGCGACAGCGGCGGAATCGGGCGCGAGCTGCGCGACAAGTTCGCGCTGACCGGCATGGCCCATCTGCTGGTGATCTCGGGACTGCATCTGAGCCTGGTGGCGGCGGTGAGCTTCGCGCTGGTGCGGCTGCTTCTGTCGATCGCAATTCCGGTGGTGACGATTCGCGGATGGAGCAACAAGATTGCGGCGGGCGCGGCGATGGCGGCGGTCGCCGGTTACGCGGCGATCGCGGGCCATCATCTGTCGACGATGCGCGCGCTGGTGATGGTGCTGAGTTACGCGGCGGCGGTGATGCTCGACCGCTCGCGCGAGGTGCTGGCAAGTCTGGCGATGGCGGCGATCGTGATCTGCCTCGGCCTGGCGGGTTCGACCGCGGATATCGGTTTTCAGCTTTCGTTCGCGTCGGTGACCGCGATCGTGCTCGGGATGCGCCGCTATGAGGCGTGGTGGAAGCGCAATCGCGAGCGGGTCGCGGCGCTGTCGGCGCGCCGGCAGCGCGTGGCGCGGATAGCGGCGGCGGTCGGCGGATACGTCGCGGTGTCGTTTTGGGCGCTGATCGGGACGGCGGCGCTGACGGCGTACCATTTCAATCAGTTCGCGATCGTAGGAATCGCGGCCAACGCGATCGTGGTGCCGATCATGGCGGGGGGCGGGATGATCGGCGGGCTTATCGGGTCGGCGCTGAGTTTCATTTGGCCGCCGGGCGGGGCGATTGTAATCAGGATAGCGGGATACTTCCTTACGGCGGGGACCGCGTTGGCCGGATGGTTCGCGGCGTGGCCGGCGGCGTGGGCGCGGACGTTCACGCCGAGTATCGTCGAGGTGGGGCTGGTGTATAGCGTCGTGCTGCTGTGGCTGATACCGCGGCCGCAGGCCGCGGTATCAG
>JBEKLA010000351.1:0-3616 GCA_050010455.1 Binataceae bacterium (SeqCode) | reverse complement strand
AAGTAGTCTATCGAGATCCAGCATTTTCTAATTGCTCCATGATATTCGCTTGAGGTGAAGAACGTTTGAACAATCGCTCTGCTAATATTTGATCCTGGATGTCTAAATTGGCCATGTTTCATTGAATATCTTGATATCAGTTGGTTGTTGGTATGATTGGTAGTGTATAATACTTGGTGGTCACAAAAGCAGACGCTTGAAGCGAACAACTCAAGTATGGATTTGAATTTACTGGACGGCCAGTTCCCTTTTTGCAATTCTGCTCGAGTCGGACGGTGTCACCGACTTGTTCGCTTCAAGCGAGTGGAAACACTAATTCTTTTCCGCCTGGCGTTTCTCCAGGAGGTAGGCACGCGCGCACTTTTCAATACCGCCATTTTTCTTGATCAAGGTTATCAGTTGGGACGAAGTGCATTTCTTACGTTGCGCGAACGTGAGTGCGTTCGCGTAGCGCGACCTCAGCTTAATGTTGCAGGTGCAAGTCAGCTCGATAAGTATTCGATACAAATTTCGCGCGATCCGGGCATCCAAAGTTCGACCAAGCTCCTCGTTGATCTGCTGAAGCACGTCGCACCGTTTATGGGTGCGCATACCTTTGGCAGTCTTGTATACCTCCGCGAGGTACAACAGAATTTGATTTTTCTCGCGTGAAAGGCTGTTGTAGAAAGCTTGGAGACGTTTAATTTCCGATGCGATGTCGAAGTTTGCGCCGCCGTTATTGCCATTCCCGCCGACATTGCGAGTTTTGGAGTGGCTCGGGATATTATTTGACGTGTGTTCCATGGTTTTGTTCTCGCTGAAAGCTAGTTGATGTCGATCATCGTTTATCTAGAATAATCGATCGCCCGACAGACGCTCCGGTACTTTACCGCTCACGTGCCCAATGCTTAAATAAATCGACAGCAGGGCAACCAATTAGCCGCGACAACGCTTCGCTTTTGTGAGGAGCAGTGTGCGCAATCGGGGTTGATCGGGGAGGTCACTTTACCGACTCACGCATTTGGACTCGCGGATAAATTCGCTCGACCAGATTCTTTTCTCTAATAGCATTCTGAAACTCAGATCTGCGTTTCGAACCAACTGTCTCAGGTGGGCACCTGCGGCGGGATGGATTTATTTTGGGATTTTATATACATGACTCCCTTGGCTTCTAATCGTCGTGATCGATCAAATAGGGCCGTTGATAGCTGCCAGAGCTCCGCGCCCGGTCGGCGAGTTTGGCCTGTATTTGCGTCACGTCGAGCGCAGGCATCATCGATTCGATCGCCGGCAGGCGATTAAGGAAGGCAATCGCCGCTTCCGAGTTTAGGCCGTTGGCAATAATCTCCGTCTGGGCCTGCACGCTCTGAGATTCGATCTGCACCCGTGCCAGCTTTTCCAGCGCGTCGATTTCTGCCTTTGCGAGGCGTCGCAGTTCGTCCCGACGCTCCCGGTATTCATTCTCGCCGCGCCGCGCCCAGTTAAATTGAAGCTTCGGTTGAAACTCTCTCGGAATGCCGAGTTTATCGGCTCCCGACACAACGGCTTCGTTCGCCTTCTTCGCAGCCTCGATCGCAGCCTCAACGGGCGCCTTCCACACGTCGTTTCTATTGAACGTGTGCACCGCCGAAATCTGCTGCTCAAATTCAGCAAGCATGGCGGCAGACCGCTGCTCGGCCGCAGTTTTTGCGACCTTCTCTCGTTGCTTAACGAGACGGCACAAATCGTCTCGCTCACCTTTGGTCATTTGTCGTTCGGCCATCGCTTTCTCCTTTGTAGAGGCGCATAATCAGGTATCATCGATTTACTTCTGGGTTGTGCGATCCGGGGTGCCGGACAATTGCGTGGTGGGTTTGGTAGCCGTGCCTGCCACTTTCGCCCCCGGACCGAGCACCGGCTGACGCGCATTCGGCTGACCGGCGCCCGGCTTTGGTTCAACGGGAGTCTGTGACGCGCCCTGACCTAACGGTCTTGCGGACGGTGCGGACGGTGCGGACGGCGCGGACGCCCGCTCGTCGGAAACAGCGGTCAATCGGAAAATACGGATGACGCGACTACGGTCGTGACCTTCCCGAAGGAACTCGACTTGGATGCCAAGCTTGAGCAGGCTGGTCAAAATCCGACGGAGTCGTCCGGAAAGAGCGCGTGCTGCCGTCGGTCGGTATTTCGCCTGCGAATCAGCTTGTTGCAACGCGCCGTCGAGCTGAGAAGCCGTTCCGACCCAGCCGCCTCCTCGCTCCTCGATGAGAGCCTGCACGGCTAACGCGATCGGATCCGCCTCGACCACTTTCTCCACTGCTTCAACCCGGTTCCTTTGATACGCCGGCTGGAAAGCTCCGTTCGGCCACAACAACGAGCCTTCGCAAGCCGTCGCCCAGCGCGAGAAATCGGCCATGCGCGGCATTTCGTCCAACTTTGTTTGCGGCAGCATTTTTAGACCGTGAGAGACAGCATCATAAAGCACACCAAGAATCTGCGGGCGGGCCGTAACGAATGCGGTGCGAATGTCGTCATCGGTTCGCCGCCGATCGTCGGAGATCAACGCGCAATTAATGAACAGGCATCGCTCCGCGAGATCGGGCCGCGTCACAACGTCCTCGATCCCGTTGAGGATGATTGGACGGGCGCGGCTGCCGGTGGCCTGGCGGCAGAGCTCATCCGAGGTCGCGGTCGGCAACGCCGATATATTGTCGAACAGCAGAAGGTACCGATTGTCGGCTGCCCGTCGCAATTCAAGACTCGAACGAGGTAGCGGCCCCAAAGCCGCGTAGTTCGGATCAATCAGGTCCTGGAGGATCGTCCCGAGCGCGGTCTTCGCAGAGCCTTCGCCCCCGCCGATCCCAACCACCGGGTGCTGCTGATCGCTTCGAAACGCGGCGACCAGCCACGCAAGTATCAAAGTGAAGTGGTCCTCCTCGGGCAGGTTCACGAGGGAGCGAAGCTGGCTGATGGAGCCGCCCTTTTGCGGCGTCGGCAGAGCCTGCATCCCTTGTGGCCGAAGAAACGGTACAGGCGCGTCGGTTATGACCCGCCAGCCGTCCGCGGTGATTTCGACCACTTCGCCTCTTTCGTTGGCGAGATCGACGTAGATTTGGCCCGGCAAAGTCGCAACGCGAATGTATACCTCACGCTGGGGAGATTCTTGCTGCTTTAGCCTCGATAATATCGATCGCGGCACTGAGATCGGTCGCTGCGGCCCGGCCCCCTGTCGTTTCAAAGTATTTCGCCGCGACGCGTTGGCGAAATTCTTTGCTGCGGACCAGATTCGTTTCGCGATCACCCTTCAAGTGGACGTTCGCATAGGCGACCCCGTCCGGCGTATGAAACAGACCGGGCCCTTCGCTGCCCGACCGGATGGCGATCGCGTTGGCACTCTCGACTAGTTGTCGTGTTTTGTCGGCACACATGTTTGTTCTCCTATAAGGGCTGACACGCTTTCTTTATCGTGAGCCCGGATGCGCGCTCATTTGCGAACCGACCCCGATTGCGGTGCCGATGACACGGCGGGAGCCTTGGGCTCACCTTTTGAATCGGGAAGGGCCGCCAGCCACGCCTCCGCGGAATCTTCGGGAATTAAGGTCCTGCGGCCAGCCTTGACCGCTCGCAACCGACCGGCAGCGATCTCTTCGTAAGCTCT
>JBEKLA010000350.1:0-3639 GCA_050010455.1 Binataceae bacterium (SeqCode) | reverse complement strand
TTAGAAGAACCGCCCGCCCGTCACACCATCGGGGAAGTTGGACAGCCTCAGAACAAATATCGTCGCGTATTGATGCTGATCAGCAGGCCCATCGAGGCCATCAGCGCAATCAGCGACGATCCGCCGTAGCTCACCAGCGGCAGCGGGATGCCCACCACCGGCAACAGCCCGGTCGCCATCGAGATGTTAATCGCCGATTGCCAGAAGATCATCGCCGTCAATCCCAGCGCCAGCAGCGAACCGAAACGATCGCGCGCGTGACGCGCGATCCAAAGCCCGCGCCCCACCAATCCGGCGTAGAGCCCGAGCAGCAGGATCGATCCGGCAAAGCCGAATTCTTCGGCGAATACCGAAAAGATGAAGTCGGTGGTCTGCTCGGGCAGGAAGTTGAGCCGCGATTGAGTGCCTTGCAGAAAGCCCTTGCCCCACGAGCCACCGGAACCGACCGCGATCTCGGATTGAATCACGTGATAGCCGGCACCGAGCGGATCGGATTGCGGATCGAGGAAGCTGACCACGCGCTGGCGCTGGTACGGCTTCATGTAATGCCATCCCATCGGCGCGATCAGCACCACGGCCAACGCCATGATGCCGAGCGTGCGCAGATTCAGCCCGCCGGCGAAAATCAGCGTTACGAAGATCAGGCATAGCGTCAGCATCGTGCCGAGGTCCGGCTGCTTCAGCACCAGCACCGCCGGAATCGCCAGCAGCAATCCCGGAATGATCACGTGGCGCAGGCGCAGGCCGCCGCGCGGCGGTTCGTCGCGCAGATAGCGGACCAGCACCAGGATCAGCGCGAGCTTCGCGACCTCCGAGGGCTCGAACGTCAATGGGCCCAGATGAATCCAGCGGCGCGATCCACCGGTGGCCCGCCCCACCGCCGCGACCGCGATCAGCATCCCGACCGCCGCGACATAGAAGGGATACGCGTAGCTGCCCAGCGCGCGATAGTCGAACGCCACCATCGCCGCCATCGCCAATCCTCCCGCCGCGATCCATACGATCTGCCGCGTCACCAGCTGATGGAACGAATGGTGCGAGACCGCGAACGAGGCGCTGAGCACGCTCACCAGCCCGATCGAAGCGATCGCAATCGTGAGCGTGAACACCGTCCAGTCGAAGTGATAAAGCAGCCTGCGATCGAGTTGCATGACGCTAGCGAGCCGCGATCCAGCGGCCCGAGGCCCTGGTCAGGTCGGGAGTGGGTGCGCTCTCCGGCGGCGGCGGATTCAGTTGAAAGAACTTCTCCATCACGTCGTGCACCACCGGCGCCGCCGCGCTGCCGCCATGACCGGCGTGCTCGACGATACATGCGATCGCGATCATCGGATGCTCCTTCGGCGCGAAGGCGACGAACCACGCGTGGTCGCGGTAGCGCTCGGGCAGCTTGTCTTCCGGGATTCGTGCGCCTGCCGCTTGCTTGATTATCTGCGCGGTTCCGGTCTTGCCGCACATGACCACGTGCTCGAGCCGCGCCTTGTGCGCGGTGCCGTTGGGCGCCTCGACCACGTCCCCCATCGCGTCGCGCAGCGCCTGAATCACCTTCGGATCGATATCGAGCTTGGCTTCGATCTCCGGCGGATACGATTTGATCACGCGGCCGTCGAGCCCTTCGATCTGCTTGACGAACTGCGGCTTGTAGCGGACGCCGTTGTTGCCAACCTCGGCCACCAGTTGCGCCAACTGGATCGGCGTGAGCGCGACATAGCCCTGGCCGATCGCAACCGAGAGCGTCTCCGCCGAATACCATCGCTCGTGATAGCGCTTGCGCTTCCACTCCGTCGACGGCACCACTCCCGGACGCTCGTTGTCGAGCGCGATTCCGCTGTCCATGCCCAGGCCGAGCAGATGGGCCCAGTGCGCGAGGCGGTCGATCCCGAGATGCTCGCCCACGTTATAAAAATAAACGTCGCACGATTCGACCAGCGCGCGATGGTACGCGAGCGTGCCGTGCCCCTGCTTGCGCCAGCATCGGTACTCGCGATTGCCGTACCAAATCCCGCCCGAACAATAGTAAGTGGTCGATGGCGTCAGCGTGCCCTCCGACATGCCCGCGATCGTATCGACGATCTTGAACGTCGAGCCGGGGGGATAGGCGCCCGAGATCGCGCGGTTCTCGAGCGGATGGCCGGGATCATTGACGAGCTGGCGCCAATCAGCTCCCGTGATCCCGCCGGCGAAGCGATTCGGATCGAACGACGGATGACTCACCATCGCCAGGATGTAGCCGGTGTTGGGATCGATCGCCACCAGCGCTCCGGAGCGCGACCCCAGCGATTGTTCCGCCACCTGCTGCAAATCCAGATCGAGCGTAAGGACCACGCTTTCGCCCGGCGCTTCGGGAACTTCCTTGAGTAATCGCAGCCGGCGCCCGACGGCGTCGACCTCCATCTCCTGGCCACCGTCGGTCCCGCGCAGAAAGCCCTCCCATCCGCGCTCCAGGCCGAACTTCCCGACTTCATCGCCCATGTGATAGCCCGCGAGCTGCGTCAGCTCGCGCTCGCTCACCTCGCCGACGTAGCCGAGAAGATGCGCCGCCATCGGGCCATACAAGTATCGCCGCCGCGGCGTGACCTGAAGGCTGACGCCGGGAAGATCGAGCTGATGGGCCTCGATAGCAACCACCTGCTCCCAGCTCAGACGCTCCTTGACCGTGATCGCATCGAAAGCCGGCCGGCCCTGATCGCGCGCTTCACTGAGCGCGTCGGCCACGTGATCCTCACCGAGATAGCGCTCGAGATTCTCGATCGTGTGGCCCAGATTGCCGGCGTCCTCCGGCACCATCACCGCGTCGAATGACGGCCGCGTATCGATCAGCGCCCGATGGCGGCGGTCGTAGACCAGTCCGCGCGAGGCCGGCACGCGCCGCGTCCGGATTCGATTGCGGTCCGCCAGCTCGGTGAGTTCCTGGGTATTGATTACCTGAAGGTAGTAGAGCCGGATTGCCACGGCGCCCAGCGCCATCAACATCAGCACGGTCAAAATCGCCAGACGAGGCTCCAGCTTCGGCACGGCTCGATGCTGACGCTGGCGCCCGAGGATCGGCATTCAAATAACTCCCTCGACTATATTATTCGCGCTCGACGTGACGGGGCAATCTGAGCATACGTTTACCGCTATCCAGCACCGGAAAGACCACCAAAGCTATCACAGCGGTAAGCGCCGCCTGCATCAGGATCATCCTGAGCATGACCGGGTCCGCGCCGCTCAGTTCATTGAAGCTGCCGGTTATCGCTAAAATCCCGACGTCTTTGATTATCACCGCGAAGAACACGATGACCGCGGCGATACTGTGGCTCGCAACCCATAAATGACGCGAAAATTCGTAGCAGAGAATAAACACCAGCGTCGCCATGAACGCGTTCAGCCCCACCCGCGATCCGGAGAACGCGTCGGTGGCCAACCCCATCGCGAACGCCAGTATCGCCGCTTCGGCGCCATGATGCTTGAGCCCCAAATCGACGACCAGGATCAGGATAAGGTCCGGAATCAGCGGCCCCAGCGGTAGCCAGTGCAGAGGGCCGCTCTGGAGTGCCAATGCGGCGATCGCGGCCGCGATAAATAGCGCTGCCAGGCGCACGAGCGCTTCAGCTTTTCCCCGCGTCGACGAATCGCGGCGGGGGTTCGGTCAACACCAGC
>JBEKLA010000349.1:0-3643 GCA_050010455.1 Binataceae bacterium (SeqCode) | reverse complement strand
AGCTCTTCGTCATCAACTTCGTCAAGGACAAGATGACGCTGCGGGTGCCGACGTCGAAGGTCGCATCCGTCGGCATGCGCAAGCTTGCCGAAACGCCGACGGTCAAGCGGGCGCTCGAGACGCTCAAGGGCCGCGCGCGCATCAAGCGGACCATGTGGTCGCGCCGCGCCCAGGAATACGAGGCCAAGATCAATTCCGGTGACATCGTCGCCATCGCCGAGGTCGTCCGCGATCTGTACCGCTCGGAGACGCAGCCGGAACAGTCCTATTCCGAGCGACAGCTCTACGAGGCCGCGCTCGATCGGCTGTCGCGTGAAGTCTCGGCGGTGCAGCACATCACCGAGACCGAAGCGATCAAGGAGATCGAGGCCGCGCTTGCCAAGGGACCGCGTCGCGGTCCCAAGCCCGACGCGGAAGAGGAAGCCGTTGTCGAGGAAGAGGCGGCGTAGAGCATAATCCGGAAAAAGCCTGCCCCGGACTTGATCCGAGGTGGGAAACCGGTTTTCCGGAAAGATTATGCTCCACTAAAGACCCATTCAGGCGGCGTAATCATGGACCAGGCCCGGCGGAAACGCCGGGCTTTTTTGTGTCCCATTTGTTGTTTTATTTTTTCGTTCCCACGCCGGCGTCTCGGACACCGGGCCTCCGGCAAAAATCCCATGATTAGTCATAAATTAAGCATCATTTGAAAGGACATAATCGTGTCGTAGGGACGGGTAGGGGGCGCCGAGCATGCGGCGGAAAGGGGCGTTGAAGCGCGGCCGGGCGATTTCAATTCTTATCGCTGGCGTTGTTGGGTACGTGCTGGGGGGGTGGAACACGGCGACATTGCGCAACGCCGATGTATCGGCGGCGCAGATGGTGGCGCTGCGCTTTCCGCAGGATTGGGGCGACGCTTCGGCTGTGGCGGCTGCACCTGCTGCGACCAGGAGCGCCGTGGTGGCGGGCAATTCGCAGCTTGCGCTGTTGAGCCCCGAGCCCATGGTTCCACAAACATCGGTCCCGCAAACATCGGTTTCGCAAGCATCAGTTCCGCAAGCATCAGGTTTGCAAGCGGCGGTGCCGACGGCGGCTGTGGAACAGACTGGTCTATCGCGTGCGCCCGCTGCAGCGCCGCCGCAACCGACGCCGGCAGCAACGCAGACGAGCGAAACCAAGCCGACTGCGGCACCCACTCATCGCCCCGATCGGCTCGGTTTCATTCTCAACGACGCGCAGATCGCCAGCATCAAAGAGCGTCTTCATCTGACGCCGGACCAGGAACGTATGTGGCCGGCGGTCGAAATCGCATTGCGCAATATCGCTTACACGAGCGCGCGCGAGGCCCATCGGCGCGGCGCACCCGCGAGCGCAGCGCAACTTGCCTCCGCCGATCCTAATAGCGTCGAGGCGCAAGGCCTCAAATCCGCGGCTATTCCGCTCATCATGAGCTTCAATTCCGAACAGAAAGACGAAGTGCGCAGCCTCGCCCATATCATGGGATTGGATCAGCTGGCGACCCAGTTCTGATTGCAGCGGTGCGGCACGATTTGGCGTGTCCCGGATGCGGTGCAGCGCCATTAGCGCGTTTACGCGCGTCTTCGACGCGCAATGACGATGCACCGCTGATCCGGGACCTTCGCAGACTCGGCGGCTGTAACGCTCCCGGTTCTGCAGTGCACCACTTCGTGCTGCGCTGCGCCCGGGAAACGGTCGCCAGTGAAACGGTCGCTAGTACTGTCAAAAAATCCGCTACGGCCGTCCGTAGCGGGGTTTTGCTGCGGGGATTTTCGCGGTGGGCCGCAACAGCTTGACCGTGCACTTGACCCCGATCAGCGCCAACACCGTAAAACAGATCAGGTCGCCATATTCCAGCCGATTGGCGACGGAGAAGCTGTAGATCGGATCGTAGAGAAAGAACGCGGCGCACACCGTCGCGATGACGGTGCACAGCATGGCCGGCACGCTGCCATAGAGCATTGCGACCAAGGCGATGGGCAACAGGTAGGAGAATACGGGGTGATGCGGGCCGACCCCCGCCAGTTTGACGTACCACAGAATGGCCGTGACCACGGCTACGACCGCAAGCATCACAGCGAAGGGAATCGCCCCCTTCACAATCCACATGCGCATTCCCCCGGAGGCCATTCGGCCCATTCTTGAGGAGCACGATAGCAAACGCGACGGGGATGGAATAGGCGGAAAAGCTTCCGCCCCTCCCTACCCTCCTCCGCAAGCCCGGGGGGGTATAGTGATATCCATTAAAGTAGGCCACTTTGGATCGTGATGTTTTGGCGTCGTCTTTCCGCTGGTCGCTAACTCGGGGGAAGAAAATGAGCGAGCTTTTTCGCCGCCTCCGACGACCACCCATGGCACTTCATTGCCGGCCAGCGTGCGCCGTCTACCACGTCAAGAGGCGTCAGTTCGCATCTTCAAGCCGGGCGTAGGACGAGCCCTCCGTATTACGCCCTCCCGCACCATCCGCCGCAGAACAATCAGCAGCTGAGTCGGAGCCCGATTAAAGGCCCCAGTCTCCACTAGCCTGACCGTAAGAAACGTGCACCATTAAAAGAGTGGGACGGGGGGACTTTGTTCCTAATTGAGCGATTGGAACTGGCTCTCTTTCGGCCAAGAGGGGAGCACTTGGCTGGTCGATTGCAAAAACTCACGACTTTGCGCGACCGATGGTTCAGCCATTGGACGTGGCGGATAATCTTTATCGCTTTTCTCACATGTGCATCTCTCCTCACCGCTACCTACGCGGCCGACGCCCAAGCCCCGACGGTGACTTCGATCTCGCCGAACAGCGGTGGTGGTGGGCAAGATGTGTTGATCACGGGAACTAATTTCGTCGATGTGACTGCGGTCAGGTTCGGTGCGCTGGCGGCATCTTATGTCTTGGTCAACAGTCCAACGTCGATCACCGCGTCCGCGCCGAGCGGCAGCGGCACCGTGGACATCACGGTCACAACACCAGCAGGCACCAGCGCCACCAGCACATCCGATCAGTTCACCTATCCGCTTGTGCCGACGGTGACCTCGATCTCCCCGAACAACGGTCCCCCGGCGGGCGGAACCACCGTGACGATCACCGGGACCAACTTCACGCCCGGTACTGCGTTTGTTTATTTTGCGGGTTACGGTGTCGTGCCCACAATCGTCAATAGCGCGACCTCGATTACTGTGACTTCGCCGGCCGGGACTGGGACGGTGGACATTACCGTGTCCATCAATGGCGAAACCAGCGCCACCAGCGCCGCCGACAAGTTCACGTATACCGCCACGGGGCCAGCGGTCACTTCAATCTCTCCGAACAGCGGTCCAACGGCGGGCGGCACCAGTGTGACGATCACGGGAGCCAACTTCACCGGCGCCACAGCAGTCAAGTTCGGCAGCACCAACGCGGCCTCGTTCAACGTCAACAGCGCCACCTCGATCACCGCGACCTCGCCCGCCGGCAGCGGCACGGTGGACATCACGGTCACAACGCCGGGCGGCACCAGCGTCACCAGTGCGGCCGATCAGTTCACCTACGGGGTTGCGGCGGCAACCCCGACGGTCACCTCGATCTCCCCGAGCAGCGGTACCGTCGGAGTAAACGTGAACATCACCGGCACCAATTTCGTCGGGGTCACGGCGGTCAAGTTCGGGAGTGTTTCGGCAC
>JBEKLA010000348.1:0-3648 GCA_050010455.1 Binataceae bacterium (SeqCode) | reverse complement strand
CGCTGATGTTTGCCGGCAGAATCACTTCATCGACCAGCTTTTCGATCTGGCTGCCTGAGATCTCGCCGCCCAGTTTCGCTCGGGATGTTCTCCGTCACGGTTTTCAAAGTTGCAACACTTCCATCCTGACCTGTCCGTGGCGAATTACAATTCAGGCGGCAGTCGGGGTCTCAAAGTACCAGCCCTCAAGCGGTCAACTTTGCATGCCGGCTCAAAACACGCGTAAATCCTCTCCAAACAGGCGGAAATCGTGCTCAAACGGGCGGAAAAAACTCGGAAAACAGTTGACTGGTTGGTAACCTTCGCGTCAATCAGCCCGTCACAGCGTCCCTGTGCTTACGTCGGGAAGGCTGGAAGGCTCATAAACCCAAAATTCGAATTTCGCGGATGCGCGCGCGCGACTAGCGCGCGGTCCTGCGCCGCCCCGTTCTAGAGATTTTGACGCCCTCCCCTAGACGAGGCCAGCGCCACGGCCCGACACGACCGCACCGCTGTCGCATTGGCGGCAAGAGAGAACTTACGACACCGCACAGAAATGCAAGCAGCGCAAATAAGCCTTCGTGCAATCTTACCAAATTGGTTAGTCCATTTGGATATTGGAAATCCGGGATTAAGTTAATACTTATCGACGGCGAAGCGAAAGGTATACAATTAACGAAAGGCCGACATCAAATCGTTTTGATATTGTCATGGACAATTCAATCATCCTCGCGCAAATCCTGGGGATTATCTTCTTGGTCACTGGCCTCGAACTTCTCTTGAAGAGAAAGTTCGTGTCCGCCGCTATTAACGATGCGTTGGATAGACCCGCCTCTTTGTGGATCATGGGATTCATCGCGCTTATCGTGGGCGCGATCATGGTTCCTCTCCGCAACCTGTGGACCTCCGATTGGCGCGTCGTCATCCCGATCATCGGTTGGGTCGCCCTGCTCAAGGCAATCGTGATCCTGTTCTTTCCGGAGTTCACGGTTGCGCTCTACCGCAAATGGAACGCCGCAAGCGTCCTCGTTTTCAGCGCCATCGTAACGACCGTTCTCGGCTTGTTCCTCCTGTGGCTCGGCTTTGGGTTGTAAAGCCGCCCGCGCGACGCTGGTATCGGTCCCAGGTTTTCAGCCGAGGCTTTCGGCGCCGAGGACGCGCGCGGTCAGTCTCTGACGTTTGAAGCTTACGCACAGCGGCCTGGCCGACCTGGTCGATGGCTCGCGCCAGCGCATCACCCCAGCAGTTGAGCGAGTTCGAGCGCGCCGACGCGATCATCCGCGACGGCCGCCGCCTCATCCGCGCTGTCTAAAGTGCGGCCCACCTCGCGCGCGAAGAACCGCATCGACTTCTTTGTCAACTCCGTAGACGGTATGAAAATCCGTTGAGCTTAACGGCTCGTGAGGGTTCAAGTCCCTCCGCCCGCACCAGAGCTTTAGGGTCTCTTTCCGCCACAAAAGACTCGCGCGGCCGTTCACTCCCGCCCCAAGTCGCCGCTCGGGCTTGAAGCTCGCTTCGCCGCCAGGCGCTTTTCCGGTAATCTGGTAGTGAGCCGCCGTCGGGAAACATCGACGGCGCCAAACTCTGAATATGCACGATCTCGAACAAACCATTCAGCAAGTGCTCGAATTCCTCTCCGGCGTGCCGCGCGACTATTCAGGCTTCGGCTGGACTATGGGCGATCCCATCGCCGAGGCGACCGGATTGCCGGCGGGCGACATCAACGACGCGGTCACCCTGCTCGTCGAATCTGGCGCGGCCAAATGGCTGCCAGGAACGGGAAGCCATCCATGGCAATTCGCCCTCGTCGCAATTACGCCCCGGGGGCGGGCGTTACTCCAGAACGCCACAACATCATCTCCCGCTGCTAGCAATCAGGCTCCGGTAACGGTCAATATCCAGGCGGAGAATTTTTCAGGAATTGCGGCCGGCGCGGTCGCGGGTCAAACCACGATTGTCTCGCACCAGAGCAGCGCGGCGTTCGACCCGCGCTCCGTCCGCCACGCCGTTGCGGAACTTAAGAAATACAAAGCTGAGCTTGGGCTGGCGCCGGCAAACGCTGAATTGCTCGATCGCGAGATCGAGGTCGTTGACGCCGAATTGGCGGCAGCCACTCCGGACCAATCCAAAGTCAGGGCCGCGCTGAAATCAATCAAGGAGCTCATCGAAGGCGGCGTCAAGGACGGCCTCAAGACCGTCGTAGCCGCCGGTATCATCCACCTGCTCTCCGGCCTTTTATAGCCTTTCGGGTTCCCAATCAGCACCGTGACTTCTTCCTTCCGAATGAACTCCCCGAAATGCCCTGTCTGTGCCCGTGCTGCCGGCAGCACGCAACACTCCGACCGCGTTGTTCGAACGATTGACTGCCCCGCCTGCGGAACCTTTGACTCGCCTTTTACCACAGAAATCGCGCTCCTGGATGGGCTGAACGTCCGCGACCGCGCCGTCCTTCGTCATTGGCTCGGCCATCAACCGCGAGGCGATCAGCCTTTGGTCCTAACCCACGATTTGGCAAGAACGGTGCTCAGCTCCCACAAGCTGCCGCTTCCCGACGAGCGGGAGGAGAGTCTCATACGCGCAATCGGGGAAGCGCTGCTCCTCGCGCCCGAAAACCAATACATCGTTGTGGACTTGGGTTTGTGCGCGACCGAGATCGGCGCGCCGAACGACGACGCGGTCTACAGCACTATTCTCGACCTCATCAGGCAGAATATTCTCGAAGGGCCGATCAACATTCGCCACGTTCAGATCAAACTCACCTCTGCCGGATGGAAAAGGTACAAGGCGATCACCCGTAGCCAGGCCGCCACTGCTGCGCCCGCAGCCGCCGTCCCCCTTCCGGGGCCATCGATCGTAATCAATGCGGACAACTTCACCGGGATCGTTGCTGCCGGAGCGGTCTCCGGCCAGACCTCGATCGTCTCCACGCAAACGAAGACGTCCGCCGCTCTCGCGAGTGATGCGCCATCACCTGAAATTAGAGATAAATGGGTTAGTCTCGAATACCCGCAAAAGCTGGGGATCATCGAGCGGCTGACCGCCGAAGGCTACCAGCTAAAGTGGGAGTCAGCGAACAACGAGGCCGTCTCGATCGACATCGACGGCTGGGAATTCGTCGTGCTCGAACAACCCGATGGAACCCGGGTCCGCCTGAAGATCCATGACCACCCGGCTATTGGAGGCTACCTGGTCCTGCTCAAGCGCAAACTTAAATAGTGTCCCGGCGCATCGCCAATATCCAACTGACATGACTGAGGCAGTACGCGCGCGTGGCTAGCGCGCGGTCCTGCGCCGCCCCGTTCTAGAGATTTTGCCCCATCCCAGCTAATCCGGCCGCTTTCGGTTCCGCATATGCTTTTGGGCGCTTCTCGTGTGTGGGCGAATTGTTGAGCCTGGCAACAAGTAGCAATTCGCCACACACAGGTGCGCGCTCGGTGCTAAAGCGCCATCATGGCCAAACGATTGGCTTCCCGCGATGGCGCGGAATCGATCTGGATACCGACGAGGATTACGTCGAAGTGCAACGCATCTGGGCGACGCTGGCCTGACGCCGGTCGTTTGGCGCCGGTCAGCCGCCGCGGCGCGGGTCAATCGATGTGGTAGCGTTTGCGCTTGCGCCAGAGCGTCGCGACGCCGATGCCCAGCGTATCGGCCGCTTCCTCGAGGGTG
>JBEKLA010000347.1:0-3655 GCA_050010455.1 Binataceae bacterium (SeqCode) | reverse complement strand
ACCCACATCGACCCTTGCTCACCCCGCCCAGTCCCCATCGCCATGCAACACATTGTAGTATTACCAATCAATTCTGGCGATCCCTTCGAGTAGCCACTGACTTTCACCACGGGCTGCTAGGGCACGACCTCGACCGGCAGGTCGAGCGCGAGTTTCCCGGGCTTAACGTCCATCAGCCAGCTGACCATCCGCACATAAGCTGACAATCCACCTGGCGCCGATTTGTGGCACGACGCCCTTATTCCTGATTTCCGAGCTTGGGGTTGGAGCCGCGTTGAGATGCTTGCGTTGGCGCTTTTTCGTCACTCAGCCAAGTGACGTGGCCCGCGGCGGCAATATCGATATCTACCTCTTTGGCGACCGTGAGAAACAGGACGCTGGGATCTTTGAGGCCCCATTCGACGTAGGGGACAGAGAAGTGTGCGATCGCGACAAGACTATCCCCGGTCAATGTTCCGCGCGCCTCGATCCGCACCTTATGTTCCACGCCGTGCAACTTCAGCAAGCCCTCGAGTTTCGCCTGGAATCCACCGCCTGAGTCGAGGTGGCCATCGATGTGTTGCGGAGTAAAGGTGATCTCAGGATAGGTCTGCGCTTCGAGTACGCTGTCCTTCATCCGATTGTCGCGCAGCGAGTCGCCACTGTCTCCGCTTGTCGCGTCGACGACGATTGCACCCTCAGCTTTGCCGGTGGCCGAGTGGGCTTTGATAGTGCCGCCCTTGAGTTTAAATTCGCCATGCGTGGTGTGAAGCGAACCGCCAAGCTTGAACTCCACCAACGTCTTTGACGGATCCAGTTCGAGAACGCCGATGCGCGCTTCGGTGGACGACGCGAAACCGACTGGCCAGCCAATCGCTAGCGCAACAGCTACTCCGAATGCGATTACGATTCGGTGAACAGGCAGCGCGGAGCGCGACTTCGACAAGCGCGACGGAGTCGTCTCAAATGACATTGATTACCCGCCGCGCCATCCCGAGCGCCTCGGTCCAGAAGCCAGTCGAGGTATGCATCAGCTTTACGACAGCCTCGATAGCGTCGACGAATTGATCGAGTTGCGCCTCACTGATGGTCAGCGCGGGCGCTACCTTGAGCACCATGAAGTTATTCCCGCATATTTGACTGAAAATCGCTTGATCCCGGAACAAGCGCATCACCACGACTTGTCCGAACATGGCGGGATGAATCCGCGAGAATGTCTCGAACGGAATTCTGAAGCGAAGTCTCTTGGGAGGTTGAAACTCGATCGCGGACATCATCCCGAGACCTCTGACTTCCTTGATCATGTGGTATTGCGACAAGCGTGCGGTCAGACGCTCGCGGAGGTGCTGCCCTAAGTGGGCAGCTCGCGCACCTAAGTGTCCATCTTCGAGCACGTCCAGGGTGGCCAGCCCGGCTCGCATCGAGAGGCTGTTCTCGCTGTATGTCGAGGTGTGAATGATAGAACGCTCGAACGAGGTGTAAACGGAATTGTAAATCGCGTCTGACATCAACACCGCGCCAGACGGAACCAGTCCACCGCTCAATGCTTTCGCAAGAATTACCATGTCGGGTTCGACGCCAAAATGATGAGCCGCAAGAAAAGGTCCGGTTCGATACATCCCGGTTTGGACTTCATCCAAGGCCAGCAACGTGCCATGACGGCGACACAACGCCTGCACGTCCTTCAGATAGCTGGCGGAGGGTATCATTACGCCGGCCTCGGCCTGAATTGGCTCGACGACGAATGCGCCGAATCGCTCGGTGGATAATTGCCGCGCGAGTTGATCAGCATCGCCGAAAGGAACCGCTCGCGCTTCCGGAAGCAGGGGACCAAATTCCGCGGTCCAGAATGGATTGTCCATCAGCGACAGCGCACCGCAGGTCAGTCCATGGAAGCCGCCGCGCGCGTAAAGTATGCCAGGCCGACCGGAGTAAGCGCGCGCAAATTTGATGACCGCCTCGACGCCTTCGCTTCCCGAACTACAGAAGAACACCTTGGATAACTTGCCCCCGGCCTGCGCGCATAGACGTTGACCCAGCTCCCCGGCGATTTCCGGGACGTGGCCCTGGAGCATCGCCGGCCCATTGCGCTCCAGCTCCTCCTTGATCGCGCGCACAACGCCGGGATGATTGTGGCCAATATTGTGAACGCAGTAACCGGAATTGAAATCCAGAATCCGTCGGCCCTCAGCGGTGAAAAGTTCGGACCCTATGCAACTCGTGTAATGGACGTTCATCCCGAGGACATCGAGGAGCCGCGCCCACTGCGGGTTGACGTATGTTTCGTATAATGACTGCTTTAAGGACGATTTTATTGCCAGTGACATGGGGCCAACCACTCTTGCTTGCGTCTGTATGCTATCGCGTTAACAAATCTATGAATGATGATGAGGATCTCGCTTCCGACGGCGTGGGCTCGGTCTCGCTCTGCCCTCAGCCAGACTCATTTGGGAATTACCTCTCTTGTCCTTCTCATCCGGCTGGGAGTCTCTAACGGAGCGGTCGCTTCCACAAACCGTTGTGCCAAAGGCAGAGTTGTCAGGTGGCGTTTGTTACGACAAACAGATCAACGGTAAACAGTCGCCACGATCGAAACCGAGAACAATCTCTAAGGAGACCGAGATAGAGCGACAAGAACTTTAGACTTTCATGTACGGTACCCACCAATCGAGCGCCACAGCTAAACCGGAGTGAACATTGCAGTACTCCACGGGTCCTAAAAGGAAACAGGTCATGGTGGGCCACCAGGAGCACGCCCCGCATCTGATCTCCCCCACATGCGGCCGGAATGCAGGTCGTCGAAGGTCTGTTCGTAAAGGCGCAGGCAGCGTGCCTTGAACACCGGGTCGGTCTTCACGGCTTGTTCCGCCCAGCGGTGACAGTAGCGGCACGCCTCGCAATCCAGGTCTTTGCAACCCTTGGTGAGGAAGCGCGCCATAAAGCCGTCGAGCGCTCGGTTTTCTACGACAACGGGCGGGTTTCCAGCCAGCGGCCCGAGCATCCCGCGTTCCTCGGCGAGCTTCTTCATATTCCACAGTCGCCACAGCCTCACATGGAAGGGCCGGAAAAGGTACCTGAGTGTCCACCAGAGGCGGCTGCGGGCGGCATCTGGATCGGAGGCTTCCTTGGAGAAACCGTAGGGCTGCACGAGGTCCAGGAGGTTCCCCTCGTAACGGCGCTCGGCGTAGGCCTGAACACGGCGCACCAGGACTTCCGTGGGTGCGCTGCGCTCGGTGACCTTGAAGCGGTGGTAACCAAGGCCTTCGTAAAGATGTAGATCCTCGGGACGAATCCACTCGGAGCGGACGTATTCGACGGGGTTTTGGAGCTTCATCATAGTGCAACGCAAAAAGCACCAATCGATGAAGAAGCCCTTTGAGAAGTGGCGGTTCTGGCTGGCATGCGCGAGCGTTGTCATATGGTAATGCGAGTATGCGCAAGCGCTCAGGCACGAGTTGTTCACGAGCAGTTCCAGTTCACACTTCACATTCTCACGGACGGCTTTGAGCAGCCTGAACTCGCGGTTGATGAGCAGGCTGTCCAGCATGAGGCAGTCGGCACCGAGGTCCTCCCACATCCGCGCCTTGCGCACGTGGTCGATGCAGGCAAACACGGAGACACGGGTTCGGAAATGGGGGTAGCACGTCTTCACGATCTTAAGCAGGAAAGGTGATGC
>JBEKLA010000346.1:0-3669 GCA_050010455.1 Binataceae bacterium (SeqCode) | reverse complement strand
ATATGTGCCGGAGCTCGTGATCTGACCCAACACACAGCCGGGTGGGTAGCGTCCGCTCCCAATCACAGAAGGATCAAAAACGACCCGGTCGAGCGAGCGCCAGTCTTCCGCCATCGATTGCACGAAGCCGAGGTTGCGCAGTTTGTTTTCGAGACCCACCATTCGCTCACGTCTCTCTCAAAAAAGAAGGGGCGCGCACCTGTGTTTCCTCGGCCAGGTGCGCGCCCCATTGCGCCAATGCCGCACCGCCGGGAGCGGCAAGGCAGCAGCTCCTCCATGCCCGGAGGAAACGACTGTCAAATCGAGTATCTTCGCGGCGGATCATGTCGCTGGATCTTTCCCTTGTGGCTCTCCGCATAGAGAAGATTGTTGTCGCCTCGGACGCGTATCGATGCGGTCGGTGTTGAGGCGAGCGTGCGATCGAAGTAATCAAGCGCTTCGGCCAAGGTCGCGAATGGCCCAGCGATAGGCGTTCTGTTCGCAAGAGCAACAACGAAGCCAGGATCACGGTGAGGCCTCCCTCTTGCCCGGTTTTTTTGGGTCCCGCTCATAGCCGCCCCGTTCTGGCCAGATGGCGAATCCCGGTCTGTAATCTCTCGTCATCGATCGTGACGATCGGCCCGAACGGTCCGCGCAGTTCACGCAAGACCCGCAACGCTGTTAACCTCGGAATGTCGAAGGTCTTTTGTAGGTAGGCCGCAACGCAGTCGGTGGGTGACAGCTCCGACGTCGGCGCGGGGCGTCGGCTGCGCTCAAAATCTGAAAGCAGGCCACCTGGCCTTATCGCGGCCCCGATTGGCGTGCTCTGGCGATTGTGCCCCTCGCTCATCGTTCGACCCGCACCGAGAGGATCGCGCGCGCGTCCGCAGTCGGAAGTAATTCCACGCTCTTTCCAGCCTGTAGCAGGCTCCAGCAAATACTTTCGTCCAGTTTCTCGGTTTCGAGAATCTCCGCCTTCAGCGCCGCGAGCTTCTTCTTTAGCTGCTCGTCATCGAGGGCTTCTTCATCGCGAGCTCGCCTTTCAATGTGAGCGTACCCCTGCGCAATCAGTTCCTTTCGAAAAGTCGGAAGCGAACACAAGATTCCAAATGCGTTGACGGCTTCCGAAGCCCCACCGGAGGCAGGAAACATGGTGCGCGGCAGATGAATTCCGCCGCCGCCTTCGGCCCTTTCGATGAGCGCTGCGGGATTTACGTGTGCCGCTCGCTGATCGATCCAATTAACCCAGCGCTCTTTGGCAATCTTGCTGGGAACTGGCGCGTTTTCCGTATCGTGCAGGCGGTCCTGCAATTCTTTCAGCTTCTCACGCGTCACCCGCACCGTCGTCTTTGGGTTGAACTCCACCGGATCAAGAAAAACGAGCTTACGGCCGGCGGTGGCCTGGAGGACCAATTTGTTGCAGCTTTTCGATCGTTCGAGAAGAACGCGAGCCTGCGCCTGCAGCTCAGCACGCTTTCCTTGCGTAGCGAGGCGCCGCGAGCTGATATCTCTGATCTCCTGCTCCGTTATTGCTGCTTCGTCCTGTAGTTGCTTTGAGTGCGAAGCGCCCCGATCGTGAATGCTCTGCTGCGTGGCAGAGAGGTTGATGCGCAGACGTTGCTCGGTCTCGAGGAGTTGGAAGTCGCGCATGTCGAGCCCGTCGATTTGGCCAGAGACCTCATCCAACATTTGGATTTCATGCCGCAGACGTTGCTCCGCATACCCAGCGCGACCTTGGCGTAGAACCGAGACAACCCTTTCGGGAACCATGCGCGGAGCGGGCGCGTGCCTGTACCGCGCCAAATACAGTTCGGAGTCTCGTGCCGAGGCGATTTCCATTTTTGGACTGGCCCTATTGATTCGAGGTCTCGTTGCTTTCTACCAAGTCGCCATCGTTCTCCGCCAAACGCGTTTGTGCCCAACTCTCGCAAAGCCGCTGCACTGCTTTGCCGATTTCGCCGCGGTCATCCTCATCCCAAGTGCCCAGCTCCTCAGCATCGATGAATGCGTCGATGAGCCAGCGCTTTATCTCGACGGTAACGCATACCGAATCAGCGCGGCGCCGGTCCCGCCATCGGCGCCAGCGCTCTCCGGCCGTCATGGTGCGTAGTGGTGCGTAGGCCTCCGCACCAAGGGCAACGCCGCGCAGGGATTGCTCATTCCCTCAGTCGTTAGCGCCGCACTCCCTGAAGCCTTGTTAAGCGGCCACTGGCGCTCGCAGGCCTCGCGTCGACGGCTTTGCCGCTCAACCGCGCCAGGATCGCGCACGGCGCGCGGCCAGCACTCGCAACGGGCTGAGATTTTCCTTAAGCGCCACCATGACCGGCGCGAGGTCGAAGCTGCCATCAGCGTTGCGGGGAATTTTGCCGCGCACTGCCAGCTTGTGGAGGCCGGAAGGGGCGCGTTCGAGCCGGCGCGCGAGCTCCCGCAGCGAGAGATTTGTGACGGCGGCATGCTTGCGTTTCACGCGTTCACCCGTTCACCTGTTGCCAGTGCCATGTGCCACCCTGTACGCACCCCTGTACGCACCCCCTCCGCACGTCAGAAACCTAATAAAATCACGGCTTTCTCGCGCTTTTCCGTCGTGTCAACCGTCAACCGTTCACCCAATTTCGACCCCTGACGCTAGCGAGATGCCGCGCGCGGCATTGCGCGTTTTCGCCGCCCAGTACCTTGAGCTGGCCCGCGGCGCGAGAAGTGCTTGCGCCGCAGCGACTTCTCGCCTTCGCGCGCGCGGTGCGACCGGATTTCCGCGCGGACCGTCCAGGCGGCTTGGGCTGTTCGTCGACCATGCGCGGCAGAATCGCGCGGCGCGGTTAAGGATGGGGGAACGGCGCGACTCGAAGGCAATCAAAAAAGAAAGACCCCCATGAGGGCTCATCGGGGCCTTAAAGGAATTCAGTGCGACGACGTTTGTCTACGGGTTTCGCGCCTCTGGTACTATCCCCCAAATGGGGGGTTCGACGCTGATGAAAGCACCGGCCTGCGGGCGCGCCCGTGATGCGCCGCCCATTGAATTATGCGGTCCATGTTCTGCTTCCCGAGGGGGTTCCCGCTGGGGCCGATTTGCCGGTATAATATGTGCGCCCCGACCCGCCGTTGACACCCGGCGGGGCTGAGACTTTCCAAGGACGCCCCCGATGCTGGGCGACATGGGTCTGAAATGAAAATAGTTGTTTTCGCGATCGCGGTCTTGATACTGCTCGGCGAGATGGCGTCGGCCCGCCCGGCGCTTATAGCGCGCAGGGGTCCCCAGGAGTGTTTTTTGCCTCCCGACGTTGCCGTGACGATCAACGCACTTGGCCCATATTGCTCTTCGCCCCGCGGCCCGCGCTATCGTATGGTCGCGTACCAAAGGCCTTATCACTATTATCGTCCGTACTACTATTCCTACTATTACCGTCCGTTCTTCCTCTGCTGGAACTGGAGCTCCTGCTACTAAGGCTCAGCGGACTGAAAGTTCGACACGAGGGGCGTGTTCGCGGCACGAGTTGATGAACGGCGATAGGCCGCCGAAGGCTCAGAGCGCGGTGCGGGCCGCCTCTAACATTGCCTCCGATAACACGGCTTACCGGAAGCAAAGACGATCCCGGCGTCGATCAGCCTCTGCCGTTTCACTTCCCGATAAGGCGTCGAACACCTTCGGGTCGACCGCCGGCTTCTTGCGGCGTACAATCGCGGCGTAAAAGG
>JBEKLA010000345.1:0-3694 GCA_050010455.1 Binataceae bacterium (SeqCode) | reverse complement strand
CCACAACCGCGTTACCTTCAACCGCATCTTTGGGGCCTTTCGTGTCGTTTCGAGTTGCGTTGCTGCGCACTCCAAAAGACGCGCCAGAGGCCTCTTTTCTTCGATCAAATCGTCGAATCGACTCGAATTATTTTCGGTTCAGGGTTAGATACTATTCGCCAAGAGCTCGACGACGCCCATCAGTGTCGTCACGCTTCGCCAATCAAACAAACCGCCAGGAAATCCCTCTCAAGTTTTTCCAGCAACCAGCGGACTTGACCGCTTCATGGACTTGCCCTGGGATCTGCGCATGATTGGCGGCCTGAGCAACCTGTCTGTGGCGAATTACAATTCAAGCGGCAGCTGGCGTCTGAAATAAGCCGTTGCAGTGTTGTCGCCAGCGATATGACTCAAGGTTTGCGATTGGGTGTGCGGGTGCGCTACTGCGTTCAGCCGGCATAGCTCCGGCCAGCCCGGTGTGACAGCGGTGTTGGTTGTAATAGGCCTGGCGGTAATTATCCAGCTTCCGTTCAAGATCGCTTTGGTTCCAAAATAAGGTCCGGTCCAGGTACTCGCGCCGTACCGTCCCGATCAATCGCTCAACGAAAGCATGGGAACGGGGCGTACAGGGAATTGCTTTGATCTCATCAACTTCAAGTATGCGAAGGTTCGCACGCGACCGCTGAAGGCGAAACAGCGGATCGTTATCTGAGGAAAGGTATTTCGGCGGTGTGTGCTTCGCGATCGCGCGATTGAACATCCGTAAGCGTGTGACCATTTACATTTTTCCCCGCGATCCTTCGATGGCGCAGAATGGGTGCGGAGGTAGGAACCCATGGGGAGAATGGGGTCGACGACATGAGTGCGGGCACGTGAGATGCGCCGGGTATTGGGGCGCTGGCAGCGTAGCGGGTTGACGCTGCGCGAGTTTGGGGAGAAACGCGGAATCCCACCGAGCACGCTGAGCTGGTGGCGTCAGGTCTTCCGGCGCGCCGGCGCGGAGGAGGGGAACGGCGCAGCGGCGGAGAATCCGGTGGTGTTCACCGAAGTGCCCAAACTGGTAAACCTTCCAAGAACACCAGCGGTTCTGGAGATCGTCCTGCACAGCGGGCATCTGGTGCGGGTGCCGGCGGGAGTTGACCCCGCCACGCTGCACCAAGTGCTCCGGACCCTGCAGACAAGATGCTGACGCTGCCGGCGTCGGTGCGGGTCTTCGTCGCCCGTGGCGCGACCGACCTGCGCCGGTCCTTCGACCGGCTGAGCGCGCAAGTGCGGGAGGTCCTGCGCCAGGACCCGTTTTCCGGCCACGTGTTTGTATTCTTCAACCGCCAACGCAATCGCGTGAAGATGCTGGTGTGGGAGCGCGACGGGTTCTGGCTGCTGTACAAGCGCCTGGAGGCCGGGACCTTCGCGGCGCTGGAGCGCGACGAGATCAACGCGCGCGAGCTGTACCTGTTGCTGGAAGGGATCGAGGTCGTGCGCGAGCGTCGACGGTACACTCGCTTACCCATCGGTGGATGACAATACTCAGTGTAATGTAGCTATTCCAGATACACAGTGGTAATAGTAGCTGCGGGTGGTGGTGAGACGTGGCGGCGGCAAGCGGCGCAGAGACTCAGGCAGTCCTCGACGAGCTCAGCAACGAGATCGATCGGCTCAACAAAGAGAACGTGGCGTTGCGCCAGCGGGTGCAGTTGCTGACGCATCGGCTGTTCGGGCGGCGCAGCGAGAAAGGCGTTCCGGTAATCGAGCAAGGGGGTGCTGCCCTTGGAGCCGGCGGCAGCGGGGTCAGTACATGTCAGTGCCGGCGCTAAATGTCAGGGCAAGTGGCGGCCGTATTATCCGCCCAAGCTCAAGCAGCGCATCGCATTGCTGCGCAAACTCAAGGACGTTTTCCGACGCTTCGACTCCCAGCCGATAGGTCGGGTGGTTCAGCTCATCAACCCGATTGTGCGCGGCTGGGTGAATTACTTTGCCATCGGCGACGCCAGTCGATGCTTCGGCTTTATCAAAGACTGGGTGGAGAAGAAGGTGCGACGGCATCTGATGCGGGCCCGTAACCGGCACGGTTTCGGCTGGAAGAGGTGGAGTAGGCGCTGGCTCTATGACGAACTCGGGCTGTTTAACGACTACCGGGTTCGCCGCTCAACGCCGAAAGCGCTCCCAGCATGACAGGTCTCATAACCCTTGGGACGAAGCGGGCAGGAAAGCAGAGTGCGGGAAATCTGCATGCTCTGTTTGACGAGGCGGGAACTGGAAACGTGACCATGGTGGAACTGTGAACCCATCGCGCAATCGAAAGAGCGCGGCTGGTAACCCTCCACCTACCGTGCGCGCGCCAGTTCTCGACCCTACGTGGGGGCCGGTCAAATCTCTACGAGTCGGCGCGCGTTGACCGCGGCGCTAGCCACGCGCGCGCGACCGCGAATTTCGATTTTTGGGTCCATGAGCCTTTCCGGCGTAAGCACACGGACGCTGTGACGGGCTGATCGACGCGAAGGTTACCAACCAGTCAACTGTTTTCCGAGTGTTTTCCGCCTGTTTGAGCACGATTTCCGCGTGTTTTGATCCAACATGCAAAGTTGCCCGTTTGAGGGCTGGTAGTTTGGGCAAGGAACCCGCGCGTGATGTCCGCGGCGGCGAGCGCGAAAGCAACTGCGGCGCGGCCAGGCGCTGGGCGTGGCCGACGCCGCCAGCAACACAAAGTCGGCTTGCGCTAAGCGATGGTTGTAGCCTTGTCTATACCGATGATTATTCAGCGATATGGAGAATGGCCCAAAGGCCTTAAATGCCAATCTTGTCGACCTCGTCGACTGTAATCTAATCGTCCGTCCGGTCATAAAGCTTGGTGGAGCGGGGACTCTCGTGAGCGGCCATGGCCTGGGCGTCTTCAAGGGAGCCGCCATTGTCCAGATAGGCGGTGATGCCGGTGGCGCGAAAAGTGTGGTTGCAAACCGCAGTGGAAATGCCGGCATCCCGCGCGCGACGCTGCGCAGCATGCGCCAAAGGCGTCGGCCCTGACTCATCGAGCAATCTGTGAGAATCCCAGTGCGCCGGTAAGCGGTGCGGAAAAGCGGGTCCCTCGCGGTCGGCGGCGAGGCCACCGGCCTCGATATAGTCCTGCAAGTAAAGTCTCGATATCTCGATATGATGGTGACAGGACATGCCAGCCTCTTAGCGCTTTTTTTCGTGGGTGACAAAGGCAAAAGCAAGCTGCCCCCAACTCCGCTCGACCTGGCCTCGGTTGCCGCGACACGGTCCTGAAATACGGCCTCGAGACGGAGGTCTGCGCCGAAGCGGACGGCTTGTGAATGGTTCCTCTTCGCGCTATCCCTGCTACGAATAGGCTCTCGCAGGAAGCTGAGATCGCCAAGGTTCAGGAGCGACTCGGCCACGCAACGTCTGGACAACGCGCCTCTACGATCGCCGCAAGACGCGGCCCGAGGACAGTCCGACATTTCGAGTGAGGTATTAAAATCTTTAAGTATGAGCAAGTTTATTCATCAGCTACTCGAGAGCTGACAAGGCGTGGCCGAATGGGGGACATTCGTGCTCGAAGAGCAAAGCTACTCGACGCGGATCCGGCACGGCTGTTCCGAACGCAGTGAGGAGCCGACACCCTGACAATCGGATGACGTAGCGCGGAGCGGTAAAGCAAAAAGCCGACACCACCAGATGCGAACCTGGCTTTCCGGGCGCCGCTGGAAACAGCCTA
>JBEKLA010000344.1:0-3697 GCA_050010455.1 Binataceae bacterium (SeqCode) | reverse complement strand
TTCGACAGATCGACCAGCGCGAAAACTTTGCCACCCGCTGGAAGGACCTCGCCAGGCTCGGCCAGTCGATTTTGGACGCGCCCCTTAATCGGTGATTTGAGCACGCTGTCCTTGATCTCGGCTTGGATGCGTTCGGCTTCGGCCGTCGCCGCGTCAATTGCGGATTGGGCGCGGACTACCTGGGCTTGCGTGCCGAGCAACGCCGCCCGGCTTGCTTCCGCGCGAGCCTGGTCGATATCGAGTTCCTGCTGGCTGACCGCGCCGCGCGTGACCAGCCCTTCAGATCGGATGTATTGCTTATTTGCGTAGTTGAACTCAGCCTGCTTCACGACAACGTCGGTTTGCGCTGTCCGCTTGTTATCCTCGGCCTCGCGAATCTTCGCCTGCGCGTTCCGCAACTGCGCTTCGAGCACGTCGGTATCCATCCGCGCGACGACCTGGCCCTCGGCGACGTTATCCCCCTCATCGGCGAGAACTTCGGCGATCCGACCTTCGTATTTGGTCGCGACGTCGACCTGCTTCGCCTCGAGACGACCGTTTGTGCCGGCAAAGCCCGGCGGTAGGGCGGGCTTGGAGAGGATGAGCCACGCGATCACTCCTCCACCGACTGCAACGACTATGATCGCGCTGAAAATCAGTTTTCTCGACATTAAGATAAACCATGCCAGAAAATCCGACCGATCCAACATTTCAGGGTCCTCGTCCGCAAGCTTATCCAGCCCGATCCTGAAATCTGATTCTGAGACTGCTTCACAATTGCGTCGGCCGCTTGCCTCTATCGCTTTTTAGCCGCCCACGACAATCATGTCGGCGACCGAAGCTATCCCAGTATCACGAGTTGCGCAATTCTTGCCCGCAATTTAACCTTGGTCCGCCCTTGCTTCTTCCAATTCGCGACAACGACCGGATCCGTTGGTCTGAACCGATTCATCGTTGTGAAGCAGGAGAAGCTACGCAAGGCCATCATCGTTCCGCAGCGATCGGCTGCTAACATGCCTCTCAAAGCGATGGGCCGTCTAGGATCGACGCCACCGCGTCCCGCAAGGCAATGTTGACATGAAATTGACTCCGGCACGGTCAGATTTGTGACTGGGCAGATCATCGAGAAAGAAATATGAACTTTTGATGATCACATACAGATGAGCTAGCGAAGGCGGGCATTATAGCGATAACAAGCTTTAGCGTTCGCGCTAGTGTCTTCTGAATCTTGCAATCACTGAACGATCAGGGCGGGTTTATCGATATGGAGGAAGCAGTAATGGTCGAAAGATCGCATCCGTTCGACGCGTGGATGGCGAGCCGAGCGCTCGTCGGTGCCGTGGCGGATTACTGGCGCGATGCCTGCGAGCGGTCGATCCTGTTCCTCGACGTGCTGCGTGAACGCGGCAACAACCACCTAGAGCGCAGCAGGCAGGCAGCGCCGCATGTGCTGAACTTCGCCGGCGAGCTCATCATGGACGGGCGAACACTTCCACGCCCCGTCAATTATGGTCTTGTCCGCATCGTGCAGCCCGAGGGTATGCGGACGAGCGCAAGCGGCCGTTCATCATCTTCGACCCACGCGCCGGCGACGGCCCGGGGATCGGCTGTCCCTTCTCAAAACTTAATCCGCACGAATTGTGGCGGTCTCGAACGTCTGGCGATAGCCTGCCTTCATGGCGACGCCGACCAACGCAGCGCTGCCGCTTGCCCGCAGCGAACCCCGAACCCGTACCGCGCTGGTGTTGGAATCGATCGCCCTGCGCCATCAAATTGCTGTGCTCGAGCGCAGCGGCACGCGTCGTCCTTGCTTTCGTTTTCGGGATCGACTGTTTTGGCTCTTGCTTATGCGGTGGTGGTCGGGTTGGCGGGACAGCCTGGTGATCGTTCAGCCGGCGACGGTCTTGCGCTGGCGCCGTAGTTCCTGGTCCGAGCTGTGGCGATATCGCTCCCGGGGTCGCTGGCGCGGTGGACGGCCCCGAGTTTCCCGAGAGCTTCGCCAACTCATTGTAAGAATGGCGCGAGAGAATTTTCTGTGGGGCGCACCGCGGATACATGGTGAGCTGCTAATGCTCGGCTTCACGGTCTCGCAGGCCACCGTATCGCGCTATATGCCACCGGCCAATCGGCGGCGGAGCCAATCGTGGCGCACCTTTATTCGCAATCAAGCCTTGGCCTTCCGTCGTGATCAGGATTTCAAAGATGAGTCCATCGGGGACGATGCGGGTTTTTGCGCTCTGTCTTACTGGGGCAGGCCCATACGCTTCGCAGCCAGGCATCTTGCGCTGGTAGGCGGGCGCCCGACTTATGATTGTGCGTACCCACGGCCCGCCCTCAATGCTCAAGTAATTGCTCCACGGTCTGTGCAGCACGAACGCGACGTGTCCCATCAGGCGTGGCGACCGCCGGGGGTGTCAGGCCGTTGGTGGCAAGCGGTCAGCGATCGGGCTCCGGTTGCCGTATCGATACGTAGTCCACCGGATCATGCTCGGGCGTCATAAGGCCTCGCGCGCCGCCGGAGTCGGCGGTCCGATCCGCCGATAGCCGTCCCGGCTTTGATCACGGCCTCTGCGCTTCAATCCGATCGATTCAAAGAGTCATCGCCTATACGACGAACCTTCCACTCGCAGTCTGACCATTCCCACGTTCCGTGTCGCGGCTGAGTTTGCGTTTATGCCTGCGCGGACTAGGTTTTGACAAACCACAACTTATCGGGAGTGTCCTCTCACGCAAAAGTGCGCGCTTGCCGGGCTGCTCGGCGGGATCGGCTACGCCGACGCGCTGATCGCGCGCGAATTACCAATGCGACAGCGGTGCGGTCGTGTCGGGCCGTGGCGCTGGCCTCGTCTAGGCGAGGGGTCAAAATCTCTAGAACGGGGCGGCACAGGACCGCGGCGCTGGCTATGCGCGTGTAGCCGCAGGTTAGGGGGTAGGGGGTGGAAGTTTCGACCAAGACTGTTTCGCTTTCATCGCTGGCTTGCGAATCTTCGCATACTTGAAGTTGACGAGATCAAATCCATTCCCTGTACGCCCCGTTCTCATGCTTTCGTTGAGCGATTGATCGGGACCGTACGGCGCGAGTACTTGGATCAGGCTCTAGTTTGGAACCAGGGCGATCTTGAACGGAAGCTCGATAATTATAAGACCTTTTACAACCAGCACCGCTGTCACACCGGGCTGGCCGGAGCTACGCCGGCTGAAAGCAGTGGCGCACCCGCACACCTAATCGCAAACCTTGAGTCATATCGCTGGCGACAACACTGCAACGGCTTATTTCAAACGCCAGCTGCCGCCTAAATTGGAATTCGCCACAGACACGTCACTCAATTCCAACAACGGAGCGGACATTCCCCCAGTTTAATGGGGGCAATAGGTTTCGTCAGCCACAGTGGCGGCAGCGCAAGCGCTAATAATCTGATAAATACTCAACCAGGAAGAACATCAAAATGACAAGCCGCCCGATCGTGACGCTTCTGATGATGGCCCCCATCTTGGCTGTGGTATTGGTGGGTGCCAGCTCTTGCACAAAGGTGTCACCGGGTTATGTGGGCATCAAGGTAAATAACTGGGGGAGTCAAAAGGGAGTACAGGATTACCCACTAAAGACGGGGATGGTCTTTTACAACCCGCTCACCGAGGACATGTATGACTTCCCAACCTTTATGGTTACTCGTACCTGGACCCAGGACGTTCACGAGGGTAACCCGATTGACGAGAG
>JBEKLA010000343.1:0-3701 GCA_050010455.1 Binataceae bacterium (SeqCode) | reverse complement strand
GAGGCGTTTAGTGGCGCGCTGTCGAATGGAGCGCTGACTGTGAGAATCGGCACTCGGCTGACGCTGGTCTTGCTGCTGTGCATAATGCCAGTACTGGCCGCGTACACGTATTGGACCGTCGAACGGTCCAACGTCTATGTAAATGAGCTGAAGCAGTCGGCCCGCGCAGCCAGTTCTGGTTTGGCCACTTCGATCGATGAAGAAGTCAATGCGCAAGAATGGGACAAAATCGGCGATGCATTTCGGAAAATGGATGCCGAAGGAACTCGAAGCGCCGTGCTTCGAAAGGACGGTAAGCTTTGGTACTCTCTGCCGGACTTCCCGCCCGAACTCATAGCTGCGGCCCGCGTGCAGCTCGGCCCACGCCGCTCCGCCGAGTTCGGACCAGCGGAAGGTGGAAAGAACTGGTTCTGCGAATTGGTTCCACTGAAGAGCCCGGGCGGAGAAGTCATTGGATACCTTCTGGAAGTCCAGGACTGGACGAAGGTGGCAAGTGATAGCCGCGCGCAATCCATCGCGTCGTTTGTCGTTGCCATCGTGTTGATGGGCGTTATCGCCACAACCATACCTCTGAGCGTGCATCGCTACGTCTCGCGACCGCTGGCCAATCTGTCGGCGAAAGTGATGAAGTTTTCGTCGGATGATTCCGATCGGGGCGGAGGAAGCGAAGTGGAACTGCTTAGCGAAGAATTCCGCAGGCTCGATCAGCAGCTCAACCGGGCGCGCTCCGATCTACAGGAACGGCATCGGCGCGAATTGGAACTCGAGCGCGAGCTTCAGCGCGCGGACCGGCTTGCCACGATCGGCACGCTGGCCGCTGGACTCGCGCACGAGATCGGCACCCCCATTGGGGTAATACGCGTGCGCGCGGAGGACCTGCAGCAGGATGAGACAATTTCAACAGACTCCCGCGTAAAGCTGGGCGTCATCGTCCGCCAGATCGATCGGATTGCGCGAATCGTCCGGATGTTGCTCGATTACGCTCGCAAGAGCGAATCGCACAAGGCGATCTGCGACTTAAGAACGATCGCCGACCGAGCCCTGGCTCTTTTGGCACCGGAAGCCGCGCACCGCAACGTGAGAACCATAGCCCAACTCGGAGAAAGTCCGCTGCCGGTACAATGCGCCGCCGACCAAATCGAACAGGTGTTCGTGAACATAATCATGAACGCGCTCGACGCGATGCAGCGCAGCGGCGGAACGCTGCGAGTAACCGCGCATACGGAACGCAACCGCGATAGCTCGCGCGTGATGCTTGCGTTCCAAGATACCGGCGAGGGCGTCGCTCCTGAGCACGAAGATCGCGTCTTCTCCCCCTTCTTCACCACCAAGGAGCCGGGCAAGGGAACCGGAATGGGGTTGGCGGTCAGCCAGTCTATAGTACGCGAGCACGATGGCGAGATAACGTTCAGCTCGGGGCCGTTGGGAACGCGGTTCGTCGTTGCGTTCCCCATGGCAACCAGCGAGGTAATCGAACATGAGCTTGGCTCCCGGGAACAGCGGCGTTCATAGCCAACAGCCTACCGTCCTTGTGGTCGACGATGACCACGACATGGTCAGTGCGCTGTGCGATATTCTGCGCAAGGCGGGATATAGCGCGTCGAGCGCGAATTCAGGACATGAGGCTGTGGCGATGGTTGAGCGGGAAGCCCCCGACGTGCTGATTTCGGATCTCCGGATGGCTGGAATGAGCGGGCACGGATTGCAAGCCGAGCTGAAGCGGATTGCACCCGACTTGCCGGTCATCATAATGACGGCCTTCGGATCGATTCAGAACGCCGTGGAATCGATGAAACTCGGCGCTTTCGATTACATAACCAAGCCCTTCAGCAACGGCGAATTGCTTTTGATCGTCTCGCGCGCGCTGGAAAATCGCGACCTGCGGGATGAAGTCAAGCGGCTGCGGATTGAACTAGCCCGCAATCACGGCCTGGAAAATATTATCGCCGCGAGTCCGAAGATGACGGCGTTGCTAAGCAAGCTCGCGCAGGTGGCCGACAGCTCCGCGAGCGTGTTGATCACTGGCGAAAGCGGAACGGGCAAGGACCTTTTGGCGCGGGCGCTTCACTTCTTAAGCCCGCGGCGCAGCGGTCCGTTCGTACCGGTGAACTGTGCGGCGATTCCCGAGAGTATGATCGAGAGCGAGTTGTTCGGACACGTGCGCGGGGCATTCACCGACGCGAAACAGAGCAAGATCGGTCTTTTTGCGGCGGCAAGCCACGGCACTCTTTTCCTCGATGAGATCGGTGAAATGCCTCCATCGGTTCAAGCCAAGCTTCTCAGAATTATCGAGGACAAACGGGTCCGGCCGCTCGGCGCTACCGGCGAGTCCACGGTCGACGTACGGGTTATTGCCGCGACCAATGCCGATTTGGAAAAAGCCCTTGCCGCCGGCCGATTTCGATCAGATCTGTTCTATCGCATCGCGACCGTGACCATGGCGGTGCCGCCGCTGCGCGATCGGCCCGAAGACATTCCCTTGCTGATCAAGCACTTTCTGGCGCGCGCCAGTGCCGAGGCAGGAAGAGTCCCGCCGGAACTGGACTCTCAAACGATGGAGTACCTCACGCGATATCGATGGCCGGGTAATATTCGGGAGCTGCAGAATGCGATTCGGCAGGCTGTCATCCTTTGCTCCGGTGCTCAGATTACGCGAGCCGACCTGCCGAGCAGGATCACAGGTGACCACCACTCGCCCGCCCGCCTCGAGGAGCTTGCGTCGCAGCGCATGGCGCTGGAGGAACTCGTGCGCGAGTACACGCGCGCGGTACTCGCTTCGGTCAACGGTCATCGTGGCGAGGCGGCCGCGATTCTCGGCGTCGATCGCAAGACCTTAACTCGAAAGCTCGAAGACCCGGTTCATCGGTGACTGCTCCGAAAGGTACGGAGCCCGCCCTGAAAGCGCGGCTGGGGCCAGCTCCATCACCGCATCGACTACAGATTCTACGTGGAACAGCCAAATTCGCCCTGTCCGTGTCGAACTACGATTCAGACGCCAGCTGCCGCTTGAATTGTAATTCGACACGGACAGGCAGGCGCGGTGGGGCAGCGACACTGATGTTCGCCGACAGAATCGACTTCATCGACCAGCTATTCGATCTGACGGCCTGAGACCGGGCCGCCCAGTTTTCTCTCGGGATGTTCTCGGTCACGGTTTTCAAAGTTGCAACATTTCCCGTTTTCGGCAGCGCCGAACTGTCCCGCGGCAATATGGTGGCGGCTGGTGCCGACTCTGAAATGATTCGCTGCCACGACCGACTCTTCCTGTCGCGGATTGTCAAGCCAGCTGTCCTGAATTGTCAACCGTTTCGTCGCGAACTGCAGGCCATCTCTTCAAGTAGCGTGAGACACTCCTTCTATCGCATAGCTGAAACGTGTGTCGCGAATTGTTGATTCTGGTAAAAGTAATTACGCCACACACAACCTTCCGTTCGCAGCGCGATATTTTTCAATGTTGCAAACTTCCCTATATGTGGCATTTTTCCCAAGATAAGAGCGGAAGAGGCCTCCTGAAACTCCGACGTTTCTAGCGCAAAGCTGTGGCACGGAACTTGGGATCTCCTTTTCAACATCCAAGCGCAACCATGGGAGGCCTAACGAGCCATGATGATCGAAGACCGTAGGGTAATGAAGCTTAAAGAATTGTCGGAGTACCTCAAGGTTCATCCGTCAACCATCTATCGCCAGCTTAAGCGCGGGCG
>JBEKLA010000342.1:0-3704 GCA_050010455.1 Binataceae bacterium (SeqCode) | reverse complement strand
GGGCTGATCGACGCGAAGGTTACCAACCAGTCAACTGTTTTCCGAGTGTTTTCCGCCCGTTTGAGCACGATTTCCGCCTGTTTGGAGAGGATTTCCGCGTGTTTTGAGCCGGCATGCAAAGTTGACCGCTTGAGGGCTGGTACTTTGGGCAAGGAACCCGCGCGCGATGCCCGCGGAGGCGAGCGCGAAAGCAACTGCGGCGCGGCCAGGCGCTGCGCGTGCCCGACGCCGCCAGCATCACAAAGTCGGCTTCCGCTAAGGATCGTTGTAGAGCGCCAGCACCCGATCGGCGCCGGCAGTGGTCGAGATTGCGGTGCGGAACGACATGTTAGCCGAACTTGAGGCGAAATGGGCCACAGCGGCCGGACGAGCCTGGTGAATCGTTCCCCATCGGCGGGGTGGTTGCAGGGACTGCGGCGAAAGAGCCGTGATGGGCCGCCTGTGTGTGGCGAATTGCTACTTGTTGCCAGGCTCAACAATTCGCCTACACACGAGAAGCGCCCAAAAGCATATGCGGAACCGAAAGCGGCCGGGTTAAGTGTAAGTGTGGGGGGCGGTCAAAATCTCCACGTTCGGCCGAGCGTAGACCGCGCGCGAGTCACGCGGCTAGGACGCTGGCGGTCGTCGGTTTGCCGTTTTCCAGCGCCGCCTCGAATTTGTCGTCGGGGATGTCGTCTAGTTTCTGCCAGCGCGAGGCTTGGGCGCGAGAGATACCGAGATCTTTTAGTGTAACAGCCTGCGACACTAATTTTGGCCGCCCCTTTCCGCTCGCCCGCTCGCCGGTCGGCTTCATCTCCTTCAGCAAGCGGCCGGTCTTTTTCTCTGCCCGCAACCGTATTTTCGCGGCCTGCCACTCGGCCTCGGTGTTGCGGGCTTGTCGCGCATAGGCTTCACCAGTACCCATCGCTTTGTCCCGGCGAAGATTGAGCACTGGCTTATAACTGATCTGAAGCGAACTAATTTGACGCCGAGGCACGCCCCGTAGGACATTGTGCCGAGATATTTCCTGCTGGGCTGCGCGCACGCGGAGACTCGGCAACTCCCTCTCGCCCGCGCGCGTCAAGCTGAAGCCCCAACCTGTCAGTGGCGCCGGTCATGGAGGCTCGGAAAATGCGGATAGCGGTGGCAATTATTATCGCTTTGTTGGACTGCGCGGCCTCTGTCGCCTACGCCGCTCCGCCTTACAAAATAACTCCGGCCGGAATAACCGACGCCTCGCGCGACGCGACTACCTACGGCGATTTCATCCGTCTGCTTTGGGTCGATCCCGGGATCCGCGTCGATCATGTCGGCAGGTATGACCAGTACGTCATAAACAAGCGGGCGTTCGTCACCGCGACGACCTTTCTAGAGCCGGCCGTAACGGTTGATCGGCTTGCCGCACTGGTGGGGAATTACTGGCCGACGAAGGAGCAGGACCTGGTCTTGATCCGATGCCGGCCGTCGCTCGATCAGCATCAGGCATTGAACCCGATCCTCGCGACGTGGCCGAACGTATTTTCCGCGATCGTGTCTGACTTTCAGGGCCAGGGCTATTCGTGTGACCCGCCCAATCCCAACGACGGCAACAATGTGATCTACTGCGTTGCCAAGGCGTACCAGGATTCCCAGGAGGGGGTGTTTGTTGACGGCTTGTCCAACGCGTTTTCTTCAGCCGCTCAGATATTCCAGTCTTCGCCTACCTCGGTGGGAGCGGTGGCTCTCAAGGTCAACTACGGCATCTATCCGGCCTTCACCGGCCTCGGATTCGCCGCCGAAGGAAGCGGCACCGTCGGCGCGATGAACACCGCGACCGTTTTGCGCGAATCGGTGGTGCCGGAGTACCTGCTCGGCAACCTGGCATTGACCGACGCCGGCTGCCGATGCATCCAGGTACCGCGGTATGGAAACGCCAATCATCCGGACCAGCGACATGGCAAGACCGTCGATCCCAACGACGTCTGGCAAAGGGGTACCTTGGAAGACGGAGCGTGCCGGCAGGTCAACCGACTGCCGGGAACCGCAGATGCGGATCCCGCGTTCGCTGATGAGTCGTCGACCTCCGACGCGCCCTCAGGCGACATGCAGCCGTGACCTAAACGGCGTCACGGACAATCACCTCGGCCGGCAGTGTCAGTAATCATGTGAAACTCCCATAAAAGTCTGCCCCGGGGAATTTCCGAAAGGCCAATTTCCGGAGGTGGGTAACTATACTGAGTGTTACCCGCTGTATGTGAAACAGACCGTGCTGAGGCCTGAGGAGGTTGAACGGCAACTCGCGCCATTTCGCGAAGCTTTCCTGAGTCAAAAAGAATATGAAGATGTGCGGATGCTCAAGGCCGTGCTCATCGTTTATGGTATTGTTTACTATCGCGGGACTCTCAAGGAGCCCACTTACGAAACACCATTTGTCCTGATTTACCAGCCTGCTGGCGGCTTCATTTTGAACGACTTTTTGTATCGTGGTCCGGACGAGCGTAACCGCAGTACATAGCTTTTGGACACGTATCGCCAAAATAAAAAAGACGCAGATCGTCGCGCACAGTACCGTGTGTGTGGCGAATTGCTACTTATTGCCAGGCTCAACAATTTGCCGACACACAAGAAGCGCTCAAGAGCATCTGCGAAACCGAAGCGGCCGGATTAAACTGGGTAGGGGGCAAAATCTCTAGAACGGGGCGGCGCAGGACCGCGGCGCTAGCTACGCGCGCGCGACCGCGAATTTCGATTTTTGGGTCACATGAGCCTTCCAGCCTTCCCAACGTAAGCACACGGACGCTGTGACGGGCTGATCGACGCGAAGGTTACCAACCAGTCAACTGTTTTCGAGTGTTGTCCGCCCGTTTGAGCACGATTTCCGCCTGTTTGGAGAGGATTCACGCGTGTTTTGAGCCGGCATGCAAAGTTGACCGCTTGAGCGGCTAGTAGCTTGGGTAAGGAACCCGCGCGTGATGCCCGCGGAGGCGAGCGCGAAAGCAACTGCGGCGCGGCCAGGCGCTGCGGGTGCCCGACGCCGCCAGCATCACAAAGTCGGCTTGCGCTAAGCGATGATTGTAGACCGCAAGCACCTGATCGGCGCCGGCAGTAGTCGCGATTGCGGTGCGGAACGACAGGCCAGCCGAACTTGAGGCGAAATGGGCCATCGCGGCCGGACGAGCCTGGTGAATCGTTCCCCATAGGCAAGTGGTTGCGGGGACTGGCGCGAAAGAGCCGTGGTGGGCCGCCGGTGCGGCAACGTGGGCCGAAATTGCGGATGATGTAGAGGGAACGATGGTGGCCGCCGCGCCTCAACTCGGCGCGTGTTTCGGCCTGGCGGATGGAGTGGATATGAGCGGACCATCCACCAGGATGAGGGTCTGCTCTGACGTTCCGCCGCGAATCTGGACGCCGGTGAGAGAGCCCGGCGATCCTTCCGGAGTAATCTCGACGCCGGGAATTTCCCGCAGCGCGTCGCCCACGGTCACGAGTTTTTGCGCCTGCATCTCTGGAGCCTCGATCACGCTGACGCTGGTGCCGATCTCGGTAATCGGCTGTTCGAGGCGCGTGGCCGTCACCACCAGCACCGGCAGCCGCCCTGGAGTGGTCGGCGAAGCCGCCGCGGCCGGTTGCTTCGGCTGGCTGGTCTGCGCCGCCGCGCCCGACGTGCTGGCCGTCGCGGTCGAAACCGGAGTCGGACTCGGCGAAGTTTGTTGGGCCCAAGCGATAGTCGAGATGCCCAGAAGTGC
>JBEKLA010000341.1:0-3705 GCA_050010455.1 Binataceae bacterium (SeqCode) | reverse complement strand
TCGCACGCGCCTCGTCGCTGTAAACGGCCTTGGCCGCATACAGGATCAATGGCGGCTCAATCTCGACGCCAACTCCCGCGCCCTTGCGCGCTTCGACCAGGATGGTCGAAGCGCGCAAGTCGCCGCGCGGATGGACCATCCGGATGCGTTTGGGCTCAAGGCGATTAGCGCGCAGCTCAGCGATAACCTCGGCGGCACGGACCGCCGCGAAGATCACGGCGACGCGGCCGCCGTGGCGCGAGTAACGCGCCGCGGCGGCCGCGAACTCGGCTATCGAGGCGCCGCTCTCGTCGCGGGCGAGCCGCCGCCCGGGATTCGGACTCTGACGGCCGCTGTTGAGGCGTCTATAAGGCGGGTTGGCCACGACCAGATCGAAGCTGCCCGGAGCGATACCCACAATCTTGCGGGCGCGCAAGTCGGCGGCGATCGCGGTTACCGTATCGAGTCCGTTGAGCACCGCGTTGCGTTCGATCAGCGCCGCTAGCGCCGGTTGAAGCTCGACTGCGGCCACCGCGGCCGGTTTGTGCAGCGCCGCGATCAGGATCGAAATCACGCCGCATCCAGCGCCGAGTTCGAGCACGCGCGCGCCCGGACGGCATCGCGCGAAACGCCCGAGCAGGATCGCGTCCACGGAGAAACGGTATCCGTGCCGCGGCTGGACGAGCTTCAGGCGTCCGCCCAGAATCGTATCAACGGTTTCGTCGCCGGATGCGATAGTCATCGACGTGTTTCTCGGCAAAGGCAACATAGCGCGTCCGACCGCCGTGCTTAAGCAGAGCGGGCGCGCCTTCCTGATGCCAATCGCGGCGCGATTCGCTAGGCTCAGGCGCGGGATGCGAAGACATCTGCTTTACGCGGCCGCGCCCGAATGGGCGGCTATCGCGATGGACGCCGACGCGATAGTCGAGGCGGCGGACTTTCGTACGGTAAAGGACGAGGCGAAGACTCGCGCGGGCGCCGCTACGATCGGCGGGCGCGAGATTTTTATCAAGCGCTTCGAAACGAGGTCGTGGGCGGACGGATTGATGGAGCGAATCCGCGGATCGCGCGCGGCTCGCTCGCTCAAGGGCGCCGCGCTTCTTGCCGACGCCGGCTTCGCGCGCCCCGCTCCGCTGGCGGCTCTCGAGATCCGATCCGCGGCCTCGGTGCGTGCCAGCTACCTGATTAGTGAAATGCTGAGCGGCGCGCGAACGCTGAGCCAGTTCGTGGATCGGCGCTTTGGGCCCGCGCCACGGGACTTCCGATGGCGGCGCGAGGTCTCGCGCCGCGTGGCGGCCGAGGTACGCAGGCTCCACGACGCCGGCTTGTACGGCTCGGATTTGCAGGAAACGAATCTGATGCTCGAGCAGGGGCGCGACGGCCTTAGCATTTATTTTGTGGATCTCGACGGGTTTCGGCGCACGCGCAGCGTGCCGTGGCGGCGGCGCGAGCGCAATCTGATTCAGCTCGATCGCAGCGTCGGCCGCTTCCTCAGCAGGACCGAGCGAACCCGCTTCCTGTACGATTATCTCGGCGGCCGTCCCGAGCGCGATCGCGCGCGCGAACTGGTCGCAGGTCTTCTTGAGCACAGCGCGCGCAAGGAACGTGAATATCAGCGCCGCCGTGAGCGACGCGGCCGTTCGGATATCGCGGCGAACGCCGCGCGCGGCACGCTATCCGATGTGGCTGGAACAAAATCGGCCGACAATCGAGGCGGCAGTTAACCACTATGGCGATCGCAATCCGCAAACGCGAATACGAGCATCATACCGAGCAGGTCCATCCTGCGGCCGGACACAGTCTTCGCGACCTGATGCTGGGATTGAACGACGGATTGGTGGCGTCGTTCGCGGTGACGGCCGGCGTGAGCGGCGCGTTCATGACGAGCCGCGTGGTAATCATGGCGGGGCTGGCGGAGATGCTGGGCGGCGCGATCTCGATGGGGTTGGCGGCGCTGGCTTCGGCGCGATCGCAGATCGAATTCTATCTGAGCGAGATCGAACGCGAGCGTCAGGAGATCCGGCGATGGCCGGAGCGCGAACGCGAGGAAATCCGCGAAATCTATCGCAAGAAAGGTTTCGCGGGCGTCCTGCTGGAAGAAATCGTCGCCCATATCACCGGCGATCCGGAGCGATGGCGCAACGTGATGATGCGCGAGGAGCTGGGCTTCACCGGCGAATTCGATCCGCCGCTGCGCTCGGGCCTGACGGTCGGGCTCTCCTATCTGGGCGGCGCGGCGATTCCGATAATCCCCTATCTGTTTGCGGCGCCGCGCGCGGGAACGATAGCCTCGGCGGTGACAACAATTATCGCGTTGTTCGCGGTCGGCAGCGCCAAGACCGCGATCACCGCGCGCTCGTGGTGGCGCAGCGGCCTCGAGAGCATGGCGACCGGAGCCGCCGCCGCGGTGGTCACCTACGCCGCCGGCAGCTTGCTCGGTTCGTACTGACCCGATTCGGCAAGCGCGCCATCTTTGTTGATCGCCGCGATTGATCCGGCGCGCTCGCGCCAATAATCCTCTAATGACAAGAACGCTGGCGGCCGATTCATCGCCGAGCGGCGAAATCCGATGCGTATAGCGCTGATTTGTGAAGCCTTCCGTTCGATCGGAGGGATTCAAGAAGTGGTCGACAATCTCGCCGGCCAGATGCTCGCCGCCGGGCACGCGGTCGCGATTTTCGCCACTCCCTACGTGACGCCCAACGCCGAGCGCGTCCCGACGGCCGCCGCCGATCACTTTTACCTGGACATCCCGGCTCGCAAGCCGGTCACCTGGCGCCATCCCGAACGCCTTATCCGCCATCCGCAAACCGGGGCGATCGTCGAAGGCCTCAAGCGATGGCGTCCCGATGTCGTAAATTCGCACGCGTGGGATTGGGACAAAATCCCGACCGTGATTAGCGCATGCCGGGCCGCGCGCGTCCCGTTGGTGCAGAGCCTTTACGACCTCTGGGGCGAAGGCCGGATGGGCAGGCGGCCGCTATCGATGCTGTCGCAAGCCGCCGCGCTGGTCGCGCTTTCGCAAGCCACCAAGGCGGCGTTGTCTGACTACTCGCCCGTCGTGCGCGAGGCACACGTGATAATCGGCGGCGTCGATCTTCGGGCGGCGCAATCGGCAGAACCCTTCCCGCGCGAGCGGCCATATATTCTGTGCGCGGCGCGCCTCGACTTGCGCCACAAGGCGATCGATCGGCTAATCCTCGGGTTCGCGGCGGTAGCCCGTGATTTTCCCGACGTCGACCTGCTGATCGCCGGCAACGGTCCGTCACGCGCGGAGCTGGAGAAGTTGATCGAGCGGACGGAACTGGGCTCGCGAATCAGATTGCTCGGCACGGTGACCCGCGCCGATCTGTGGCGTTATCACAAGGGCGCGTTGTTGTTCGCGATGCCGAGTTACATGCCCGAGGGGCTGGGACTGGGTTTTCTCGAAGCGATGGCGTGCGGCAAACCGGCGGTCGGCACTGCGACCGGCGGTGTTCCGGAAATCATCGCCGACGGCCAGACGGGCTTTCTCTTGCGCGAGAACGATGCGCGAGAGATCGGCGAGGTCCTGCGCGCCGTGCTGGAAGATCCCGTGCGGCGATCGCGCATGGGCGAGCTTGCACGCGAGGCCGTCACCGCGCGCTTCTCCTGGGAATCAGTTGCCGATCAGTATCTACGGGTTTATCGCGCGGTTACGTCTGAGCGAGGCGGCGCGGCACTCGGCAAGTGACGAACAGGAAGCGG
>JBEKLA010000340.1:0-3760 GCA_050010455.1 Binataceae bacterium (SeqCode) | reverse complement strand
CTTTTCGTATAACGCGGCAGGAGGGTTCACGCCTTGGGCGTGAACCCTCCCGCCGCGGGTGCGCACGCAATCGCTTCGTCTATTCGAACATCTGCGGCTCGCGGAACTGAAGCCACACCAGGCCCCGATACATGTAATGCAGGCCCGAGATACAAGTCATCGCGACCGTCATATAGAGCAGGCCATACCACAGATCTCCCGAATTCTTGCCAAAGCCGAGCAATGCGTCGATTACGCAGGCCAGTTGCATAAATGTGCTGACCTTGCCGAAATAGCTGGGCCGCACCGGCATCCGCTCGGCGGTGAAAAACACCAGCATCAGATAGCCGAACACTACCACCACGTCGCGGATCACGATCACGCTCAACAGCCAGGCTGGAAATGCCCCCTCGATAGTCAGCACGACAAACGAACTCACCAACAGTAACTTGTCGGCGAATGGATCGAGGAAGGCGCCGAGTTCGGTCTTGCTATCGAACCACCGAGCCACGGTTCCGTCGAGGGCGTCGGTCACCGCGGCGGCGGCAAAGACGTACAGGCCCTCGGTCAGCCGACGCTCATCGATCAGCACGACGAAGAACGGAATCAGAATGATTCGGAACAGGGTCAGGAAATTGGGGATATTGAGCAGATGGTGGGCGCCGAGCGTCGACAGCTTGGTTGATTCAGCCGGTGTGCGGACAAGGCGGGGTGTACTGGTACCCACGACGCCCACCTTTTAGTTCACAACCGCTGCCTTGCGCAAGCGTCCTGCTACGGCTGCGCTCACCAGCGCTCTCATCGATATCATCCCGTCTCCATACTCCTCACTTAGCACCAGCCCTTCCCGACGCGCCATCGCGACCAGGTCGCCGCGCGCGGCTGGCAGTGTGACCTGCACTTCCTCCCGCAGGTTAGCGAAGAAGCGCCCGATCGCCTCGAGCAACCGGTCGAGCCCCTCGCTCTTGAGCGCGGAAACCGTGATGGTGTCGAAGGCTTCCGACGGACGCGGAGAGGCGTCGATAAGATCCGCCTTGTTCATCACGACGATTCGCGGTGTCGATCCCGCGCCGATTTCCTCCAGCACGCCATCGACCACTTCCATCTGCTCGCGGCGAAGCGGCGAACTCGCGTCAACCACATGCAAGAGCAGGCTCGCGGTGCGAACTTCTTCGAGCGTTGCCTTGAAGGCTTCAACCAGTAGATGAGGGAGCCGGTGGATGAAGCCGACGGTGTCGATCAACATCACCTGCACGCCGTCGGGAAGCCTAAGACGCCGAATCGTGGGATCGAGCGTCGAAAACGGCCGGTCGGCGACTTCGACGCCGGCGCCGGTCAGCGCGTTCATCAGCGTCGACTTGCCGGAATTCGTGTAGCCGACGAGCGCCACCGACGGGAACTGGGCCTCGGTCCGCCGCGCGCGCTGAAGCGAACGCGTGCGCTCGACTTCGCTCAGGCGGCGCTTGAGCCGAGTGAGGCGTTCGCGAACGCGGCGGCGGTCGACTTCAAGCTGGGTCTCGCCCGGTCCGCGGGTCCCGATTCGGCCGCCCGCGGACGCGCCTCCCGCCAGGCGCGAAAGATGGGTCCATTGGCGCGTCAGGCGCGGCTGCAAATAACTGAGCTGCGCGACCTCGACCTGGAGCTTGCCCGCCAGAGTGCGGGCGCGTTGGGCGAAGATATCAAGGATGAGCTGGCTGCGATCGATAACCCGAAGATTAAGTTCCTTTTCGAGATTGCGCGCCTGCGCCGGACTGAGACTGTCGTCGAAGATCGTGAGCGACGCGCCGTGCTGGCCCGCGACCGTGCGCAGCTCGCCGACCTTGCCCTTGCCGATAAAGGTGCGCGGATCGATTTCCTTCAGATTTTGTTGGACTTGGCCGCTTACTTCCGCGCCGGCAGTTTTTGCCAGCGCGGCCAGTTCGGCAAGCGAGTCTTCCCCGGCGATTTGGCTTTTACCGCCTAGTTCGACTCCGACCAGAATCGCCCTTTCGGGCCGTTCGTAAGATTCGCTATTCGATCGCAGATGTAACCCTCATGGATACTCTAGCAAAAATCCGCACCCGCATCGACGCGAAGACGACGCCAAAGCGAACGGCGCAATCATCTATGGGTTCAGCGCAAATCGACGGCGCCCGGATCGAGCACGCTCTCGACTTCGGAGATGAAGCTCTCGTTCGGAGCCACGCGGTAGGCATCGCCGAGCAGAAAAATCGCTTCCTGCTCGCCGTCGAGGCCGAGATGGAGATAGGTCAGGCATTTGCCCGCGTGCCGTCCCAGCACATCCTTGAAGGCCGACAGCGCGGACGGCTCGGTGAGCCGGGCCTTCGGCGCGCGGATATGAACCTCGCGCACCGCGCCGAGCAGCGCCTCGTCGAGCGTGCGCAGGTCTTCGAGGATGAGCTGTGCCCGTTCCTCGTCAACGTCGAGCTTGCCGCGCGCGACCACCGGTTCGTCACCGTGAATTGCCGCCTCGCATCGCTGATAGGTCTCGGACCACGCGATTACCTCGACCACGCCGTGCCGGTCTTCGAGCGTGAAGGTTGCGTAGCGCTTGCCGCTCTTGTTGTTCTTGAGCTTGACGCTTTGGATCACGCCGATCAGCACCACCGAAGTCCGGTCGGGAAGCGACGGCAGTTCGGTCGTGTTCAGATCGCTGAGACGCTGGATTTCGCGCTCGTACTTATCCAACGGATGGGCGGTTACGTAGAAGCCGAGCACCTCTTTTTCGGCCTTGAGCCGTTCTTTGGGAGACCACTCGGCGACGGACTCGCGCACCATCGTTGGCATCGGTAGCGGTTTGGCCCCACCAAACAGGCCCATCTGATTCCGCGCGGTGGCCTCTTCCTGGCGCTGCGCGGCCTTGAGCACGTTCTCCACCGAGGCCATCGATTCGGCGCGCGTCGCGCCGGTCGAGTCGAAGCCGCCGCACTTAGTCAGGGCCTCGAGCACACGCCGATTCACATTCTGGGTCCCGGTCCGCAAGGTTAAATCAGCCAGATTCTCGAATTGTCCGCCGGCCTCGCGCGCCGCGATAATCGCTTGGGCGGTTTTGGTGCCGACGCCGCGAATCGCGCCGAGCCCGAAGCGAATCGCGTCGCCGGCCACGGTGAACTTTACGCCGCTTTGGTTAACGTCGGGCGGCTGGAGCTGGATACCCATCTCGCGCAGCGCGGCGATATTCTTGTAGGTCTTGTCGACGTCGTCCATTTCGAGCGACATCAGGCCCGCCATGAATTCGCGCGGATAGTGAGCCTTGAGGAAGGCGGTGGTGTAAGTGGTCAGTGCGTAAGCGGCGGCGTGCGATCGATTGAATCCGTAAGAAGCGAAGGTTTCGATTTTTTCGAAAATCGAACCAGCCAGGTGCGCGCCGACTCCGTTGCGTACCGCGCCCTCGACGAAGCGTGTGCGCTCGCGCTCCATCACGTCCTTCTGCTTCTTGCCCATCGCGACGCGCAGGATATCGGCCTGTTCGAGGCTGTAGCCGGCCAGCGCCTGCGCCACCCGCATCACCTGCTCCTGGTATAGGATGACGCCGTAGGTGTCGCGCAGGACCGGTTCGAGCAGCGGATGGTCGTACTCGACCGGCTCGCGCCCCTGCTTGCGGCGGATGAACGGGTCGACCATCCCGGAGTCGAGAGTGCCGGGACGGAACAGCGACAGCGCCGCGATAATATCCTCAAAGTTCGACGGCTTGAGATCGGTGATAAAGCGGCGCATCCCCGAGCCTTCCATCTGGAACACGCCCACCGTATCGCCGCGCGAGAGCATTTCGTAAGTGGCG
>JBEKLA010000339.1:0-3768 GCA_050010455.1 Binataceae bacterium (SeqCode) | reverse complement strand
CGCCGACTTTAGCGCTCGCGTCGCGCTGAGTAGGCGCGAGATCGATTCGTTCGCGGCGGCGGGAGCGTTCAGCGCCTTCGGTTTGGGCAGGCGCGATGCGCTGTGGCAGGCGGCGGCGGTCGAGCGCGATCCGTCGGGCCTGCTCGCCGGAGCCGAACCCTCGCGAAGCCGCGCCCCACTGCGCGCAATGACGCCGATCGAAGAGACTCGCGCCGATTACGCAACCACCGGCGTCACCACGGGGCCGCATCTGATGGCGCATCTGCGAGCGCGGCTCAAGGAGCGGGGTGTACTGAGCGCGGCCGAGCTGGCGCGAGCGCGAAACGGTTCAACGGTGCAAGTCGCGGGAGTCGTAATCGTGCGCCAGCGGCCGGGTACTGCCAAGGGTTTTTTCTTCATCACGATCGAGGATGAAACCGGTATCGCCAACGCGATCGTCACGCCCGACCTGTTCCATCGCCATCGCCCGCTGCTCCATCGCGCGTCGATACTTTTGGTCGAGGGCGTGATGCAGAAGCAGGACGGCGTGGTTAGTATCCGCGGGCAGCGCTTCGCCGAGCTGCACGTCGACGCGTCGCTTCCGAAATCGCACGACTTCCACTGAAATCGGCTCGCATCCAGCCTCGCACCGCTGGTAAAAAGCTGGTGCGACGGCGATATTGCCGTCCGCGTGGCTGGCGTAACTGGCCGTAACGTTGCAGAGTTGACCCAAGTCCGCGAGCGTGGCTCAAAATGGAAGCCCGAAGGGAGTGCATCAAGCTGGCGTCGAGCAAAAAGATCGTGTCACGAGCGTACGGGCTCGGGATCGTGGTTGCGGCGGCGTTTGCTTCTCAGCGGATGCATGCTCGGGCCAGATTTCAAACGTCCGCCGACGCCGGTAGCGTCGAACTGGGTTGAGTCGGGCGATCCCGCGCTTGACGCGAAGCGCGAGTACCCGAGCTGGTGGACGGTTTTCAACGATCCGGTTTTGACGCGGCTGGTAGAAACCGCCTATCAGCGGAATCTCACCTTGCGGACGGCCGGGGTGCGAGTGCTGGAAGCGCGCGCGCAACTGGGAGTCGCGATCGGCGAGTTGTATCCGCAGGAGCAAAAGGCTGGCGCCTCGCTAAGCTACAATCGATTGCCGATTTCGCTGCCATATAATCTAAGCCGCAACACCTATTGGTCGGATATCTTCTCGGCTCAAGCCGAATGGGAGCTGGACGTTTGGGGCAAGATGCGTCGCGCGGTTGAATCGGCCGACGACGCTTTCCTTGCTTCAGTCGTCGATTACGACGACGTGCTGGTCTCGCTCACCGGCGACGTAGCCTCCGACTATGTGCGGATTCGCACCGCGCAGAAACAAATCGCGATCGCCCGCGACAACACGGAACGCCAGCGCAAAGCGCTCAAAATCGCGCGCGCGAAGTTCGAGGGCGGTACCGACACCAAACGCGATGTCTACCAGGCCGAAGAGGTATTGGGCGCAACCGAGGCCGTGATCCCTCAACTCGCGATTCAGATTGCGCAATCGAAAGATGCGCTCAACGTGCTGCTCGGCCTTCCGCCCGGACGGATCGACCGGTTGCTCGACGGCCCAAGCGATATCCCGGGTGCGCCGGCAACCGCCGCAGTAGGCATCCCGGCCGATCTGTTGCGGCGGCGCCCCGACGTACGCAAGGCGGAGCTGCAAGCGGCCGCGCAATGCGCGCAAATCGGCTTTGCCAAGGCCGACCTTTTCCCGATACTCAGCTTGACCGGTAACGTCGGATCGCTCGGCAGCAACACCAACCGCGGCCTAGATAGCGTGTTTACTAATCAGAGCCTCTATTACATGGCCGGACCTGAACTGCAGTGGAGTTTCCTGAATTACGGACAGATTACCAACAACGTTCGCGTGCAGGACACCAAGTTCCAGGAGTTGCTAATCGGCTATCAGAACGCGGTGCTCAAGGCGCAGCAGGAGGTCGAGGATGGGATCGCGATGTTCCTCAACTCGCGCAAGGCGGTGACTTACCTGAACGATAGCGTCGAGGCCGCGAACGGCGCGTTGCGTATCGCGATGATTCAGTATCGTGAGGGGACGGCGGATTTCACCACCGTTTTGACTGCGGAGCAGAATCTCTATCAGGCGCAAAACAATCTGCCCGATGCGGCGCATCGCTACTCACCCGGTCATGTCACTGGAGTCGAGCGCAAGCACTTCTGTGTTCTCTGGTGTGCGTTTCCCGATAACGTAACTCAGCACAGCCTTGTGCGTAGCCGACAGCGCGACGTACAGCCACACGTCGCCCATTTCCTCGGCGTCGTCTTGACGGACTCGCTTCTGCTTTTTGCCGATGAAATCCCACTGCTCGTCAAGCTGGATCAGGTTGACGTTTAACCCGACCATCAGGCGGTCGTGAAGGCGCTCGCAAGCCTGCCCAACTGTAAGCGCCAGCTTCCCGACCGTCTCGCGGTTGGTGTCAGTGAGACGCGTGACAGAGCGAAGCGAAACCCTTTCCGTCAACGCGCCGATTATTTGCGTCTTTTTTTCGGCGGATAGCACGTTCATCGTTCCGTTCCTTCTGCGGCCCACGGCGAAAGTGCTACGCTTTGGTTGCTGGCCGCGGGCACCAGCCATCCACGCCTAGCCCCACCGGTTAGGGCGCTCGCCAGATCGTCTTTCCGTCCTTGTCAAAGAGCCTGACGGAACTTGGCCCGGTCGTTTCGGTCGCGCCGGTGCGCGTCTCCTCTAATAGGGCCGAGCCGAACTCTGCGCGCCGCGTTCCCTTTTCATCGTAGAGCACCAACGCGGGCTCGTTCTTACCAGACCCTAGGCCAGCGCGGGGCGTTCCCTGCTCATCTAAGAGCGCCAACGAGGGGCCGTCCTTAAGGGCCGCCAGGCTAGCGCGCCCCGTTCCCTTTTCATCGGAGAGCACCAACCCGAGCCCGTCCTTACCAGACCCTAGGCCGGCGCGGGGCGTTCCCTGGTCATCGACGACCGTCAGACTCCTGACCACAAAGTCCCTGGCGGAAGAATTGGCCGCGCGCGCCTCCCGCATCCTTGGAGTCGGGCTGAAGGCGACCGACGCGACGAGCAGAACGATTGTCGCCGTCGCGGCACGCTTCCAAAGCCTCACTTCGCGCTCAAGCCGCGTAAACCGCTCCCCGATAGCCTCGATATCGTTCGCGTTCATGCTGCCCTCCTCTCCTGCTGTGCCCATCCGTGTACCTCATCCGTAGCGCCGCTACAAAGCCAGGCCCTGAGTGAAGGTCAGGCAAGACAGGCTCTTGGAGGCATCGTTGCTGCGGACGTTTTGACATACTGCCGTATCAGAGGTAGTCGCCATGTCTCGTAAATCAGAGGATTTGATCAAAGAGCTTCCGAAGGAAACTACATCCTTTTCGCCTACTTCTCGCGTTTCGAATATGCCTTGAAAAAACTAGGGGGAAAGCTTCTAAAAGGAGATGAAGGAAAAGGCGCGGAACCGAATTGGGACGAATTCGCCAAGGAGCTCGGGAGGTCGTTTTATGACGAAGTAAAGCATCGTCGAATGGCCGAGGCTCTGTTGGCCAAGCCACCTAAGAAGCAGATCGTCGTAAACGGTAAGCTCGCTTGGAAATGCGTTCAGGTCAATGATGTGCAGAGCCTTTTTGATGCAGTTCGCCGGGTTCGAAACAATCTTTTTCATGGCGGGAAATTCTCACATGACCACGTTGAAGATGTGAGCCGTAATAAAGAATTACTCGAGCAGGCTCGGCGGATTCTCGATCTCGCGGTTGAGAAGTGTGCCGAGCTAAAAGAAG
>JBEKLA010000338.1:0-3775 GCA_050010455.1 Binataceae bacterium (SeqCode) | reverse complement strand
ATGAAGCGATTCTTCTCGGTGACAGGATTGTGATGATGACCAATGGCCCTGCGGCGCGGATCGGCGACGTGCTCGAAGTCGCGCTACCCCGTCCGCGCGATCGTCTCGCGCTTGCAGCAAGCGCTGAATACGCCGGCTATCGCCAGCATCTTTTGAAGTTTCTCTATCAGATACAGGGCGTCGCTTTGGAGTAAGTCGTGGCACTTCGGCAATTCACCTTGTGGCCCGTCGCCGCCGCCGGGCCAGGTCCACACTTATCAGTTCAGCATCAAGGCGCTGGGGCCGAACGGCGCAGCGCTGGCAACGACCACGACGCGGCGCAAGTTTCCGGAGTGACAATCGCGTTGAAGGGGGCGACCGCAAGCGTAGCTGCTGCGTAGAAACCGAGCTCCCTGCAGGGTCGCAACTCAAAATTCACCATGGGCGCAGGATTGAACGCCGCTCGCGCTGGTTGAGAGCGCAGTTTGGGCGCGCTTAACCGTTTGTTGACCCTAGATGTCGCTGGGCGGCAGCGAGTTTTTGTTGGTGAACGGTCATGCGCACAATTGGCCATTCTGGAACAGGTTGACGCCCATCGGGCGGTGCTGGCCACACACGTGTGGCGTGTTGGCTCTGCAGAGGAGCACACGTGACGCGTGTGCGATCCCGATTTGTTCGCCGAGGCTCTCTCAATGGCCGAGACGGGAGCAGTTGCAGCGGCCAGTTCGAAAAGAAATAGCGCCTTGCAACCGGACAATTCAATGTGAATGCGGCAACAAAGTATCCGGAATTTCACGCCGGGACAGACCGCCTCCTTCTATCCATTTCCGCGTGTTCTCCGCAGCTTGTTCGATCAATTGGCCGGCGCGAGAGAAATCGTAAGGAGAGGCGTCGAGGGGGCACAGACTGGGTACGGTGAAAACATCGACTTTCCCGACAAGCTCCCTCAAATCACGCACCATCTGATGAGCGATAAGCAGTGTGATCGCATGCAAGGCTCGCGCGATTGCTCCCTTCGGCGGCTCGTGGAGGGCGCACGCAAATCCTGTTGGGAGAGCGATAATACGGGCGGCGCCGAGAGTGGCTGCGGTGATTATAGGCGTGTTGCTCCCGACGGCGCCATCAATGAGATCATGTTCGCCGACGCGAACCGATGGAAACGCTGCCGGGATCGCGGCGCTGGCGAGAATCGCTTCGACCGCGGGGCCCGATGACAGACATACTGCGGCGCCGCCAAGATTCGTGGCAACAACATGCACCGGGATCGGCGCATTCTCGAGATTTTGAAACGGAATATGGTGCGCGATGAGCCTCCTCAGATTGGAGGGATCGATCAAATTGTCCGCACCGCCCATGAATCCAAGCACGCTGCGGAGGCGAAGAGGAAACACATCATGTCGCCGCAGTCCGCGCCAAATCTTTTCCAGCTTGTCGACTCCCGCAGCATTGGGAGCGCCTGCGAAGTAAGCCGCGTTCATCGCTCCCACGGACGAGCCCACGACAAAATCTGCGCTGACCCCGGCGTGCATCAGCGCTCGCAACATGCCGACTTGAACGGCACCCAAACTGCCACCGCCAGCAAAGACGAAAGCCGTCTTTTGGGCGGCATGGGACATGATCGGCCCTCGCTGTGTCGGCGCTCTGTCCGATTCTGCCTAGACTGGTTTTCCGCTTTTGGGGCGCAAGCCAATCTCGTTCAGGCCGCGATGGCCTTTTTCGTAAGGACTTGTAGAACGTCACGGGGATCGGCGCGGTCGCGATAGTCGACATCCGTGTACGCGTAGATGATCGAGCCATCACGGTCGATAACGTAGGTCGCTGATACTGGCAGCGCCCATTCGCCCGGCGTTCCATTGCGGGCCGGGATATCCAAATTGAATCCGTGGTAGGCGCCCTTGAGCTCTTCGGTGAATTCGTAGACCAAGCCGAATGCTCGTCCCACGTTCTGGCCCACATCGCTGAGGACTTCGAAGGTGAGCGCATTCTTCTCCGCGGTTGATACCGTGTCGTCGGGCTTTTCGGGGCTGATCGCAACGAGCGAAGCCCCCGCTGCCACGATCTGCGGAAGGATCTCCTGATATGCCTTCAGTTCGAGGTTGCAGTAAGGACACCAGCCACCGCGATAAAAGGTGACGATCACGGGACCCTTCTTGAGCAGCGTGCCGACGTCTACGGTCGCTCCCTTGGCGTTCTCCAGCACAATTGCCGGCGCGCGGTCACCAACTTTCAAGATATTGCGGGCGATAGCGCCGCTTCGCAGTTGGTCGATCTGACGCTGCATAATAGCTTGGCGTTCGGCCGGAACGCGCTGGTACCAGCCAGCTCGGTATTCGGCGAGTTGCTCTTTCAAGGACATGTCTGGGCTCCTGCTCGTCTGTGTCTACGTGACGATGAAGGTCTATCAAGCCGCTTTGAGCAATTCCTGCACCTTCGGTCAGGGATCGGCTCAAGATTCTTGAGGGCGCGGCGTCTGCCTCAGTCATACGAATCCGACGAGCCGTCCGCCGTGATGCGGTCGCGGAACCGGCTGTCGCTCGGCGCGACCAACCTCCTGGGGGAAGCTCCTCATCGCGCCATGCGCCTTCGATCATGACTCTCATGTCGGTTCCTCCGCCACCGCTGCAATCGAGCGAGATTGCGGCGCAACTGCGCCAAGGCTAGACATTTTGTATCAAGCGATACATAATGTCAATTGGAAGTCCGACCTAACGATCGCACGCCAAGACAATGCAGCAGGAAGGCAAGATGGCGCGGCCGAGGGAATTTGACGAGGTGACCGCCCTGGAGGCGGCGATGGAGTGTTTCTGGCATCGCGGCTATGAGGCGACGTCTGTGCGCGATCTTGCTGACAAAATGGGGATCTCGGCGCCGAGCCTTTACAATGCTTACGGCGACAAGCACACGCTGTTCGTACAGGCTCTTGAACACTACCTCGATCGCTCGGCACGGGCGCTGATCAAGCGGCTTGAGAACTCGCTGCCGCCAAAACAGGCCGTGCGCCGTTTCATCGAGGAGATTATCGAGCGTTCGGTGAACGACCGCGAACGGCGAGGCTGTTTTCTGATCAACTCGGCGCTCGAGGTGGCGCCGCACGACAGGGAACTGGGCGCCCTCATTGCCGACCGCCTTGCCGAGATCGAGGCGTTTTTTTACCGATCGATCAAAACGGCGCAGGCTGAAGGAGCCGTCCCTCGGGATCGCGGCGCAAAAGATCTCGCGCGTTTGCTGCTCGGCGTCCTGCTTGGCATTCGGGTTCTCGCCCGCTCGAAGCCGGAACGGGCGTTACTCGAAGGCGTCGCGCGGCCCGCACTTGCCCTTCTCGACTGAATTCCCACCAAGGAACCATGACCGATGATTGACCTGTATTACTGGACCACGCCCAATGGCCACAAGATCACGATTTTTCTCGAAGAGGCCGGCCTTCCGTACACGATCATTCCGGTGAACATCAGCCAAGGCGATCAATTCAAGCCAGAGTTCCTTGCGATCTCGCCCAACAACCGCATTCCGGCGATTGTCGATCGCGAGCCAAAGGACGGCGGCAACCCGATCCCGGTGTTCGAATCAGGCGCTGTCCTGCTCTATCTTGCCGAGAAGACCGGAAAGTTCATTCGCACCGACTTTCGCCGCAAAGTCGAGATCATTCAGTGGCTGTTCTGGCAAGTGGGCGGGCTCGGTCCGATGGCTGGTCAAAACCATCATTTCAGCCAGTACGCGCCAAAAAAGATTCCTTATGCGATCGACAGATACGTGAAGGAGACGAACCGCTTATACGGCGTCCTCAATAAGCGCCTCG
>JBEKLA010000337.1:0-3805 GCA_050010455.1 Binataceae bacterium (SeqCode) | reverse complement strand
CAAATGGGCGGAAAAAACTCGGAAAACAGTTGACTGGTTGGTAACCTTGGCGTCGATCAGCCCGTCACGGCGTCCGTGTGCTTACGTTGGGAAGGCTGGAAAACTCATAAACCCAAAAATCGAATTTCGCGGTCGTGCGTGCGTGGCTAGCGCCGCGGTCTACGCTCGGCCGAACGTGGAGATTTGACCGCCCTCCCCGCCTTAGTCCGGCCGCTTTTGGTTTCGCAGATGCCTTTGGGCGCTTCTCGTGTGTGGGCGAATTGTTGAGCCTGGCAATAAGTAGCAATTCGCCACACACACCATACCTTACGACATAAGTATCGTTTCCTGATCCACGATCGCGACTCGATCTTTTCGACAGACCTCGATGACTCGCCCGGCTCGGCCTTAAGGTGATCCGAACGCCGGTTCGCAGTCCGCAGGCCAACTCGCTTTGCGAACGGCTAATCGGGACGTTGCGGCGGGAGTGTCTCGATTGGATCATCCCGCTGAGCGAAGGACACCTGAACGGAACCTTGATGGAGTGGGGGATTCATTATAATCGAGTATAATCGAGGCTGACCACACTTCTCGTTGGGGCCCGGCATTCCGGATCCGAAGTTGCCGGCGCGTTTACAATTGCATCGGCATCGGTTCGACCGACCAACTTCCGTTCTCGCTCATCCGATCCTGAACGGACTGCACCACGAATATGCGATCACCGCGCGCGCGGCCTGAACGTCGTGATATTTTTGCGGACCACAGGGGCGGCGTACTGCGCAACCTGCTGACCGGCAGCATCGCCGACAAGATCACGCGCGGGGTGCGATGCCACATCTGGATCATTCGGCCACCGAGGCCATCGCTCTAGTCACGAAGCGCTTCAGCGAATGCAGCGCCGATATGAGCAAGACCCGGCGCTCGTCATACTCAGCGAGCATTACGCGAAGGCGCTAATGACCGTTCTCCCAATGATTCCCTCTTAAGCCGAATCCTTCTTTTGGATCCGCATGGACAACTGGGGTCCGATCCAGGCTGGTGGAAAGAAGTCTTTATCGCATACGCCCCGCCGCCTGAAATTCAGGAAATTTGGTCGGGAGCATTAGACTGGATCGACGATGAGACCGAAGCTTGGTTCTTTGAAGCTTTGCAGCCTACCAATGGGTCGGTCAATTCGCGAATATCAAGTTTGCTTGAGCGCTTAGCTTGGATTGCCTCAACGCCGCGCGCCGGCGAAAGAGATGGTCACAATGCTTGAAACCGCGGGCACCGTCTGCGATTCCCATTGCCCGCTGCAGGCATCCCAGCGATAGAGATCGCCCGGCGGTGCGTAGCCAAGATCAGACGCCCAGGCATACCGAGTCCCTGCCGCCGAGACGCCATAGCAATAGCCGCCACAGGTCCCGGTCAGTTCCCATGACGCTCCGCCGTCTTCCGATCTGAAAATACCATCGTCCGTGGTAGCCCAGATCAGCTTGCGGGTTACTGCCACCACCCGGTTGGTGTCCAGACCGAGCGCCAAAGCATTGCCGTTTGGGTTCCAGGTCTTGCCCCCATCGCCGGTCACATAAGGCGGACAACTCAGACCCCCGACTGCCCAGACAGTTCGAGTATTCACCGCGCTTACGCCGATGAAAGCACTGCAGAGCCCACTGCTGTTCGCGTTCGTAATCAACTGCGGCTTCCACAGTATTCCGTTGAAGAAAGCGATGGCGAGTCCGCTGCGCGCATTGTCGCCAGACTGGAGGCTGCCGACCGTCCACACATGGTTTGCATCCGAAGCATCCACATCGTTGAAATGGATCGGCGGCATGTTTGGAGCTGTACGCATCCTGCTCCACGCATATCCGCTTTTTGAATCGGCGCTCCAGCGTGTTTGGAGCAGGACGCTCTGGCTGCCCACGGCAAAAGCCGTCCACCTGTCCAGGGCCTTGACCTGGAATAATGTAAAGTCTTGCGGCAGGTGATCGGGCAGTTGTTCCTGCTTCCAGGTCAAACCGCCGTTTTGAGTGCGTAAAATCACATTGTCCCCCACAACCCAGGCGTTCAGCGCATCCACCGCGCTCACGCCGAGCGCGTCAAAATCAGGGATTTCCCCGGCTTGCCCTTGGCGAGTCCAAGTGACTCCGCCGTCTTTCGTGCGCAAAATCACGCCATACCCATCCGCCGAACCGCCTACCGCCCAGCCGACTCGATATCTGCCACTCTCGGGGGACCGGGGCGCCTGGTCTGCACACGGGTTATATGAGAGATCTTCCGGTTCCATCGCCTGCGCGTGGACCGCGGCGGCGGGCGGCAAGACTGCCGACGCCGCCAGTATGGTGCCGGCAAAAAGGAAATGCTGCAAACAGAAAGACATCTTCATTTTTTCCTCCCTCAAGTGGGACAGGAAAACTCATTCGCCCCAGGAATTTCCGTTTTGACTCTCCGATTCTAACTCGCTGTGTAGACCAAACAGCCTCCTCCAGCAAGGTCTAGCCTGGTTTTGGTCCACGGTGCTTCTAGCGGCGCCGGGAAGGGGCCGGTTTCGCATCTGATGGGCACACAACGCCCGGAGATGCCCTTTTCCCGAACGGTTCCGCAGACACTTTTCCCTTCGCCCCAGCGTCGTTATCGAAATTCGGTTCCCTGTGCGACAAGACATCACCCGAATTGTGGCCATTGGAGTCAACACTATCGGCGTTTAGTAGAAATCTCAGCAACGTCGATGGTTCGGTTGACCCTTCGAGCAATTATGCTAATCAGTCGAAATGAGTAAAGGCTAACACTTGTGCTAATCGATTAGGGCTTCGCGGCAGATGCGGTCGACCGTCGCTTCCGGAGAAGACATGGACAAGAGAAATTTCGCGGCTCTATCGTGGTTCGTTGGTTTGGCCGTTTTTGTTGCGACGCTAACAGCCGCGAGCGGAAGCGCGGATCTTACCAGTGCGCAACCGACTGCCGGACGAAAGGTTGCGGCGACAGCGCCGTCCGCGTCGAACGCGAAAATGCGCGCCACGAATCTGCTAGCCAGGCTGCCGCTTGGTTTCGAGCCGAATCAGGGGCAGACCGATTCGCGGGTGAAGTTCCTCTCCCGCGGCAACGGCTATGCGCTTTTCCTGACCGCGGGGCAAGCGGTGCTATCGCTGAGCAAGCCGGCGAAGCGAACCGCCCCGGGCAAGCAGCTCGGCAACAAGCGCGCATCGAAGCCGGAAAAACGCGAGAGCCAGGTGCTGCGGGTCGAGCTGGTTGGCACCAACCCGCAGGCGCGGATCGAGGGCGTCGACCGATTGCCGGGTAAGGTCAACTATTTTGTCGGCAAAGATCCCAGGAAGTGGCGCAGCAATATTCCGACTTATGCGCGGGTGCGCTATCACGGCGTCTACCCCGGAATCGACCTGGTCTACTACGGGACCGGGCAGCGGCAGTTGGAATACGACTTTATTGTTGCGCGCGGCGCCAATCCTGATGCGATCGCGATGCGGTTTGAAGGCGCCAAACAGGTGGTGCTGGATGCCAGTGGCGACCTGCATGCGAAACTCGCCGACGGCGGCGAAGTGATCGAGCATGCGCCGGTCATCTATCAGGAGCGTGCTGGCAAGCGCTCACTGGTAAATGGAAGATGGGTCGTGAAGGGAAAGCATGCCGCACGATTCGCGTTAGCCGGTTATGACCGCAGCCGCGCGCTCTACATAGATCCCGGCCTGGTCTATTCGACGTATCTCGGGGGCAGCGACTTCAATTCTGGCAATGCCATCGCGGTGGACTCGGCGGGGTCCGTCTACGTAACGGGATCCACGGAAGCAACCGATTTTCCGACCACCTCCGGTACGTTTCAAACTACGAA
>JBEKLA010000336.1:0-3813 GCA_050010455.1 Binataceae bacterium (SeqCode) | reverse complement strand
AGAGCTTTGGGATCAGGTCCAGGCCAAGCTCGAACAGCGGACAAGCGCTTCGCATGATCGTCGGTCTCCCTCGAACGCGCTGCTCCTCGGCAAGATCAGGGACGATCGTGGTCATCCCATGAGCCCGACCCATGCCAACAAGAAGGGACGCCGTTACAGCTACTATGTGTCCCAGGCCATCCTGCAGGGAAAGCGGGACGAAGCCGGATCGGTCGCCCGCGTTCCCGCGATGGAGATCGAGACGCTCGTCCTAAAAGCCCTGCGAGACAACGTCGACCGCCTGGATGTCGCCATGCCCGACGATGAGCGCGAGTTGGTGGAAACCATCGTTGGCGAAGTTCGTGTCGGTCGAAGCGCTGTCGTGATTACTCTGGTACACCACGATGTGGATGGCGAAGCAACCTTGACCAATCCAGACGCGACCGTCGATCGAATCAGAATTCCCTGGACGCCCCCATCGTCGCGCCGTCATCGCGAGATCATCGTCCCGGAAGACCGGGACCCATCACTGACGCGTGCCTTGCGCGCCGATGCACGAACCAAACTTCTCGAAGCCATTGCCCGGGCGCGATGCTGGCTGGCGGAGCTGAACAAGGGCGCGATCGTCGACACCGACGCGCTCGCCGCCCGAGAACACAAATCCGAACGTTCGATCAGGCAGACGCTCTCGCTCGCCTTTTTGTCTCCCGCCATCGTCAAGGCGGCGATCGAAGGTCGTCTGCCGCGTGGCCTCGGCATCACGCGCCTGATCGACCTTCCGATGGATTGGGCCGAACAGCACCGCGCCTTGGGGCTGCCGGCTTGCGCCATGATTTGATCACCGCTGAATGGGCACCGGGAACTCAGTGGAAGCTGTTCCCAGAGCATCGCATGAAGCGCTCCGCGCAGACCCATCGAAAAGTTTGAAATGACATCGGCGCTGCAATATTGAGCAACCTCGCCGGAAGCGCAGGAGATATCTTTCGCTGCCTTGACTGACTTTCGTTCCCCGACGGAGTCCAAACTCGAACTCGTCTCTCGAAACATGCGAACCGGTCTCGGGAACTACGGCGACGGTCATTCCAGGAAACAGAATTTGGCCGGCAGAGACAAACCGCCGAAATTGCGCCGTTGCCGATTAAAGAGACGCCAGAGACCCTGTTCCCTTGCCGAGCCCGTAGGCTAACCCACCGTATTATCGAGGGATTCTGGACTATAGGAAAATCCAGGCGAAATAGGGGACTACCTGGTGGAGCTGATGAGATTCGAACTCACGACCTCTGCAGTGCGATTGCAGCGCTCTCCCATCTGAGCTACAGCCCCGGCGCGCGAGGATGTACGTCCGAGGATCCGCCCTGTCAACTGCACGCCACAGCCCACAATCCCCGATCAACTGCGTGATGCATAATGGTTCGCGGCCGGTTTCAGCGGTGAAGCAGTCGGCCGGTGTAAAAATCGCCACCACCGGAGTGTCGCGACCGGCTTGGTGACGGGATTTTCGCGCACCGCGAGTCTACATCGTCGCCTCCACACGGCATCCGAGTCCGACGGCCCGCAGTCCGGTGTTCACCGCTGCTTTCCGGTGTTGCCGCAGGCCGATGGACGATGAATTGGAGATGGCGGCGGCGGTCATCCGGACGGCCCCCGGGCCAGGGCCTGGATCGTGCGTCGGGCCGACAGTAGCAGGGCCAGCGTATCGCCGGCAGCCGAGAGGCGCACGATCAACCGGCGGGCGTGATGCACCACACGGCCGGGCAGACCGATCAGGGCGAACCGCAGTGCCTTCATTCTTTTGGCCACCCACGCCGGTCCCAGCACCAACCGCTTCATCGCCACATTGAGGTTGTGGGCGAGGATCATGATGGCCCACCAGGCCGCGTTGGCGCCGAACAGCCCCGAGGGCATCTGGCCGCCGGCGAGATCGCTCTTCATCACCGCATGCACTTCTTCGCTCTTGCCGCAGCGCTCGCGCTGCCACCAGATCACTTGATCGCCCGAGGCCGTGCGGTTGGTCACCACGCCGAACAGCTTGAAACGGCCCTTCGCCCCGAACGCCTCGGTCGGGAACGGCAACTGCTCGGCGTCACTCAGATTCAGTTGCCGCAGCGGCTCACGGATGGCCAGAAAGCGGTAGTCCGCCTGCTTCTTGCTGTGTCCAGCCCAGTTCGGCACGTAGCAGACCTCCGCCCACTCCTGGTCCGTCGCCGAACTGCTGCCGTCCGCGTTCGTGCGCACCAGAGGGTGCCAGTCCGCTTCCTTCACCTCCCGCACCGCCTTGCGGAACTCGGCCGTGACATCGGCGGACACGGCGAACTCGATCACGCCGAACCGCTCGTCCTCGCCTTCGCCGCAATACAGCAGCAGATCCCGCTGGTAGCCGGCCGAGTCCGATCGCAGACAAACCTTGGTGACGCCCACTGCCGCCACTTCGTCGAGGCAGGTCTTCAGGACGCGAAGTTGTTCGTGCCCGGCCGGAACATTGCCGTCGCGGAACTCCGAGTACACCATCACTCCTTGCTCGGCCCACCAACAGTTCAGCGGCTGATAGGCCTTGAACCCCTTGTAGCAGTGGTGGGCCTGCCGCTTGTGGCTTTCGACCAGCGTCGCATCCATGTCCAGCGTCGCTGTCGTCTCGCGCCGATGCGACTGAATGAACCCCACGAGATCGCGGTTGACCCGCCACAGCGCGCGCAGCTCTTCCGTCGCCGCCGGGATGAATGCCTTGCCCGTCTCCCGTTTCTCCTCTTCCTGCGCGCTGTGGAAGCACTCCAGCCACTCCGACATCGACGACGGCGACGGCAGCGTCCGCGTCCGCTCGCGACGCCAGCGCGCCTTCATCGCTTGGCGCTCCTTGCGGGTCAGCACAAAGCGCTCGATCTCACGCAGGATCACCGCAAAGCCGCCATCGTGCTCGAGCCGCTCCAGGTCATCGACACAATCCCCGCCGGCGAGATTCAGAAAAATCAGCGCCAGCATCATTTGCAGGTCGAGCCAACCCTGCTTGCCGCAAACCGCGACGTATTTCTTGATCGCCTCGCACAGCCCGCTGACCTCGATCAGATCCAGATACACCAGAAGCCCGCCGAGAGCTGTCACTCCGCTGCTCGCCTTCTCCTCTTCGTACTGGATCGGAAGAACCCCCTGTGCCATCCTCCATCACCCCGTTGGTGTCGATTCCAATCATGCAACTCGAATCTAACTCCCTGAAGACTCAGGGCCAACGGGGAACTTCACTTTCTTTGATCCGGGATCACGGCCGACCCGAAATCCCATCGCGGATCGCGGGGCCACGGTTTAGGATTGACCGGAAAGTCAAAGCGAGACAGTATGACGCTGAAACCGGCGGCTGTCAGGGGAATGCCGCAAAAAAGCGCTGGAACAGCACCGCCGGTTGCTCTTTAGATACAGGCTGGGCAGAGGCCCGTCACCTTCTCGAGCCGCGACGAGGACCACCATGGGCGAGACCATCACTTTGACGACCAAAGACGGCATCAAGATCGGCGCTTATCGCGCGCGGCCCACCGGCACGCCGCTCGGCGGCATGGTCGTCGTGCAGGAAATTTTCGGCGTCAACCATCACATCCGCACCGTTGCCGACCGGTTTGCCGCCGCCGGCTATCTCAGCATCGCACCGGCTCTCTTCGACCGGGTCGAACCCAATGTCGAGGTCGGCTATCAGCAGCCCGACATCGAGAGGGGCCTTGCGATCCGCGGCAAGACCGAATTGCCGAAGAGCCTTCTCGATATCGAAGCGGCGATCGCGGCGGCGCGGCAGGGCGGCAAGGTCGGCATCGTCGGCTATTGCTGGGGCGGCATGCTCGCCTTCGCCGCGGC
>JBEKLA010000335.1:0-3814 GCA_050010455.1 Binataceae bacterium (SeqCode) | reverse complement strand
CGCGCGCTATCTGGTCGGCGGATGGTTCGCGGCCCGGTTCGGCAGCGCGTTCCCCTATGGAACTTTCGCGATCAATATCACGGGAAGCTTTATCATCGGCTTCTTCCTCGCGTTTGCTCAGCAACGGGCCGGGATCAGTCCGTACTGGCGGCTGTTTTTTGCCGTCGGCTTTGTGGGCGGGTACACGACGTTCTCGACCTTCGAGTACGAGTCGATTAGCTTGCTGCAAAGTGGAGAAATGCTGTTGGGCGCGACCTATATGATCGGAAGCGTCGTTCTTGGCGCTGTCGCGGCGATTGGCGGAATCGTGCTGGGAAGCTGGATCTAGCCGCGGCGAGAAACACCGAGGACCGCGAGAGCAATCCGGCGCGCGGGGTATCACGATGGGTCTGGTGAATTTTGAGATCGAGGGACCGATAGCGATCGTCACGATTAATCGTCCCGAGGTCCGCAACGCGGTCGACCGCCCGACGGCGGAGGCGCTGGCCGAGGCGTTTCGCCGCTTCGATAGCGACGAGCGCCTTGCCGTCGCGATCCTGACCGGCGTCGCGGGATGTTTTTGCGCGGGTGCCGATTTGAAGGCGGTCGCGACCGGCAACGGAAATCGCCTCACCGAGAGCGGCGACGGGCCGCTGGGATGCACGCGCATGACCCTCGGAAAGCCGGTTATCGCGGCGGTCGAAGGGTATGCAGTCGCGGGCGGCCTCGAACTGGCGCTGTGGTGCGACATGCGGGTGGCAGCGCGCGACGCGGTATTCGGCGTGTATTGCCGGCGATGGGGAGTACCGCTGGTCGACGGCGGCACGGTCCGGTTGCCGCGGCTTATCGGCATGAGCCACGCGATGGATATGATCCTCACGGGACGTGGCGTCAGTGGCGACGAGGCGGCGCGGATCGGACTCGCGAATCGGATCGTCGAGGCGGGCACAGCCCTGGCCGCCGCGAAAGGGCTCGCCGCCCAACTCGCGGCGTTTCCGCAGCGATGCCTCAGAAGCGATCGCAGGTCGGCTTACGAAGCGGCGGCGATGCCGCTCGACGCGGCGATCCATAATGAGTACGTGCTCGGAATCGCGACCGTCCAATCGGGCGAGACTCGCGAAGGCGCCACACGCTTCGCCGGCGGCGCGGGCCGCCACGGCAAGTTCTAAACGGGTCAGGAATTTATCGAACAATCATCGCGGAGTACGCCGGGCATGGATTTGGAAACCGAAGTGAAGGAGTGCGCACGCGCCAGTGGCGCCGATCTCGTCGGCATCTGCGCCGTCGCGGCACTACCCGAGCACGCCGAAGCGATCGAGCGTATCATTCCGGGGGCGAGAAGCATTGTCGTCGTGGTGGCGCGCCACAGCCTGAGCGCGATTTCTTCCCGCAACAACCACGTCGGCCAGTTCGATACTATCCACGCCTACGACGAGTGCGCCCGCAGCGCCCATCGCGTCGCGCGCATCCTGGAATCCAGCGGCTACGCGGCCGTCGCGGTGCCATCGTTCATTCCGCTCGACATGGCCGCACCCAGGCACGGCATGCGCGGCGAAATCAGTTGGCGGCAGGCGGGCTACGCCGCCGGCCTGGGCTCATACGGCGAGAACGGATTACTGGTCACGCCCGAGTACGGCTCGGCGATCCGAATCTGCGGCACGCTGACGACGGCGTCGCTAAGGTCAGATCCGCCGCTCGCGGCCGACGCCTGCGACCACTGCATGGTCTGCGTCGAGGACTGTCCGACCAATGCGCTCTCGGGCAGCGGCAAAATCGACAAGAAGCGATGCGGCGATCACATCTTCCGCTACGGCTTCCGCGCCTTCCAGGCGTTCATGGCGGATTTATGGAAGCGCGGCGAGACCTCGCGCACAGCGATCGAGGGATTCCCGCTGCGCGAGCTATGGCAGAACTTCATGACCGGCAACTATTACTACTGCTTTCGATGCCAGACCCATTGCCATCAGAAGCGCGACGAGCGCGCGTAGACGCGAATCAAATCCCCGCGCCGGCCATCGCGGATGGCGCCCGCGTCGGTGAGGCCAAGCGTGCTGCCCAGCGCGTCGGCGAGAAGCGTCGCGGGACCGGCGGAATCGGTGCGCGAGAAATACTCGTCGATCTTAAGCCCCGTCATCAGGTTCGCGGTGACGTTGGTCGGCGATGCACCGTCCAGCTCCTGCACTGGATTCAACCGATCATAGAGGAACTGCGTGGTCGCCCCGTTGATGGTCTTCGCGGCTCTCCTGCCGAAGGGGCCGTAGACGAAGCTTGCCACGTCGTATGTATAGCTTACCGTACCCTGCGTCCTTCGAACTCCTTGCCCCAGACGAGAAATGAACACGCTAAAAGCGTTCCGACTCCTAAGACGGCTACAGCGATGCCCGCACCAAGCTGCGCTTTAGCTATCGGTACGATGAACATACACATCGATAAAGTAAACGTTGCCACAATGAACTGGGTATTCGGCACAAGTGGCCGCAGGATCAAGATAAAGGGGAAGAAAATGGTTCGCAACACGAAATATACTACTTTGACTAGAGTCCTGACTGTGTTCATTCAATTATGCCCTGGACAAGGGTAACGCTTCTGGCAATCGAGACCGCCAACTGCCGTACAACCAAGGGCACACGTAAGGCCCACCGGCGTCGTCTCGGCGAACGGCGAGCACACCAGCGTGCATGCCACGCCATAGGCGCAGGTACATAAGAAGTTCTTACCGCAACTCGTAAGGGGCGGCCAACCTGTTGGAGCTGGTGGATTCGGCGTTGGACTTGGCTGTATTGGGGTCGGTGTTGATGGCTCTAATCCGAGCAAATCGGACAAGTTGATTGGGTTATTCAGCACATAGCTGTACAGGTTCGGGCCGCCGCCGGCGAAGCCAATCGGGTCCTGGCTCACGAATCTCTGGAGCGTCGGACTATAGTATCTCGCCCGATAGTAGTATAGCCCCGTTCCATCATTTTCGCGGCCGGTGAATTGGTCTGAGTTGGAATTGGGGGTGCCGCTGATCGTGACGTTGCCGAACGGCTCGTAAGTGTACGACGTATTGAGCGCGCCGCTCGTGTTGGTGAAGCCGAGCGTGCTGCCGAGGGCGTCGGCGAGAAGGGTCGCGGGACCAGCGGAATCGGTGCGCGAGAAATACTCGTCGATCCTGAGCCCCGTCAGCAGATTCGCGGTGACATTCGGCGGCGATGCACCATCCAGCTCCTGTACTGGATTCCGCCGATCGTAAAGAAACTGCGTGGTTGCGCCATTGATGGTCTTCGCAGCCCGCCTGCCGAGCGCATCGTACACAAAGCCAGCTGGCACAGGACCTGTGATCCCGACCAGATGATTGCGCGCGTCCCAGGCGTAAGTGTTAGTACCCTCGGAAGTCAGATGCCGTTGGCGTCATAGCTCAATGAACGATGTCACCCCGTTAGCCGCATTGAACCTGCTCCCACTGACCGCCGTAGACAAGCCGGTGGAGACCATCGCCTCGCCCTTGCTCGTTTACCCGTGCGCTGGCAATAGCCAGCACACCAGTACGGCAAACGGACTCATCGAACCGGCGCACGCACCGTGGACCTCTCGCTCTCAGGGTCGGCCGGCTACAACAGGTTGCTGCCGACGTTTGCTAAAAATGTCATGCAGCCGGCGACCAATCGACGCAATAGTACGAAAGAAAAAGAAGGCTATCCGTAAGTAGACCTGGCCACGCACTCGGCTTATGCTCTCTAGCAGGGTACGGAAAAACGAGTGATCGGCAGCGCTCTATGCTGTTTTCATAGTGTCGGCGTGGATTGTAGCGGTGCAGGTTCGAGGTTCGATAGGTCGAGTATCTCGATTCTGAGCG
>JBEKLA010000334.1:0-3822 GCA_050010455.1 Binataceae bacterium (SeqCode) | reverse complement strand
CCGCACGCCGCATCCAATGGATCGCGGCGTTGGAAAGCACCGCATCGAACTCGTGATCAAACTCTAGCGCCTGCCCGTCCATCACGCGCGCGTCGAGTCCGCGGGCACGCGCCGCCGCGACCATCTCGCCACTCCCGTCGACACCAACGACGATCGCGCCCGTGGCCGCGAGCTTTTCGGTCAAGGCGCCGTCACCGCATCCGAGATCGAGGATGCGCTCGCCGCGCTTCGGCGCGAGCAGATCGATCAGCGGCGCGCCGAGGTCCGCGACAAACCGCGCGTTGGCGGCGTAACGATCGGGGTCCCAGCGCTGGCTCATCGCTCCTTTTTATGCGAAAGATCCCGTTCCGAAAATACTAGTCGAAGTGATTTGATTCCGGCTCGCCGCACAGAGTGTAGCCGGCGAGTTTGGCCGGAACCGGCTTCCTCGACGGGCTGCTCGGGTCTGCGGCGCTTATCGCAAACTGCTGGCAGGCACGAGCCGTGTGTCCGTCATACAGGACTTCCGCGGTGAGATAAATCCAGCCGCGGCCATGTTCGATATCGTCCGCCTGTTGCGGAGTGATCGGCTCCGCGGAGTATGCGGTAATCGCCTCGCTGGCTCCGGGCTTGATAACGCGACGCTCCTCCGCGGCCTTATCCAGACTGGGCGGCGGACTGAGTTGCACCGCGCTGTACGTGATCATGCTCTTGATCCGGGTATTGGCAGGGCGTTGGCCCAGATTGGGTATATTCAGCGGCACACTGAACCTGGTGCCGCCGGCCGGATGAAGCTTAAGATCCGCTATGCTGATCGCGATATACGGTCGCGTGGCAATGCTCTCCTCTCGCGCCGGTTTATGATGCATGTGCTCGGGCGCGCTGAACGGCTTGTCGCTGTCGCAGCCGTTGACGCAGAAGGCTATCAGGATCGCCAGGGCGGCGGTCATGGTTGATAACTCAACCCGATCGGACTCGATGCCCTGACTAACGTTGCCGCCTAACCGCGTCATTTGAGATTTTCCCCACAGAACGGTTATGTGCGTGGCGGATCGTCGCGGCTAGCTGCCGTTTAGGGTGCGGAAGGCGCCGGCCTCCAATCGCGCGACAGTCTTGTTCAGATGACCGAGGAAGGTACTGGTCTTGTCCTCGACGCATACGCGCGCGGCCCAGTCTTCGCAGTAGCGGCAATCGTTACATCCGAGCCGGCAGTCGTGCTTGCGGCGGAAGAAGTCGATGAATCCCTCCATCGCCCGATTCGGAATGCGCACCGGAATGCGGCCGAAAGGTTCCAGATGATCGAAGCCCAGCACCAGGTCGTTCAAATCACCGTCGTAGCGGCGCGCGGCGAAGGCGCCGGCGACGCGCTCGACCCACTTGCGCTCCATCTCGCGTCCGGCAAGCTTGAACTCGTCGATACCGATCTCTTCGTAAACCGCGACGTCCTCCGGCCTTATCCAGGTGGCCTTGACCATCTGTGCCGAATCGCGGACCTTCTCGCCCGTACAGCACATCAGCGGATAATCGACGTAGGTGCCGAGCTCCAGACTCTCCTTGGAGTGCGAGACTACGTTGATATGGTACTGGCGAATCGGGCAATGCAGCAGGCATCCGACGTTGGCCAGCAGCACGATTCGCGCCCGCACCCGCTTGCGCAGCTGCGCCAGTAATTGAAAGTCGCGGTTGACGAATTCCGGAAGATAGAGGACGTCCGCGCCTTGCGACTGGTAGAAAAGCGCCTTGTCGACGCTGTCGATCGCGCAAGCGGTCGAGGCGGCGATTTGCAGGCGCGGGAAGCGTTTGTGCGCGAACGCTATCAAGTAGGGGTTGGCCAGCACGACCCCTTCGACGCCGGATTCGTCGAGCCATCCCAGCCGCTCGACGATCCATCGCTGGCCCTCGGCGGTGAACTCGCGGTTGGCCAGGCAGGCAACGTTCAGGCAATAGAAGAATTGGAGCCCTTTCTGGCGGACGCGCGACACGAATTCCGCCAGCTCCTCGGCGGCGAGCTGCGGCAGCCATCGTTGGGGACGCAGGCTCAGGTCGCCCCCGATAGTGCCGTACAGATGGCTCACCGGTATCGGCGCGAGCGCCTCCAGGAACCTGTTTTCGAATACCGCTGGAACCACGAGTTTCATATCATGTCGACACCTCTGGCGCGCATCGACAAGCGCAAACCTTGGGCCAAGCCCGAAGGTCGTGCCCCGGCAACTGCCCTACCCTTTGCCAGACAAGCAGATCTGACGCAAAAATGCTGAGATTCTAATGGAGATAGGCAGAATTTAATCGAAAAAGCGCGCCGATTCAGCAGACCTTTGCTTGATTAAACGGCTGATTCGAAAGGAACCATATGCTTCAACGAGATTGCTTCCGATAGCGTCAGATGGCATTCATGCTGCCGTGCGCTATGCTACTTTGACCGAGAGGTGCACCGAGACTGCCGGGAGTGACGAACAATGAAGATCAAAATGGAATGGGAACTTCCGGCGACGATCAGGAAAAAGGCCAAGTGGTACGTCTCGTCGTCTCCGTTGCTCGACGTATATTCGCAGGGTCACACCCGGCAGGAGGCTGAGCGCAATATCGTCGACGCGCTGGTGTCGTTTCTGATGAGTTGTTACGAGCGCGGCACGCTCGACGCGGTTCTCCGGGAAGCCGGATTGGTCGCGGTTGCGCCGGAGAAGGCCTCCGAACTGCGCCTGCCTCCAAAATTCGTTTCGGTCAAGGTTCCGCTGCCGTTTGAAATAAGAACCCGGCGGCGCAAAAGGCCCGCCATTGCCGCGGCCTGACGTTCGGTCAACGGTGTCTCTTTTCAACATTCGCTAAGCAGCTTCAGAAAACGATCGCGAGACATCTCTGCGGTCCGCATGTTGTTGCGGATGATGTCGAGACCGACTTCGTCGTACTCAGGGATAACGATCGGCCGTTTGATTCCCGGGCTTCTCTCCGATCCAGTGACTGCCGACACCCCGTCTGAAGCGGAAGCCGTCGCGCTCGAACACGCATCGCAACCGCTTCCACGGCAGGGGAGAGATTCTGCTCATTTTCGCTTAAGATCAGCTGCCGGGCATTTCCGGGCGTTTCGTGGCCCCGAGACGCGAAACCGGCCCCTCGCGGCGACGCTGGAAGACCGTGGACCAATACCGGCTAAAACCTTGCAGAGAGAGGCCGTCCGGTCTATACGGGAGTTGGAATCGGAGAGTCAAAAAGGAAATCCCGGCTAAAACAGCTCCAAGCGCGAGTGTCGAAAAGGCAGGTTCGCATTAAGGCGTGAAAGTTCAGGGGGACGCGTGATTCCTACACACTTGGCGGCATCGCTCCTGACCTTGACGATCCTCGCGATTCTTTCGTCGGGCATGGTCGTGATCATACGGGCTATCCTGTTTGGCGGGATCTCCGGTTTTTCCTTAAGTGGGGCATTCGGCCATGCATGGTCGAATCTTTTGTGCCTGTTGGTGGTCTCCAAATTCTTTTATGGGTGGTACCTGGCCACCATACGATTGGTCTCCCTCCGATGCTTGTGTGGGCTGTATTTATGGTCTTGGCGGCGGTTGGCGTAACACTGGCGCCTTTCGCAGAAATAATGGCAGCGCTCGCTGCCACTATCTTCTTCCTTAATGAAAACGTGACGGTGTTTGGTGCGGCGGCACTTGCACCCTTTCTTACCGTTGGAGGAGCTATGGCGTTCCTGAGATGGCGAGTAAGAGAGTAGAAACCTTTGGCGCACCGAGACAAGCAGAACGGTTCTCATAACCCACGATTAACCGCGCTTGCCGGGGAACGACCTTCATGATGTTACATGTTGTTAGGTATCCAAGTCCGTGGAACCGTATCAGTTCGTGG